>CAZWJX010000158.1:0-2129 GCA_964634695.1 uncultured Syntrophobacterales bacterium | reverse complement strand
AGCTACGCCGGTCCTTGCAGGGAGGTAAGGATATGTTTTTTCAAGGTATTCGTTCTTATGCCGAAGGATATTTCCCAGAAGACGACTTGCTTCATCGTCAAGATTATGGCCTGTGGCGATCACCGAAAAACCTTCCTTGACGGCAAGGCGGTTCAGAAACTGGCGTTTGATGATACCGCAAACGGAGCAGATCATACGGTGAGTCCGCCGTCTGATTTCGGGAATGGTGAAGCCGAAAAGATCTTTCAGGCTGTAAACTGCCAGTTCGAGCCCTCGAGATCGTGCAAACTGTTCGCTGGCGTCGCGTGAGGCTTCGGAAAAGCCGGGAATGCCGAGATCTATATGAATGCCTTTGGTTGGATAACCGAGTTCGTTAAGAACGGACCACACGGCGAGGGAGTCTTTACCTCCCGATACAGCGACGAGAATGGTGGTTTTAGGGCTTATTGGAAATAGTTTCATCGCTCTCTTTACAGCGTTTCGGAAGAAGACAAGAAAGCAATCCCGGCAGAAATTGGCATGATGACTCGGAAGATGCACAAAGGCTTTCTCACGGCATCGAGTGCACTTTGCATGATCGGGAAGATTTCCGCAGGATACACTGTCAAGCTTCATTCTGGCTCACCTCGTTTATCACAGTTTAGTCGCTGTCAAATATGCGGGCAAATATTGTGTCCACGTGACGGACATAGAACCTGAGGTCGAAAAGCTTTTCGAGTTCTTCCGGGCTCAGATGAGTCATCACATCAGGATCCTTCAGGAGCGTTTCCTTAAGCTGTCCGCCTTCCTGCCAGACTTTCATGGCGTTTCGCTGAACCAGTTCGTATGCTTCGTTGCGGGAAAGTCCTTTCTGAGTCAAGGCCAGCATGACTCTCTGGGAATTAAACAGCCCGCCTGTGAGAGCGAGGTTTCTGGCGATGTTATCAGGATAGACTGTAAGAGTTTCAATAATGCCGGAGAGACGGTTCAGCATGTAGTCGAGGAGAATGGTGCTGTCGGGTGCTATTATCCGTTCAACCGACGAATGGCTGATGTCCCGCTCATGCCACAGTGCCACGTTTTCCATAGCCGCAAGAGCGTTGGCTCTGAGAATGCGAGCCAGACCGGAAAGATTCTCCGATCCTATGGGATTTCTTTTGTGTGGCATTGCGGAAGAACCTTTCTGTCCGGGCGCAAAATATTCTTCTGCTTCGCGCACTTCTGTTCTCTGAAGGTGACGAATCTCCACGGCTATCTTTTCTACAGTGCATCCGATTAAAGCGATGGTGGTAAAGAACTCGGCGTGACGGTCCCTCTGAATAATCTGAGTGCTTATAGGATCGGGCTTCAGTCCGAGCTTTTCACAGACGGCTTTTTCAATTTCGGGATCGATATTAGCGTAAGTTCCTACCGCCCCGGAAATTTTCCCTACGCGGATAGACTCTCTGGCGTTTTCCATCCGTTTTCTGTGACGCTTCATTTCTTCGTACCAGAGAGCGAATTTCAACCCGAGAGTTATCGGTTCTGCGTGGACGCCGTGAGAACGGCCAATCATTATGAGATCTTTCCACCTGAAAGCCTGAGTTTTAAGGGCCTTCATAAGGCGGTCAATATCCTTAAGCAGAATGTCCGATGCTTCCACAAGGAGAAGGGCAAGGGATGTGTCCAGCACGTCGGAAGAAGTGAGTCCTTCATGGATGTAGCGTGCCGGCGGTCCCACAAATTCTGCCACGTTCGTTATGAAAGCGATAACATCGTGTTTGGTCTGCTCTTCCAGCTCATCGATTCTTTTCGGGTCGAAATTCGCCTTTTCTTTGATGATCAGCCAGTCTTCCCAGGGAATTTCTCCTCGTTCGGCTCTCACTTCGCATACGGCAAGTTCCACATCAAGCCACTTCCTGTATCGATTTTCCTGAGTCCACAGGTTTCCCATTTCAGCTCTGGTGTATCTTGGTATCACAGTCTATTCCTCCTTGCTGGTATGTTGCGCTGGTGCGTTACTAATACTCCTTTTCCCCCGTGTCATTGCGAGCCCGAAGGGAGTGAGGGCGAAGCAATCTCTACAATATGAGATTGCCACGGCCACTTCGTGGCCTCGCAATGACTCTTCGTGACCGTCATTGCGAGGAGCGAAGCGACGAAGCAATCTC
>CAZWJX010000157.1:0-5839 GCA_964634695.1 uncultured Syntrophobacterales bacterium | reverse complement strand
TGCTTCGCTTCGCTCGAAATGACGAGTGTAGGTGTCATTGCGAGGCCACGAAGTGGCCGTGGCAATCTCTTATTTGTTACGCAGAAAGATTGCTTCGCCCGACACAGGCGGGCTCGCAATGACTGACATAATGACGAGATTGCTTCGTCGTCCGCCATAGGTGGACTCCTCGCAATGACACGGGGGAAGGACAATGAGAGATTGCTTCGCCTTCGCTTCGCTACGGCTCGCAATGACACCTTGTTCCGTCATTGCGAGCGCCCGAAGGGCGCGTGGCAATCTCTCTTTTAACCTTATTTTTCCGATTGCCACTCTCATCCTGGAAAAGTAAACTGTTCCCGCACCATGAGGCAAACAACTCATACGGACAACTGAAGGAGTCTTTAGACATGCCCGGTCGTATCTATTTCGTTGGAGCAGGCCCCGGAGACCCGGAGCTTATAACCGTTAAGGGCAAAAGGCTTATTGAAGAAGCAAACCGTATAATCTATGCAGGTTCCCTCGTCCCGAAAGAGCTCATCTGCTCTGCCAGGGCAGATGCTCGCCTTATAGACAGCGCGCCTCTTACTCTGGAAGAAACCCATGCTTTGATGACAGAAGGTTACCGTAACGGCGAACTGGTCGTTCGTCTCCATTCGGGCGATCCTTCGCTTTACGGAGCCATACACGAACAGATGGCCCTGCTGGACAGAGAGGGCATTCCATATGAAGTTGTTCCGGGCGTGTCGGCAGTCTTTGCGGCAGCAGCCCGGCTCAAGCGAGAACTCACCGTCCCCGGCGTTTCGCAGACTCTTATTCTCACAAGGCTCGCCGGGAAAACTCCCGTGCCGGAGAGGGAATCTCTGGCGTCTCTCGCAGCTCACGGGACAACTCTCGCTATTTATCTCAGCGTTCAATCCATCGACCGACTGGTAAAAGAACTATCGGAAGGGTATCCCGCAGATACTCCCGTTGTCGTCGCATACCGGGTTGGATGGCCGGACGAAACTTTCATAAGCGGAACTCTGGACAACATTGCCCAAAAAGTTAAAGATGCCGGAATAAACCGTCAGGCTCTGATACTTGTGGGAAAGGTCTTTGGAGAACGCGACGAAACGAAAAGGTCTCTTCTTTACGACGGCAAATTCTCCCATGGATTCAGAAAAGCTCACGACTTCTAGTAGAGTAGCTGTTGTAGCGATTACTCGAAAAGCCGCCGACCTGGCTGTGCGTCTTGCAAATCTCATAGGCAACGCAAAGGTTTACCTGTCTCGCAGTGCGGGAGAAGCTCTTCCCGAAACGCCTCTGGAAATTGAGACTTTCACTCGCGTTGTTCCTTTGTTTCGTCAGATCTGGAACAACTATCAGGTGATAGTCTGCATCATGGCAGCGGGCATAGTTGTGAGAGCCATAGCACCATTGATCAATAAAAAGACAACCGACCCTGCCGTTATCGTTCTGGATGAAAAAGGAGAATTTGTTATCAGCCTCCTTTCAGGACACATCGGGGGAGCCAATGCATGGACAAAATACATAGCTAAACTTCTCGGCGCTACACCCGTCATCACCACATCATCCGACGTGAAAGGGAAAATTGCTCTTGATCTGCTTGCTGTCGAAGAAGGACTCACGATCGTAGAACATCCAGCCGGTTCTCCTGTAACCCTTGCAGGCGTAATGAGGCGCCTTCTTGACGATGAACCGCTCTGGATTTTCGATCAGGAAAGGCGCATTGCTCCAAAACTTTTGCAACACTACTCTTCACTTACTCTAATAACAGAACCCAAGCTGGTTGCTCTAGAAGCCAGCAATTCTCTGGGCATCTGGGTCTCGGAAGAAATACCCCCCGGAGAACTCAATTGCCTTCGTATGCATCCACGAAATCTTCTGGTAGGCGTCGGTTGTAACCGTGGAACAACGCCAGATGAAATCGTATCGCTCATAGAAGAAGTTTTCCGACAGGCCAACCTTTTCACCGGATCAATCAGGGCTCTCGTGACCGTGGAAATCAAACAAAAAGAAAAGGGACTTCATGAAGCTGCAAGAATGCTGGGAGTCCCTATTTCATTTATCTCGCCTGATTTGCTCAGGTCCGTAACTGTCCCGAACCCATCACAAATGGTCGAAAAACACATAGGAGTAAAAAGCGTATGCGAAGCGGCACCAATAGCGCTGGTCCCATCGGCTCAATTGATCATCCCGAAGCACAAAACAAGAAACGTGACGGTGGCCGTGGCCCGGGTTCCCTTTCCATAGTCAGCCTGGGTCCAGGAGCGCCTGAATACATGATACCGGAAGCAATGGAAGCTCTCCGGTCAGCAGATGTAATTGTTGGTTACAAAACATACGTATCGCTGGTAAAAGATGTGTTTCCTTCAAAAGTTTTCATAAGCAAGGGCATGCGGCAGGAAGTGGAACGATGCCGCATAGCCATAGACACGGCACTAAGCGGCGCCAGAGTAGCTCTTATTTCCAGCGGTGATGCCGGCATTTACGGCATGGCAGGGCTTGTTCTGGAGCTCTGCAAGGAAGACGGGATCCCGATAGAACTGGAACAGAACAACTATGTTCCGAACAGTCCATCCGAAGGCAACAATAGGCTCAAAATTCGCATTATCCCCGGCGTATCGGCTCTAAACGCTGCCGCATCTATACTAGGTGCACCGATAATGCATGACTTTGCGTCCATAAGCCTGAGCGATCATCTTACTCCGTGGGAACTTATCGAAAAGAGGCTTGCTCTGGCATCTGAAGCCGATTTTATAATTGTTCTCTATAATCCACGAAGCGCTACGAGACCTCACGTGCTGGAGCGAGCCGTTGACGTCATAAAAAAACATAAACCTCCTGTCACACCCGTCGGAATTGTCTGGCGAGCGATGAGGGAAGGACAGAAGGCTTTAATTTGTAGCCTTGAGTCAATTCCTTTTGAAGAAGTTGATATGCATTCGGTTGTAATTGTGGGAAACAGTCAGACTTACGTGTGGAACGGCTTGATGATCACTCCTCGAGGCTACCGCCTCAGAAGGAGTGAAAAAGATACGAGCGAGCTCGCGCAAGAGCCATAAGAGGGAAGTAGTGGCGGTACATGTTATAATTGATCATGAATCCACGACTGAGTTCTATTCCCTGTTCCAGAGTTTCTTTCCTGTGGGCAAGATCGGTTCTGGCTCCGTGACCGTAGCCGGGAAACCCCGTAGCAGTATAGTAAGGTTCATCCCACGTGCCGTTTTGCTGAGTGTTCACCAAAAAGTTCACACCCCGCATCACGGCGTCTTTGTATGAAGGATCACCTGTGGAAAGGAGAGCCAGAATAGCCCAGGCAGTTTGAGATGGAGTGCTCGGACCTACTCCCCATAAAGAAGGATCCATGTAAGAAGCCGGAACTTCTCCCCATCCTCCATCTTCGTTCTGATGTTCGGCAATCCATCGGGCGGCTCTCTGGATGTAGGGTTCCTTCATGTTTTCACCCAGTGCTTTCAGAGCCTGAAGCACCGCAGAAGTTCCGTAAATGTGGTTGACCCCCCACCTTCCGAACCAGCTTCCGCAATCTTCCTGCTCAGACTTGATATAACGTAGAGCCTTTTTAATAGCAGGATCTCCCGCTTTTCGTCCCAGAGTGGCAAAGGCCTCAATGACGTGAGCCGTTACGTCCACACTCGGGGGATCAAGCACTTCGCCGAAATCACAGAAAGGTATGCGGGTAATCAACTTATTCGTGTTATCTTTGTCGAAGGCTGCCCAACCGCCGTTGGAAGACTGTAGGGCCCGCACCCACCTTTCAGCCATGGCGAGAGAATGCCGCACACGTTGAGCTTCAGAGGCATCAAGGTATGGAAGCATACGAGCCAGAGCGATAATGGCGACGGCGGTGTCGTCAACATCGGGATACCAGCGGTTAGCCATCTCAAAAGCCCATCCGCCCGGTTCGGCCTTGGCTTTATGATACCAGTCCCCTTTTTCCATGACCTGATTATCAAGAACCCACTTCATGGCCGACCTGAGCATGGGAGCAACACCGGGATGATCAAACCCCACATCGAGAAGAGCCACCATGGCCAGCACTGTATCCCACACGGGAGAATTACTGGCCTGAACATGCCAGTCATTTCCCTTCCAGTAAGACCAGTGGGGTTCATCGAGAGCCTGTAATCCCTTAGCCATGACCGGATGATCAAGGGGATAGCCTTCCACATGCAAAGCGATAAGGCCGTAGACCCACGGTGGTTGAATGCCTCCCCAGGCTCCGTCTATTTCCTGATGCCGGATGATCCACTCAAGGCAAAGCTTTATGGCGGCCTCTCTGCCCGGCTTTACCGGAAAAGCACCGTACCAGGTCAGTATTCTGTCTGCCCAGTAAAAGAAAGCGTCCCATGAAAAGATCTTATCAGGTTTTCTTAGAGTTGGTTTGATATTTTCTCGCCCTTCCGGGAACAATTCATCAAGTCTAGACTCTGGCGGAAGCGGCTTAACGGGCCTCCTTGCGCACAGGATCATAAGCGGCACAAGGGTGGCTCTTGCCCATGAAGCAAATTCGTAAATATTTATTGGAAACCATGCAGGGGCAAAGATTAACTCTGGTGGAACGGTTGGTGTTTTTTCCCAGGGCCATTCACCTATGAGAGCGAGCCAGCATTGAGTGAAGACTCTTACAGAATTAATACCGCCGTGAGAAAGGATCCAGTCCCGGGCTTTTTTAAGAGCCGGATGATCGGCAGAAAAACCGGCGGAGCGAAGGGCGGCGTAGCATTCAACCGTAGCGTTTATATCGCCTTCAGGGGCATTGTAGTAAACCTCCCAGGAACCATCGGATCTCTGGGAATTAAGTATGGTGTTTATCAGCCCGTTTTTCTTCACCGGATCATCGATTCCCAGAAAATGGAAAGCGAGAAGCCATTCCGCTTCCATGCAACTGTTCGACTCAAGCCAGCCCATCCAGTAACCTTCAGGCTTCTGAGCGCTTCTCAGCCACTCCACCGCCTCGTGGATGGATTGCTCCAGCTTATCCGGCTCGACACTTTTACATGCGACTTCCGCCATAAGCCCCATCCCTTATCCCAGCCTCTAAACCCTTCCTTCCTCGCGTTTTGCCCCTGCCCTACAACCGCTAAAAAGTTTTAATACATTATCGAGGTATCGTCGGTCTAGTTCTTCTAGCATTTTATCAAAAATTTTTTCATCGCCATCTATAAAGAGCTTTGCAAGATTTGACCGATACTGCCACCAGAAGATGGTAACGGCTTCTATCATGAGCGTGAACATTCTTGGATCTATGTCCGGATTGATAACCTTTGCCTCCTGCGCTCTCGCCACCTCCTGCGCCAGTATTTCTATGCTCTCCTTTTCACCGGGCCATAGATCCGTATCCCCTTCAAGACACGCCCAGATACTGAGTCGAATAATGTTTTCGTTATCCCGCACAAACCAGAAAAAGGTCTCGATTCCTTCGGAGAGAAATTTATCGGGCTGAAGTTTCTGTTCATCTTCTGCGGTCTTTCTGTGAGCCCACCTTTCCCAGAAACGCTCTATTGCCCGCTTCTTCACCTCATGATAGAGCATCTTCTTGCTACCGAAGTGATGATGAATGAGCGCCTGTGAGACGCCGGAAGCGTCCGATATGTCTCTTACGGAAGTTCCGGCAAATCCCCGTTCGGAAAAAAGCCTTTCAGCTGCATCAAGTATCAGCTTCCGGGTTAATTCCGAATCCCGATCTTTTTTGTAATCTCTTGCTTCCTGCAACATTATCCTCTCTTCGCAATCTCAGTCTTGATTGACTGATCGATCAATAAATTGTATAAATAATCGCAACAGAAAAGTCAATAATCTGTTAAGTTACCGTTAGATTGCTTCGCTTCGCTCG
>CAZWJX010000156.1:3226-5931 GCA_964634695.1 uncultured Syntrophobacterales bacterium | reverse complement strand
TCGGTGAAGCAGGAATCAGGCCATGTTATATTTGACTATGGTCTGAGCAACGGTTGATCCTGCATGACAATTCATATTATTAGAAAAGATTGAAAAACCGCGGAGACGACATAGAGGTGAAGATAGTATACTTTATCGTGGCATTCATACTGGCAGTGACAGCACTTTTTTACGTATGGCTCAGAATTGAACAGATGCGCTATGGGTATATAATTTCACAGCGGTACGAATACCTTCTCGAACTCAGGCGAACAAATGAAAAATTGAAGCTCGAATGGAACCTTCTCACGAGCCCCACCAACCTTCAGGAAATCGCCGAGAAAGAATTCTCCATGAGGCCCCCAAAGCAACAGGAAATCATTTTTTTGCCCGCACCGCCTGAACTAATCCAGGACACAGAAAAAGACGAGGGGCTGGAGTCCTCATGTTCATAAAGCGTCTCAAATCAGACAAAGAGCGCTCCAGGTTTGATTTCGTCCTGCATTGTTTATCCATTTTTGTTTTATGCGGCCTTGTCACAGTTCTTATCCGGGCCTTTCAGTTCCAGATCATAGAAAGGGAAAACTGGCGCGCTCGATACGAAGCTCAGATTTACGCCGATCTCACAACAAACATCTCCCGCCGTCCTATAGTTGACCGAAACGGCCGCCCTCTTGCCCTCTCCGTGGAAGAATCGTCCCTCTTCGTTAACCCCAAGCTTATAGCCAATCCCGAAGCCGTAGCGACAGCTCTTGGCCCGATCATCGGTTCTCCTCCGTCAGAAATTCTGCATCGCATGAGAAAATCGGGAAAGTTCGTTGTGCTCAAAAGATTTATTTCAGATCAGCAGGCCCACAGAATCCGCCAGCTTGGTATCGATGGACTGTATCTGGTACGGGAAACAAAGCGATTCTACCCCGAAAGATGGCTCGCCGGACAGGTGCTTGGCTTTGTCGGAATGGACGGCGTCGGCCTGGAAGGCGTGGAAAAATATTACGACGATTTTCTTCGCACACCGGGTGAAAAGGTAAGGTTTCTCAGAGACGGCCTCGTCCGACCTCTATGGTAGAGCGATGAACTTCCCTCTCCTGGAAATCACGACGAAGCGCTGGTATTAACTATCGACGCCTACATCCAGTACATCACCGAAAAAGAACTGATGGCAGCCGCAGAAAAATATCAGGCGGAATCGGCTCAGGCCATTGTCATGAATGCAAAGACATTTGAAATACTCGCACTTGCAAACTGGCCATTCTTTGATCCCAATCTTTACCAGCTCAGCAATCCAAAGATATGGAAAAATCGAGCCATCGTTGACACATTCGAACCGGGATCGACCTTCAAGGCCATCCTTGCGGCGGCGCTTCTCGAAGAAAAGATGGTAAAGCCAACGGACAGAATGTTCTGCGAGAACGGATCCTTCAAGGTGCCGGGCCATTTGATTAGGGATGTTCATCCACACGGGTGGCTGGACTTTACTCAGGTTATTCAGGTTTCGAGCAATATCTGTTCGGCAAAGCTTGCTCTCAACTTCGGGGCCAGACGCTACGCTGCCTACATCGAAAAGTTCGGCTTCGGCCGTGAAACGGGAGTAGATCTTCCCGGAGAAGCATCGGGTCTTGTAAGACCATGGGAGAAATGGCGCCCTCTGGATCTCGCAACGGCAGCTTTCGGTCAGGGGATAAGCGTAAACCTGCTGCAGCTTGCAAGAGCCTTTGGAGCCATAGCCAACGACGGCGCCATGGGAGTTCCACGGATCGTAAAAAAACAGGAAGACCCGGTAGCTTCTTCAGAAATAAAGCAGGCCAGTTACAATAGCCCAGACAAAGCAAGTAACGGACAGTACCAACAAATACTATCGCCTGCAACGGCCAAAACTCTGAGGCGCATCCTGAAAAAAGTGACGGAAGAAGGCGGCACGGCCGTCTCTGCTCACACACCCGGATACGAAGTGGGCGGGAAGACCGGCACTGCCCAGAAGCTCGATCCCGAAACAGGAAGGTATTCTAAACGTGATTACGCCTCAATCTTCGTCGGGTTTGCTCCTGTAGAAGATCCTGAAATCGTCATAGCCATTGTTGTTCATAACCCGCGTGGAGCTACCTACGGCGGAGTAGTGGCCGGACCTGTTTTCAGAGAAATTGCGCTGAGAGTTTTACCCTATCTTGGAGTGCCGCCCCAGCAGCAACAACCGATTCAAGGAGCAAGCATGAAGAAGAGTGGCGACGTGTGAGTAGTTAGATGTCCACGCAACGACGTTTAAGGGGGGCATGGCGATGACACAGAAAAGCGTCATTGCGAGGCCACGTTTTCTTCACTGTCATTGCGAGGCCACGAAGTGGCCGTGGCAATCCCCTCCCACTTGTCATTGCGAGCCCGCCGAAGGCGGGCGTGGCAATCTCTTAAGCAAAGAGATTGCTTCGTCGCTTCGCTCCTCGCAATGACGCGGGGGAGGACAATGAGAGATTGCTTCGCCCTCACTTCGTTCGGGTTCGCAATGACAAAAATAAATAAGCACCACGACGTCGTAAATGTGCTAGTCTCTTAAACACAATACTCCGGAGGCATTTTACGATGACGATCGGGGAAATACTTAACGCTCTTCGCCGATTCAACATTGAAGCTGAACTCATCGCCGGAATTCCTGAAACGGTCATTAACGGCATAACAACGGACAGCCGGCTTGTTAAAAGCGGTGATCTGTTTGTAGCGGTCAAGGGAACCAG
>CAZWJX010000156.1:0-3216 GCA_964634695.1 uncultured Syntrophobacterales bacterium | reverse complement strand
AGCACCGACGGACATCTATTCATTCAAGACGCACTTAAAAAAGGAGCAATTGCTGCGATCGTCCAGTCCGACAGGCTGTCCTCACATCTATCCTTCCTTCTCCGGGAGAGGAGTCGGAGTGAGGCCGCAATTATTGCCGTCCCAGATAGTCAGAAAGCCCTTGCCATTGCTGCATCGGCTTTCTACGGATTTCCGACTTAGAAACTTCATCTAATCGGGGTTACGGGGACGAACGGGAAGACCACAACTACGGTTCTGATCGAATCCATATTTCGACAGGCAGGTTTTGAGGTGGGACGCGTGGGGACAATTGGATACTGCTGGATGGGAAACCTGATACCGGCACCGCTTACCACACCCGATCCCATCATGCTTCAGCGCCTTTTTGCTCAGATGATAGAAGACGGCGTGACCCACGTTGTCATGGAAGTGTCGTCCCATGCTCTTTCACAAAAAAGAATCTTCGGATCCTTCTATGATGTGGCTGTCTTCACTAATCTTTCCCATGATCACCTCGACTATCACAAAACAATGGAGGATTATTTCCATGCAAAAAGCCTTCTGTTTCTTGACCATCTTGGATACAGTGAATCTACTCGGCCTCCGGGCAAAGCCGTTATTAACGTGGATGACGCCTACGGCGCACGTCTTGTCGAAATGCTGCACGGGAGAAAAATTGAAATTCTTACCTACGGCATAAGAAGTGAATCGGCCACTATCAGACCTTTATCTTACCGTTGCAGCGCTGAAGGAACTTCGATGACGGTCAGAACCTCTGTTGGCGAGATTTTTATTGAGTCAAACCTTCTCGGGCGACTGAACATCTACAACATGCTGGCAGCAATAGGAGCCGCAGTAGCGTCGGGACTGTCTGTTGAAGATATTACCAACGGCATAAAATCGGTAAGAGGTGTGGACGGAAGGCTTGAGAAAGTTCCGATCAACGCCCCCTTCCATGTGATCGTTGACTACGCTCATACGCCGGATGCCATGGAAAAAGCTTTATCCTGCATCAAGGAATGGGCTCCAAACCGGGTGATCACGGTTTTTGGCTGCGGAGGAGACCGAGATCGAACAAAGAGGCCGGTCATGGCAGAGGTGGCGGCCAGATATTCCGACATCGTCATAATAACAAGCGATAATCCCCGGACGGAAGATCCTCAAAAGATCATAAACGACATACTGACAGGGATGCCTTCCGATTGGGCAAAGCTCAATTCCGATGAGAAATCACAACAGAGTGTGTTATCAAGCCGCTTTTACTACGTGATTGTTGACAGGAAAAAGGCAATAAACCGTGCTTTGCATATTGCTCAGCCAGGAGATGTAATATTCATAGGCGGAAAGGGGCATGAAACATACCAGATTATCGGTCGAGATAAAATACCTTTTGACGACCGCTGCGTTGCAAGAGAATGCTACGATAAGATGTGCCGGCAGGACATAGCTCATAATTTAGAATAGCCGAATTATAACAAAATAGCGGCTCCCGACACACAATTGAGACACGGTGCTTCCTGCAAAGGCATAGACCGGCACAGGATCACTCTGACGATTTCACCCGGAACTGCCAGCCTCTGAATTATCTGCCCTGTCAAGCTGTTCCATAACTGCAAAAAACAATATCTGCAATTCATCAAACCGTCTGCTAATCTCAATAAAGAGATGGCGGATTGATTCCAGATTGTAATCTTCCTCTCTCAGGATTTTAAACAGGTTAGACTGCGCATTTCGGAAAGCATTTATAGTAACATCGGCGTGGCGCTGTAAAAACAACATGACATTACGGGATGGCATATCTGCTATTGCTTCTGAAAGCTGCCGGTTCTTTTCGCCAAATTCCGATGCCAGTTGCACAAAAGTGTCGACCCACGATTGTCGAGTTCTATCATCTTCCATTTTGTTCATCCTTCCATCATATTAAATTTGTAATCTGCGATTCCCGTGCTACAATGCAAATGATCACACTTTATATCAAGCTTAATCTGGAATCACCGGAGGAACAGAAGAAATGCAGTCAAGGGCCATTCCGATTCAACTGGGTGAAACGATCAAGATTCCAGCTCGAGGACTCTCTCCGCTTCTTGAAAGAAAACTTTATGAAAGGCTCGTTTTTACAAATCCGGAATATGAACAGCGCCATAACGCCGGTCTGTGGATTGGAAATATTCCGCCAACAATTTCATGCATTCGTAAAGTTCGAGGCTATTATATCATCCCGAGAGGTTTCTACTATGAACTGATAAATCTATGCCAGAAATTTCGCCAGCCCTACAAAGTGATAGACATAAGAAGATCATTTCCGCCCATTGACGTAGAATTTCACGGTTATCTCAAGGAATACCAGCAACAGGCGGCTGAAGCGATTCTGGAGCGAGACTTTGCCACAATAGTTGGTGGATATAAGACCGGAAAGACGGTCATAGCGCTTTACACTATAAGCGAGAGGAAACAGCCTACGCTCATTATGATACCCAAGCTTGAACTTCTGGAAAGCTGGTATAAGAAACTTCAGATCTTTTTGCAGATACCTGAAAAGGAAATAGGGCTATACATTCAGGGCAAAAAAACCATAGGTGAAAGAGTCACCATAGCTCACATAAGTGAAGTAATGAAATACTGGGAAGAACTCGCCGATCAGTTTGGCTATATCATTCTGGACGACGCTCATCGTTGTCCTACCAGAGTAATTACTCAAATTATTCCACGATTTGATTCAATGTATATGCTTGGTCTCTGTCACGAGTTCAGTCATCATGATAAGCATTCACAGATAGTTCGATTCTATATAGGTGAACCCGTCTTTACCATAGATGCCAGAAGCGCTCGTGAAGGCTGTGGAATCATAAAAGCAGAAGTGGTAGCCAAGCCTACCAATTTTAACTACGATTATAGATCACGGGCCGATTACCTCGGTATGTTTCAGAAACTTATGGAAGATCCATCCCGGACAGAGCTTATTACGGAAGATGTGGAAAAAGCTCTGGAAAGCGGCGATGGACCTGTAGCTATAGTAGCCGGCGGACCGATCCAGGAAGACATTTTTTATCAAACTCTGTCATCTCGTGGTTACAACGTCCATAAGGTTTCCATACCCTACGATGTGCTCCAGAAATACGAGGAGAAAGAAGAAGACGAATATAGTGAAGAATCTTCATCGGCCGATTCTGAAAAGTTCGTTTTGGATATTCCCGACGATTACGACATTCTCATAGT
>CAZWJX010000155.1:0-6014 GCA_964634695.1 uncultured Syntrophobacterales bacterium | reverse complement strand
AAATTGTGCGAAAAAAGCCGGCATGCTGGAAACTCTATTAGAATCGAGCGCAGATTCTATCGTTCAGGCTATTTTGAAGGATTATGATTTTGCCAGGGCGACTCAGCCACCTCAACCAGAAATTTTATCGGGTCTGTCGGATATGATTGAACCGGGAGTTAAAAGTGCAGAACCGGAAGAGTTGAAAAAGGAGGTAAAGGAGGTAGCAGCTGAAGCGTTGACTGTAAAAGAATTGAATTTAGTTTTGTGTCAGGGCAAATATTTTGGTATTATACCAGATCAAATTGTTAAATACGATCAGATTTCCTCCAGTAAAGCGATATCTCTGACATCAAAAGGGGTTGGAACCCTCAAGGATGTGAAGCCGTTTTTTAAGAGTATCAAGCATGGAGTTATGGGTATCTGGCGTCAAAAAAATGATAAAGAGTTAAAATCGATGGTTTTTAAATACGTCGATATTAGGCAGAAATTTAATCTGCCAAGGTATGGAAGTGAATACGGAGGGGTTATAGTTTTTATATCTAATGGTAAGCGAAATATTGTGTTTATTGTGGATTCCGTTATAAAAGGAGATCCTCTGCCTGTCAGAGCCTTGAAAGTTGTAAAGAAACCGGGGGTAATCGCTGTGGCTGATCTTGATCAATATAAGAATGTAGATGTTATAAATATTGACGACCTTTTATAAATGATCTGATGCTATGGAAGAAGTAGTTAATAAGAAACACAACTGACGTTTCAATGTATCTTTAAGAATCGTTTGTAAAACGGACTAACCGAAGCAGAATCTCTCATAACAGGACTAGACCTTCCATGAAGGGCGAGAAAGAATTTGGCAAGCTACCGAGTTACAGCGGTAAAGGAGATAATGTTCTTTCTATGAATGTTAATAATACATCCGACGTGTATAAGTATGTGCTGGATAAAATCAATGAAATAAAACTTTATCGTGACCAGGGGCTTGATGACATAGTAAAAGAACTTGTTAAGGAAATAATTGACTTAATTGAGACTAATCCACAAATAGGCAAGGATGCCAGAACCAATTTTTTACTGCTGATAGAGGATGAATTTAAGGAATATCTTCCTGAAAAAACATCATACAGAACTGTGAAGGATAGTAGTGAAGTTCCATCAGTAGAAGTTGATAAGACGGTTTCGATTAGTAGCAATTTCTTTGAGGGCGATCCGGGAGATCAGTTCAATTATGCGAAAAATCTTATGAGCATTCATGGCTGGGAAGAAGCCATTAATATATTCAAACTAGTTGCAGCTACCGGCTACAGAGTGGAAGAATGTTATGAATATTGCGGGGACTGTGCTTACAAACTTGGTCGATACCAGGAAGCGCTGGAATATTACCAGATCGTTTATAACCTTCCTGACCTTGGTGCAGAAACCAGGAAGAGAATTTTCGATAAGATTGTGAGATGTCGCCAAAGAAAATTCATGGACAAACTGTCCTTAAATAAAGGAAGGTTGGAAGCGACCGAAAAAGAATCATCTCTATTGCTCGTTTATCATCTGGATAATTTATCCAAGTATGTTGGGGAGGTGTTAAAATCCTGGGAATGGCAAAAAGAATTGCCATGGGCTCAGACCATCCATAGTTACAGAGTGGGTGAGTTGTTACAGGTTGGAAATACATGGGCCGTTTTTGAAGTTTCCAGATTAACCGATGACAGACGATTTGTCGCTCTTACCTTGAACCCTTCCTGGTGGAGTTGTGTGAAGCAAGAATCATTTGTTGACTGGTGTTACATTAACATGATGATGGATTCTGAATACTTGGCCATTCCCGATGATCTCGCCGTTTCAAATGATGGGACCCTGTTTATCATTCGCACTAATTACGATTATTCTCTCGTCGATTATTTGGCCAATAGAAAGGGTAGAACAAATATTGACGAGGCTTTAGCAATCGGATATCAGATTCTTGAAGGACTGGGATATCTTCATCTTCATCTGGCAAAGGACAAACAGAAAAGGAAAATATATCATCTGGATCTTCGCCCTTCTCGTGTTTTTTTCACTAATCGTGGCAGGGTGGTGTTAGCTTACGGTGGTTTGTGGCACATGTTAACTAACTCCTGCCCTCATCTTACCAGTTACCGGATGTTACCTTTATCCTTTCTATCTTATAGGGCACCTGAGCAATTCAGATCCTATTTGTGGAGTTCTAAAAAACCTCTTGTTTGCACTGATGTATATCAATTCGGGGTTTTGTTTTATGAAATACTAACAGGAGTTAATCCCTTTACGGGTGAATCTGTAGAAGAAATAGAGATGCTTCATTGTGATCAGAAGCCTATACCTCCTCAGGTGGTAAGACCCGATCTGCCAGAAGAGTTGAGCGAGCTCATTATGAACTGCCTTCATACTTTTCCGGCAAAGCGATGGCGAAGCACGACCCAGATTCTTCTGGCGGTTGAAAAAATGCTGGGAGGTGCGGCTCGAATCCGGGAGATAATGGTTCGGAGAGAGGAGGCAGTGGATGATTAGAATTGGAGTAAGTCGCAAACTATCTGCTGTATCTGTACTTGCTTGTATGTTTTTGGTCTCCGTGGTTGCAGGAGTTTTGTTTGCAGAGACAAAAGAATTAAGTTTAGGAGTTACATATGTTGATGAACCTATCTCTACATTGAAAAGATGGGAACCTCTTGGCGAACTCCTTTCAAAGACTCTTAACAGTAAGGTTAAAGTTGTTCCAATGGACTTTTCCACCAGTGTTCAATGGATTGAAACAGGAAAAGTAAATCTTGCATTGACCAATTCTTTGATATTTTTCCTTAGTAGGGACAAAGCTCAATTGACACCGATTGCCATGATTGTCCAGAAGACCAAAGGAGAAGCTGGTGATCGCTACGGAAGTGCAATTATTGCGAAGGCAGATAGTCCTGTAAAGACTCTTGGCGAACTGAGCGGTAAAACTGTTGGAATTGCAAGCCGATTTTCTTTAGGAGGTGGACTGGGAGGGCTTGCTCTACTGGAACAGGAAGGGGTAAAGATCGAGCAGATAACAATCAAAGAATTAAAAAATCAGGATAATGTTGTATTTGCAGTCATGAACGGAACAGTTGATGCCGGAATTGTTAGAACGGGAATAATAGAAAAGCTTATCTCGGAAAAAAAGGTTAGTTCGAATAGTCTAAAGATTCTTCACAAGGTGGATGACAATTTCCCTTACGTCCATTCTACCCCCCTATGGCCAGAATGGCTGGTGGTAGCTAGAGCGTCAGATTTAACTGCTCAGGAAAGGGAACAAATAAAGAAAGCACTGCTGGGGATTGCTACAAGCAATGAAGCACTGGTCAAGTGCGGGATTAGCGGTTTTAAGGATCCAACCGACGTTCTTAATACCAGCAGTCAATTTTTTGATACAATATTAAAAATTTATCAAAAAATTTCGAAATAAATAACCGGGGGAGGAGATGTGTGAAAATGCATGGAGGATTGATTCTTATCGGAAAAGAATCATTTTCCCCGGATGAGTTGCATTTTTTGAATAGATTTCTTGAGAAAGATGGATTTCAAAAGGATAGCGTTAAAGGAATATGTGCAAAAGTAACAAAAGGTCACATCGAGGGTTTCGAAGAATTGCTAAAATGGCGCTTCGATCCTGAAACTTATAGAATTCCTTGCTGGATATGGGGTGATGGTATAGCTCTTTTTGATTCAATATTGTGGCCCCGAAATAGACTTGATAATGTTCAGCTCCAATGGAGTGCGGCCTCCTTTAGTAGCTGGATTGAGCAGATTTCGGCTTTTAAACCAGTAAAATTGGATTTCAATATTTCTTTCGATGGAAAACTTGAAAACGTAAGTGCTCTCGAAGTCGTTATGTCGTTAGGGTTGTATAATTCTTCGGGGCTGTTGTCGGCTGTAAGGGGTGATGGAGCTAACGCTAAATTTAAAATAGAAAAAGGATATCTAACGAAAGCCGTATCCAGACACATTGGTGGCGTAGACGCTTTATATGATTTTCTCTCATGGAGAGAGGGCGTTTTTATATGGGAACCGGGTTTACTGGCAGGTTTCTCCGGTGGAGACCAGATTCCCGATCAATGGCCGGTTCTTGTGATACTCGAAGATTATCATGCTCTGATAAAAGAAAATCTCCACATTTTTAAGATAATCGACTCTTTTAAAACGATGATAGAATTAAAAACCTCCCATTGCGCTTTAGATGATCCGGCAGATCCTTTCTTCGATCATTATAAGGTTATTTGCACGATGCTTTCCAAACAAATTATGTCAATAGATGCTTTACTCGAGGCTTCTACAGCAAGCCCGGTCAGAACACTGTTTTTTGTTAATAGAATTATATCCCTTGGTGATGCTATCCCGTTAGCAGTTTCCGAAACAGATCATACAACATACGTTGCAAGTATTGATACTGCAGTGAATGAGCCGCCTCCCAGGCCTTATCGTGTTTTAATAGTTGACGATGCTCCTTTTTTCCTTAAGGTCCTGACTCGCTTAGTTGGTCGTGATGAAAGATTCGACGTTGTGGCAACAGCCAGAGATGGTATTGAGTGCTTAGAAGCTTTAGAAGCTTACGATCTGGATGTTATTACTCTTGATTTAGAAATGCCACGCATGGATGGTCTCAGTGCTCTGAAAAGAATTATGATACAGAATCCTAAGCCTGTAGTCGTTTTAAGCGCTTTTACCACCGAAAGCTCTAAGATGACATACGATGCTTTCAAATTTGGTGCTATAGATGTTATTGAAAAACCAAAGAATTTCAGTTTGCAAGAAATGGAACTTAACACAAAGGAGATATTGAACAGACTTGCTCGAGCAGCTCAGGTTCAGTTAGATGAGGTTCGATATATTAGAAAATCTCACGGTGAAAGTTCGAAAAATAAAGTAAATGGTGTTAGAGAAGAAAGCGGTATTGGCGATACTGCTACTCTAGAGGGGCTTTTTATAAATGTTTTTGGGGCCGGAAGCTTTTCTCATTTTATTAAGATGTTGTTCCTTCTTGATTCACTCGATTGGGAAGCTACGATGGTTTCTATATTACCTGTCAGGTTTGAGGCTCTTCGAGAGCTTGTAACTTATATTAAGATGGATTGCCAGGGTGATATTGAGCTGGTAAATGAAACTCCTATCATCCTCAAGAATAAATGTCATTATATTTGCGCTCAGGATCGGTTGTGTGTGATCTCCAGGCAGAATGACGTTCTTGCTATAGGTTTCAAACCGGGTTGCTCAGAAAACGTAAGCGTTTCAAGAACTGACGTGTTGCTAAATCTTATTAACTCTGCGTGGGATGTTTTTGGATCCAGGACCGTGGTTTCTGGAATTTCTGGAAACGAAGAAGATGCGGAAGTTTTTGAGCAGTGCACCAGAAGAGAAATGGCGGTATTTTATCTCAGAGCGGATAAATGTTTGTATCCAGGACTGTCTATTAAACTTCAGGAGAGAGGAATAGGTATAAAAGCAGAAGGACTTGAAGATCTCATTAGGTCCTGGAGGAATATCAAAAATAGTTGGTTTAGGTAATTTTTTAAAACAAATCAGGGAGTCGTTAAAATGCCAGAAGAGATCGTCAGGTCAGTTACCTACAGTAAACAGGTTGTAGTAACTCTAAGGAGTTTTGTGAACTTCGTTGTGGCTGATGAGGATTTTGCTGTCGATATTACTAGGGTTCGTGAAGTTATTAGACTTCCGGCTATGGCTCCGGTTCCGAACGCTCCAGATTTTGTAGAGGGCATTATACATCTTAGAGGCAGAATCGTGCCCGTTATTGATTTGAGAAAGCGTCTAAGAATTGCCGGTAGAGAACACAAGCCTCTGGATCGTTTTACTCGTGTTCTGATAATAACTCTGGAAGGGAAATGGACGGGATTTATTGTGGATGGAGTAAAAGGCATCATTAAGGTTCCACAAAGTTCTGTTAAACCTGTTCCTGATGTTTTGAAACAGCAAATTGGGGGTGAATATTTTGATGGCGTTATAAAGATGGAAGATAAACTGATTGTGCTTCTTAATTTGCACAGGATACTTTC
>CAZWJX010000154.1:1968-6055 GCA_964634695.1 uncultured Syntrophobacterales bacterium | reverse complement strand
TGGCAATCTCAAGAGATTGCTTCGCCCTCACTCCGTTCGGGCTCGCAATGACACAGGGGAAGACAATGACGAGATTGCTTCGTCGCTTTGCTCCTCGCAATGACGAATGTGTGTGTCATTGCGAGGCTGCCGCAAGGCAGCCGTGGCAATCTCAAGAGAACGCAATGAGAGATTGCTTCGCTTCGCTCGCAATGACGAGATTGCTTCGCCCTCACTCCGTTCGGGCTCGCAATGACACGGGGGAAGACAATGACGAGATTGCTTCGTCGCTTCGCTCCTCGCAATGACGGTATAAGAATACGGACGTAGCAGAGCAATCATTCGGGGATTTTTACAACCGTTTTATTTTCCCGAGCCCAAAACTGGTTCCTTTCCCAACATGAACCCATTCTCCGAGAATTATGAGTGCCATGAGATCCGAAAAGTCTCCCTCATAAACGGCACTGCCGACAATTCCTCCCAGCTTCATTCGTCTTTGTTTCCTGTGTGAGTACCTTTCCCAGTCGAGCCATGAAGTTTTATTTTCAACGAGCCGTATGGCCCTGGCTTTCTCTATAAGATCATTCCCTAAAATTGAAACACCCGAGTTGCAATGAAACCGGGACAAATTTTCTACCCTTTGAATAAGATTACCTATAAGCGTATGAAACTCTGGTGTCTTCACAAATTCCTTGCGAAAAACTAATCGAAGCGGAGTAAGGAAGCTAAGAGAAAGTCTATCGACGCACTCATTCTTTGCCACGCTAACGGCTTTTTCCCACGTAAGATAGCTTTGCGGCCAGTGGAATGCTTCGCCATCGTAGATTATTTCTCTCCCCGAAGTAACCTTTTCCACATCGAACTTCCCTCTTCCTTTTCCTATTCCCATTTCACCCATAACCGAAAAAGCGTTTATAAGGTGGGGAGCATAATAGGTGCCTTCACCGATAAGCGTTATCTTGAAAGAGAAATTCTCTCCAGCCTCAATAATTTTTTCATCTCCATGGTTGAAGTAATCAACATCCAGCACAAAAGGGTGGGGCGCACTGGAATATCTTTTGTTTTCTTCGCTGTCCCTATCAAGCGAGGTCTCGAAAATATACCTGTACACGCATCGAGAACCTAAAGGACAGTCGGGGCACTGCTGATGTCTCAGCACACAGGAAATTTTGAGAAGCGCCATTCCCAGACTTCCCCGTATGGTGCTGCCGGGATAGGGCGGGAGGCATATCGTGCTGGTGGCTCTTAGCTTTACTTCTAAAGGCAAACACCAGAAATAGGGATCCCTTTTAACCTTTTCCATAACTTACTCCTCTGCCGGAAATTTGTTCCTCATTTGTTTATTACGATCTTATGGAACTTTTTTTCAACAGAGGCACGATAATAATCAGTTCATTTTGAAAACTCCTTTCTCAATCCCTTAGAAATAGTTGCAAGGTAAACGTAAATTGCGAGGTGATCCATGGACAAAGAAGCCGCCCAGATTATTTCTTTTCCCACCCAAGAAAGATACCATGAGGAACCGGAAGAAGATTTCATAACCGGTTTGATCGAAGACGGCATTTCGCCTTCCGAACTCCAGCGAGACCTAGGAAGATTCATAAACGAAGTTACAGCCTTGAAGCGTGAAAACCGGTGGAACGATATAATCGAACTTTGCCACCCACTGGAAGAAAAGCTTCCGCATCTTGCTGCAACCGAATCTGCTGATATTCTTCAGAGTGAAGTGGTCTTTGCGCTCTGCCAGCTTGACCGCTACGATGACGCGATAGATCTTGCCCTGAAGCTTGCAAAGATCGCCCCCGATGTATTTCACAGTCATTCCCGACTGGCTTTTGTCTGTTACAAGAGCCTTCTCGACGACAAAAACCGTAAGATACTTCTTACGCGAGAAATTCGTAAAAAACGTCTCGAACTTGCCCATCGTTCTTTTACCAGAGCGGAGGAACTCCGGCCGGACAGCGTAACGGTTTTTTATCGCCACGGCATGCTTTTCAAGACTGTTCAACAAAAGCCGGACAGAGCTCTTCCCTTGTTCAAAAGAGCTGTGGAGAACTGGGAAAGCTTTGATGATGAAACTCAAAAAAAGCGTCATCAGGAACGTAAAAACTACGTCAAGGCGCTTTATCAGACGGCTCTATGCTATCTTGAGACCGGGCAGATCGCTTCCGCCATCACCAGCATTGAACGTTGCATTAACGAAAATGCTTCCACGCAGTACATTTCATCCGTTAATGTCTATTACACTCTCGGGAAAATCCTCTTTGAAGCTCGCTTTGCGGAAAGAGCGATTCAGGCGCTGGAAAGAGCCGTTGTGGAGGCAGATCCCGAGCATCACGACTACGTATTTGAACTTCTGGCGAGAGCCCTTCTCGCCGAGAAGAAAGAGACCCTTGCCCTTGAAATGATTTCTCGCATTCCAAAAAAGTCTCGACGTCCTTACGTGCTCTGGACTCAGGCCGACATTCTTGTTGCTCTTGGTCAGATTGATCAGGCACGGCATGTGCTGCTTCGAGCTACAGAACGAGATCGCCTCGGACAGCATAAGGCATGGATTCGTCTGACAAGGCTGGAACTGAAAAACTCCGCTCTCGACAAAGCCCTCGAATATGCCGAACGGGCTGATGAGTTCTTCTACAAAACCTATGGAAAGCCTTACCACGAAGCACTTTTCTGGAAAGCTGTTATCTTCATCAAGATGGGAAAAAGGGCAGAGGCGGAAAAGGCCGTTGAAGAGCTATACCATTTCAATCCCCTGTATCCTCATCTCCGCAAACTCAGGCAAGAGGTGGCAAAGCTGTAAAGCCGGGCGGTTGTGACATAACGACGGATAGAGGTTAACCATATGAATCAGGAAAACAGGAAAAATTCTGCACCCGGCGCTACCGAAAGATCGAAAATCGACTGGGATCTGGTTCTCCGGCGCCTGAAAACCTTTGTTCTGGGCGAGAAGGAACTCGGGAAAGCAGAACGTCTCGTTGAAAATGAAAACGTCTGGCGGAAGCTTCCCCCTGATAAGGCTATCGAATGGGTTGAAGTGGCTCAGGCTATGGGAAAACACGAACTCAGCCTTCGCATTATCGAATGGGTTCTCAAAGAACACCCGCACTATCTTCCTGCATGGGAAGCCAAGACGAAACTTCTGGAATTTCTCATAGCCAGATCTTCTGATGCTTCCCCCGCAGCGGACGACTTTAACCTTGAAGCATATTTTGATTCTCCGGCAAGGGACGGCATTTCAAAGCCATTTGATGAATTCAGAACTTTTGCGTCCTACGTCGCCAATTACATGGAAATCTTTAAAGGGCGGGAAGATTGCTTTGCACGTCAGTGGGTTGACCGGGAACGGGGAGTTCAGGGCTATACCCCTGTGCGACGCCCGTTATCGGAACAGGACGTGGTGGATCATCTTCGATGCAAGCACACATACGGGATTTATTTGCTCCATCACGACAACACGGTAAGCCTCGGTGTTATTGACGTGGACTGCCGTTCCGACTTTCTCAAAGGGAAAATATCTCAGGAAGACCGTAAGCTCTTCAAGCAAGAAAATGCCTATCTGTTGCGACGTCTTCCAGAAACTGCGGCAAGTCGAGGCATTCCCTGTTTTGTGGAATTCAGCGGCGGGAAGGGATACCATTTCTGGTTTTCCTTTTCTGAACCTGTTCCTGCATCCATTGTGAGAAAAGCTCTGATACCCATTGCTGAAAGTTTCTCCAGGGACCTTCGTTGTTTTAAGCTGGAAGTGTTTCCGAAACAGGACAGAGCCACCGGCAAAGGCTTCGGGAACCTGGTAAAACTTCCTCTTGGAGTTCACAGAGTCACAGGAAAACAGTCTTTTTTCATCGGGGAAAAGGATAGGTCTCTTAATGCCCAGCTTGCATGGCTTTTAAAAGTGCCGAGAATTCCACCCGGTTCCATTGAATCGTGTGCTCTTGCCGCCGCCCGGGAAATCACCGTTCATCCGAAAGATGAAAAATGGGCAGAGGCTTATCCTGAACTTGCGGCACTTTCAAGCAGGTGTAATGTTCTGGGCCAGCTTATACACGATTGCCGCACAGGGCGAAGCATAACGGTGAGAGAAGAAAAGGTATTGCTCGGGACCATA
>CAZWJX010000154.1:0-1958 GCA_964634695.1 uncultured Syntrophobacterales bacterium | reverse complement strand
TTCTACCTCGAGGGCGTCTGCTTTTGCACTACCTTCTAAAGCATCTTCCCGACTACAATCCGCATCTTCTGGACTATAAAATGTCACGAGTCCGTGGTACGCCTCTTGGCTGCAGGACAATCCATCGCCTTCTTGATGTGGTGGGAGACTTCTGCATTTTTGAAAACTCCTCTGACTACAGTCATCCTCTTTTGCACGTTCCACAGTGGCAGGAAGAGGGAAAAGACCGCTCCCCCGTATGTGCTCGCGTAACGAACCTTCAGGATGCTTTGAATTTTCTTCGAACTGCGATCCTTGCTGTTGAACGTTTTCTTCCGAAGCAAGAGGATTCAGAGCGATGAAGCGCGTCTACATCCTTGCTCAGGGATGCTACCTGCGAAAGGACGGTTTAGTACTCAAAGTGCTTAAGGGCGATCAGATACTTGACGAAGTCTCCCTCGACCAGCTCGAACAACTTACCATCATTGGTCGTTCTTCCATGAGCGGTGCTGTTCTGGATGAACTGATACGCCGCCGGATTGAGACCGTGCTCATTACTCCAGAAGGGCGTTTTCGAGCCCGCCTGATGGTTAATGAACATAAGCACGTGGAGCGCAGGATGCGTCAGTATCTGCTGTTAAATAACCCTGACGTAAAGGCGGGATTGGCGTCAAGGATTGTGTCGGCAAAAATTCTGAACGAAGGTTATTTCCTTCTTCGCCGCAAGGTGGCACGAAGCAGGGAAAGGCTAAGACGGTCAGGGCTTCAACTCAGGGGGCTTGCTGGCATTGCGGGAAAAGAGCGCAATATGGATCTTCTCATAGGAATCGAAGGCAGGGCTTCGCGTATTTACTTTGATGCCTTTAAAGATCTGATACTGGTGGATGGTTTTTTCTTTGAAGGCAGGAACCGCCGACCACCTCTTGATCCTGTGAATGCCATGCTATCGTTTGTTTATACGCTTCTTACTAACGAAGTTCTTACGGCGATACAGGTTGTTGGGCTGGATCCTTACCTTGGTGCTCTGCACACTATTGAATACGGGAGACCTTCTCTTGCCTGTGATCTTGTCGAAGAGTGGCGGACATTTCTTGGAGACCGGTTGATTCTCACTATGATCAACAGAAGGATCGTTAAGCCGGATGATTTTGTTTACAGGATTGATCCTCTGGATGAAAGCTCAGGTGATGAGCAGGAGGAAAAAGAGCCTTTACGGCCTGTTGAGATGAAACCCGAGGTTATGAGAGCTTTTATCAGAGCCTATGAAGCCTGGATGTCACAGAGAATAAAATCGCCCTTTACGGGTGAACACCAGACTTACAGACAACTGATTTACGATCAGGCAAGGCGCTTTCTGGACTGGGTTCTGGAAAAGAGACCAGAATACGATCCCTTTCCCTGGTGGGAAGTGGTTTAAGGGAGAGATTAGCGATGTTTTACGTGGTAGCTTTTGATATAAGCGATGACAGGATCAGATACAGAGTGGTGAAGGTCCTTAAGGGATACGGATACCGGGTACAGAAATCGGTTTTTGAGTGTCCTGATCTTTCGGACGATCGTCTATTAAGACTCCGTAAGCGTCTTGAAGCTCTGATTGATGTGACAACTGACAGTGTAAGGTATTATGCTCAGTGCGGGAGTTGTTTAAAGAAGGTAGCGATTTCCGGTCTTGGTATCGAACCGAAAGACGAAGAGTTCAGGCTTGTATAAGACGGCTTTGCCGGAAATGTTCTTTGAAAACAGAATCTTAGGCTCATTTTCCGGGCGACCTCCGGGCTTTTTTGCCGATTCTGGCTAAGGTATTGAAATTATTGAATTCAGCTTTCCGGGGTGGCCCGGAAAACACTTTTTAAGTTGTTACAATACCTTAGGCTCTATCTGGATGCTCTTTAAGGGGGTAAAAATACGGTTTGAAAATCGAGATGTGGGGGGTGGCCCGAAACTGGCTTATAAGTATTTGACATAGAATTACTTTTAGG
>CAZWJX010000153.1:2759-6060 GCA_964634695.1 uncultured Syntrophobacterales bacterium | reverse complement strand
ATTAGAAACTACTCCAATCGTGAAGAATGTGATCAGGAAGAACAACACACGGAAAGCATTCGTGCCGTCTGTGGCCATCTGTGATTCTTTTATAATCTGTTTGGGGGCTTTAATTTGAGCTTCCAGAGCTTTTACCTTATCTTTCTTTTCCGCAATCTTTGCTTTCAGTTCATCCTTTTGAGCCGGATCCTCTATCCCGGCAAGCTTTTTCTCCATTGCTGTAATCTCTTTGTTCAAAGCCTTTATCTCGTTTTCCACAGGTGTTACCTTGGGCACAACTTGGGCAGCTATGATCAGCATAATAATGAAGGTTATGGCATAAGCCAGAACGAATTTGGGGAAACGTCGCCAGATTTCGATAGCCTGCACCTGTTCTCCCGGTTTGCATTCAATCCGAGCGCACCAGATTATCGCAAGGATAAAAGCCCAGATACTGATGAAAATATCAATGAAAAGCTTCGTGGTTGTTGCGGCCATCATTATCCAGCCTTCTTCGTATTTGATACCCTGAGCAATTTCAGCTTTCGCTCGAATGAGAGCATCCGTTACGGCTCCTGCGGCGAAGGCGGCGCCATCTGTCTTAACGGCAAGTCCCATCCATGCGCCGGCAACCATAGGTTCTTTGTACAGGAAGTTCTGAGCCAGGAACGGCAATATGATAAGCTCGACAACGGCAAAAATAACTACAAGAGAAGAAACCATAATGGGAACGACCGGTCTGGCTTTAATAGCACCACCTGTGGCGATTGCGGCAGAAACACCGCAGATGGATATACCAGAAGCAAGAGGAGCCGCCCACTCACGATTAAACTTGAAGTATTTACGAGCAATAAGATAAACAAGAGCCCAGTAAATCAGATATGCCTCTATTATTGCGCAAAGACCTCGAAAGAGAACGGCAGAAGCAAGTCCAAAGGCCTGAGCGGACTTGAGCCCAAGGAGAGCTCCCATAAGACCGATTCCGGTTTTGATATAAAGTTCAGGACGGACGGCTTCTTTTATGAAATTGGCAAGCCCCGGAATGAAGTTACCAATAATTAATCCCACAATAAGAGCAATTATAAAACCAGCCTCTCCCGTAAGCTTTAGAGCCCAGGGAACTCCGGCTTTTTTAGCATCCGTAGCAGCTATATAAGCATTATGCCCAAGTAGCCAGCATGCATAACTGAGCCAGAAAATAATGGTAAACCCTATTATGAATTTACCTATGTGAGCTCTGAGGAAAGCTGCTGCAATAGTGAGGACAACCAGCATAAAAAGATAGGTTAGAACCAGAGAGGCAAAGCCGGACAGACCTGGTCTTTCGTAAGTGTCTCCCACCTTTAGCCCCGTGGCATCCTTTACGGTAATGGTCTCTTCCTTTCCATCAGACTTTTTGATGGTTACCTTGTTCCCGTCAATTTTGGTAATCTGGCCTTTCAACGGGACATAAGAACCTGACACTGGACCAATCGCTTTGGAAATATCCGTCCACTGTTTAGTAGAAACCGCCCAACCAAATACATCAACACCTGTGTAGGAAAGCAAAGAAATGGCAAAGATTACGATTGCAATTAGAAAAGCTAACCAATCCTCCCCAATAATTTCGCGTTTTTCTTCTTCCATACCTAAGCCCTCCTTTCACCTGATAAAAAAAAGTTTGACATCCTGAACCCCAAAATGCCCCAAAATAACCAGAAAAAATCATATAAATTTTGATACTAGATTATGTAAAGTTCAAGCAAAAACACAACACTCATAAATTCACAAAGTCAAGTAGATACAGGTTAATAGTGCACTTCTCGGGGCAAGGATAAAATGATGCTCGATAACAAAGCGTTCACCGGATAGAAATCCGGGAGGGAAACCAGAAATTAAAAAGGGGGAATTCTACCCGAATTCCCCCTATCTCGTTAGATTACTGTAATATTCGTTTACTGAGCAGGTTTAATTTCTTTTACTTTCAGGGTCTTGGTAGCTTCATCAAGAGCACCGGTTACCTGAACCTGCTTTCCAATGTAATCCTTTAGACCTTCGCCTTCCAGTTTGAATTCCTTACCGTCTTCAGTCTTAAGAAGGATCGCTTCGCCGCCCATTTCTACTTTGCCCTTCATGGAAGCAAGCTTAGCTTCGGCAGGAGCTGCTTCCTTCTTTTCAGGTGCTGGTGCGGGTGCAGCTTCCTTCTTTTCCGCTGCCGGAGCCGGAGCAGCGTCCTTCTTCTCAGCCGCCGGAGCCGCTTCCTTCTTGGCTTCCTCAGCCGCCTGAATTGCGGGAACACTGAAAACAAGACCAACAACAAGAGCCATCAACACACTTACCACAGACATCCAACGCTTCATTTTTAACCTCCTCCTCCTTGATAGAAACTAACTCAACAATCTTGAATTACTCCGCAGCCGATATGATATACATTTTTTGAAACATATCAACATAAATTGTATCTAAACATCACATCCGGCTGCGATCAAACTTTCTATTTTTGCATTCACCATGCCATCATGGTGAAATATTGGTTGGATGATGTGCTTATGCCTGAAAATAAAAGGCGAGCAGATATAAAAATTCCTTTTTCAGAATTAGAACCGGAATAGCGAGTTCTCACATAGATAGAAAAATCACAATGCCTTGACCGAACTCTCCTGACGGGGTTAACTTAGAGATTATTCAGAGACGTAGAAAAATTTTAAGCCCCTGACCCGAAATTCAGAAGGAGCCCTGGATTTTATGGAATCACGACCATGGAAACAGTCCAAACCAAAGTTACTGTTACTCAAGCTAAAGGAGCATCCGGTCCTGGTAAGTGCCTGCTGGATAACTTTATGTTATTACCTGGCTTCTTATATGAGAATCCCGATAGTCCCCATCTATGCCAGACATCTGGGCGCTTCAACCAAAATGATTGGGGTGATCAATTCTGCTTTTTTCTTTACTGCCGGTCTTCTGTCCTTTCCTATGGGATTTTTGTCGGATAAATTCGGACGAAAAGTTGTTGCCTGTAGCGGGGTTATTATTCTGAGCTTCACCTGTTTCGCCCTTTATGTAGCTCCGTCTCCTTTATGGATTATGATCATATATTTTTTCTTTGGAGCAGGCTTAGCTGCGTACGGGCCTACCATGATGTCGCTGGTTGCCGACACAGCACCTGCAAGTCATATTGGAAGGGCGTACGGATGGTACACAACGTCCCTTTACCTTGGCATGAGTGTGGGACCCGCAATAGGTAGCTGGGTCGCAGAAAGATTCGGATACGGGACGGTTTTCATCTCTTCTGGGGCTATCACTCTATGCCTTTTACCCGCGATGTATTTCTTGCTACCAGCAA
>CAZWJX010000153.1:1632-2749 GCA_964634695.1 uncultured Syntrophobacterales bacterium | reverse complement strand
CATCGTTTCCAACCGGAGTCAAAACGGGTGAAACTCTCTCAAGTCTTGAACATGGGCCTTCTTGCATGCTGGATTATCACTTTTGGAGGATGCTTTGCTCTTGGTATGTTTGTGACCTTTATTCCTCTCCATGCCCATGATGCAGGAATATCTGTCGGTAATATAGGGATCATTTTTTTCTTACAGGGACTTACAAACGCCCTATCAAGGGCTCCCTTTGGATGGCTTAGTGATCGCATCGGAAACAGAAGCTGGCTGGTGATCGGGGGAATGTGTTCTACCGTTATCGCTCTAATAGGATTTGCCTTATCACGAACATTACCGTCCTTCCTTATCAACGCTATTTTTCTCGGTGCAGGAATGGCAGTAGCTTTCCCATCCGTAGGTGCTATCATAACCGAAGTTACGTCACCATCTGTTCGAGGTGCCGCCATGGGTGGGTACAATGCGGCCATATACTTCGGTATTATGAGTGCTTCACTTACCATGGGACCAGTTATCGAAAAATGGGGATATTCCACGGCTTTTGAAATTTCATCAGCCCTGATTCTGTTTCTCACAGTGGTTTTCATGATCATGATTCGCCATTATCAGAAACATCAGATGTCCGGGAAAACCCCAGCGGAATTTTCTCATCTGATTTAATGTGAATATCTCTTTGTGGAAATGGAATTTCAATGCCCCTTTCGTTAAACAGCCTGTAAATCAGGAATCGGGTTTCCGTCTCGGCCATGAGAGCATCTTTTACGTGTGCGTAGAATCTGAGTCGGAAAATTAGAGCGCTATCTCCAAATTCCACAAAAAGCACATCGGGCGGGGGATTTTTTAAAACTCTCGGCTGCATTGATGCCGCTTCCAGCAAAGTTCCTTTAACCAGCTCAACATCTGAACCGTAAGCCACACCAACATCTATGGAAATTCTTATGGTCGGATCCTGAAAACTCCAGTTAACAACTTTCCCGCTTATGAACTCAGAATTGGGAATGATAAAGGACGTGTTGTCGAAGGTCTGAACAACTGTGGCTCTGACGTTGATCTTTTTTACCACTCCCCGCAATCCGCCAATTTCAACCACATCTCCCACTTGAATGGGCCGTTCAATCAGAAGAATTATTCC
>CAZWJX010000153.1:1399-1622 GCA_964634695.1 uncultured Syntrophobacterales bacterium | reverse complement strand
GATTTGTTGTAAACCAAATCCCAGTCCTATACCGAGAGTACCTAGGACTACAGCAAGGGACGTAAGACTTATACCTATTATATTTAGCGCCACTATTATTCCCAGCGCCCAGGTCAAATAGCCCATTATCGTTATAACGGATTCTTGAAGACCATGTTCCAGTCCGCTATGCTTGAAGAACACTTCCCGCATGATTTTTTTTATTTTTTGAGCAAGAAGCTTC
>CAZWJX010000153.1:0-1386 GCA_964634695.1 uncultured Syntrophobacterales bacterium | reverse complement strand
GGTATAGGAGTGTATAAGATCTTTATTATTGCGATGAAAACTTCTCTCTTAGCACCCCAGGCAATTAAAACAGCAATTACCAGAAAGATCGCATAAATAACCCAGCACATCCTCATAATAAGCCATTCCATGGAGCCACCGTATTCCGGGTAAGCTCGCTGGACCGAAACAGAAGCTGTTTTCAGGCTGCGGTTCCATTCAAGAAGATTCTGAGCAATTACCCATGCCCACAGACCAACAACGGCAGAGGATCCCCATCCTGCAAGCCAGAAAGAAGTGAAGTAAGAATAGCCCAGAATTTCCATAAGGATGGCACCACCGAAAATAAAGTAGGAACAAAACATTGATGAATACAGAACAAACTTGATTTTTCGAGACAACGAATTAAATGACAGCATCTTTATATAGTGCTTCCAGAAGATAAATACCGCTACCAGAAGAACTAACTCCATGAGAAATCGATAAATGAGAAAAAGGCTTCCAACCCCCACAAGCTCTTCAATCAACAGGTACAAAAATGCTAACCATCTGACAGTATGGGTATAGATGACAAGACTTTTTCTAAGAAGCTCATCTTTAAGAAAAGTTAACGCTTCTTCATAATTTTTTATGAAATCCAGAAACCATCGTGTAAACAGCCAGACTTTAAGAACCAGAACGAAAAATCTTACAAAGCTTGAAGATTCATACAGTCCGTTGAGGCGAAAATATACCTGAGCGAAAATCACAGCACCCAGCAGTCCTATGGACGACATGACGAGTTGAATGCTGGAAAAAAGATACGGTCTTTGAGTTTTTACACCTATCATGAAATTAGCTCTGGAAAGCAACCCGCTGAGGCGTTTTAGCATACGTTCTATTACAGCAAGAAGACCAAGGAAAACCACGAGAAATACAAAGGTCGTCCTCCCAACCGACTTCCACTGGTTCGTCCAGAAGCTTTTCGATGCAAGAGCGGCTACCGTTGACGTAATCTGGTTCAGTTCTTGGGACAAATTCTCCCTTGAAATCAGACCAAAGAAAGATTGCTTCCTCCTGAAGAGTTCCTCTCTCTTTCTTTTAACAATATGATCTTCTAATTTTTCTAACAACGTGGAACCGTTACTTATGGCGGCTTTGCCCTGTTCAATAAGGCTCTGATAGGATGTATGTAGCCTGCGAAGCTCCTTTTCCTTCTTTTTGAGAAGATCGGTAAGTTGCCCGAGTGATTTAATTACAGATTGAGCTATTGGCGCAGTCGATTCACGTGAACGAATATCCTTCAATTGTTGTTCGTTTATATTCCTTTGTTCGACCGTCTGACTTATGAGTGTTGCAAGTTCGGCTTCCTTTTCTTCAAGTTCTTTTATGCGATCGGTCATTCTTGACAGGCTTGTTTTAAGCGAA
>CAZWJX010000152.1:236-6062 GCA_964634695.1 uncultured Syntrophobacterales bacterium | reverse complement strand
ACATCTCTTTCAACTTCCTGATTCTTTCAAAGTTATTTGTATTTCTTATTTCATTATGAAGAGAAAGGACTCTTATACCCTGTGTTATCGGGAAAATGCCATATTTTTTTATGTCAATTTCTCCTTTATGTTTTCCTTCTTTTTCTGTTTTAAAGTTCCCTAAAAAACCAATGGGAACTCTGAATTTTATAGCTTCTGAGGCAAGAAAAGGCAGGAAATGTTTTGATGTTTTAATTTTTGTGAAGATGTAATGCCAGAGTTCTTCAATCAGCTCTTCGTCGCCGTAAACATTTCTAAAATCAAAAAATATGCTTATGTTTAAAACATTCTCAGGCTTTGGATTTTCCATCCATCTTGATATTTCTTTAAACCACTCTTCTTTGGTTCTTCTCCAGTAAGCGTTGTTTAACATAACATTTCCCTGACAGGGTGGAAATCCAATGTCAAGAAGATACTTTATATATTTCTCTGAGAATTTTTCGAAATAATCTTTACTTTCTTTATTTCCTTCAAAGACAAGAGCATTATCCTGATCTGTTTTAAGGCTCTGTTCTCTTCTTCCTTCTGAACCTATTACTATAATGGCATATCTAAAAGAAGGCTTTCCTAATTCTTCTTCAACAAGTTGAGCTACTCTTGACATGAAATGATCGTTTAATTCGGCAATGTATTTACCTACATATTCAGGGTCCAATCCAGACATTACACCTTCAACTACACTTTCGTTGACAAGTGAATAAAAATAAGAGAGTTCTTCTATAGTCTTAGCTCTTTCTATTTCCTTAATAATAAAAACTATGTTCTTACTTTCATGGGATATTACCACTCTGTCATCAAGAATTCCCCATATTGCTCCAGCATTTTTAATAACTAATTTTCTTATCTTGTGTTTTGCCATGGTTAACATAGCATTAAAAAGTGGTTCAGAAGCATCCATAGCAATTACAGGAAAAGTCGCCACATCCTGAGCTTTTATCTCTGAGGGATTTATTTCCTTTGCAAGAACTTTTTTTATAATATCTCTCTCAGTAATGATGCCAATATCTCCATCTCTTTGAACGAGACAGAAGGTTGAGTCATTTTCAGCCATAGTTTTTGCTGTATCTGTTATGTTTGCATCACCCCTTATCAGTATCGGTTCTTTGATTTTAATATCCTTTATTCTAACATCAAGAAGCCTCTCAATCTGGAACGAACTTCTTAGCCTTGGAGTCCTGTGTATTCTTTTTGCAAGCTCTTTTGTGAAGTATCTGGAAAAACTTTGATATTTTGTCAGTAAATCAAGAAATTTTTCTTTTTCTATCTGAAGAATTTTTGTATTTTCTTCAACAATAATGGCTGTTGACACAGGAGGCATTTCACTAACTAAAGATACATATCCGAAGATGTCTCCACCTTTAAGATGGGCTATGAGCTGGGAATTTTTTTCAAGAAAAACCTCACCTTCAAGAATTATATACAGAAACTTAAGGGGTTCACTCCCTTCTTTGAAAAGAATTTCATTCTTCTTATAAACTTTCAATTCAGCCTTTGATACTATGTCTTCAATCTCCTCTGATGGGAGGGTATTAAAGGGATATATCTGTCTTATTATCTCTAAGCCTTCCATATCAATTAAAGGTATTTTACTACCAAGATACGGACAATAACTATAAAGATTATAATAAAAATTGTTGTTCCTTTGGGAAATATCTTTCTTGTCACTTTATAAATCGGTTCAGTTGCCTTCAGAAAAATTCCATATACGGGATTTCCTGGATCCTTTGTAAATAAGGAGAGGATGGCTCGTCCAATGACGAGCCACATTATGAATGAAAGGGTATAATTAATAAAAATTTTGAATGTCATTCTTCTAATCCACCTCTGATAGCACCTTTTGGGTATCTGATGTTGTCAACAAATTCCTGCAATTCCTGAGAAGGTGCGGCTGTTAGCCTTGATATAACTAAAGCAACAATCAGATTTGCAGGAAGTCCGAATATCCCTGCAGCAATCGTATTTATACCAAACCACTTAACACCATAAAATCTGCTTCCAATTATGTAGTATGCAGTAACTAAAAGTCCAACAATCATTCCAGATACAGCACCTGTCTTATTCATTCTCTTATCCCAGATGCCTAGAACCACTGCCGGGAAAAAGGTTGCAGCAGCAAGTGAGAAAGCCCATGCCACAAGTTCAACAATAATTGCAAGTTTGAAACTTGCCACATAGGCACCGATTGCAGCAACTACTATTAAAAGAGCTTTACCGATTTTAACTCTTGTTGATGGCGATATATTTGGATTGATTATCTTGTAGTAAAGATCATGAGATATGGCATTTGAGATTGTAATAAGGAGTCCGTCAGCTGTAGAGAGAGCAGCTGCAAGACCACCTGCTGCAATAAGCCCTGCTACAACATATGGAAGTCCTGCTATTTCTGGTGTGGCAAGGACAACAGCATCAGCCTGTATTATGATCTCAGAAAACTGAATTATTCCGTCACCATTCATATCCTTTATTGAGATTAAACCTACAGAAGCCCATTTGGCAACCCAAGCAGGTAGTGCTGAAAAAGCCTGACCAACTACATTAGTTAGTATCTCACTTCTTGCAAAGGCAGCATAAGCAGGAGCAGTGAAATAGAGCAGAAATATGAAAAACAAAGCCCAGGCAGCAGAACTTCGTGCCTCACGAACTGTAGGGGTTGTATAAAATCTCATAAGAACATGGGGCAGTCCAGCAGTTCCTACCATCAGGCAAAATGTAAGGGCAAGAAAGTTAACTATTCCCTTTGTATCAGTTGGTGGCGCCACATAGGATTTTGGAGGCTTTGACATAGCCTCTGCTTGCTTCATTGCGGCAGTCCATTTTTCTTTAGCCTCCTCTAGTGTTTTCGGATAATCCTTCAAAGCTTTTTCAACCTTTGCTCTATCAGGCGAATCTGCTGGAGTATTCCTAAGCTTTTCTTCAAGTTCAGCCCTTTCTTTTTGCCATGTATCAGGAAGTCCTTTTATCTTTGCAGCAATTTCATTGGCTTTCTTTTTCCACTCCTGCCTGACTTCAATTTCTTTAGCGTCATTTACAAGCTCTTTCTGTTTTGTCTCTATGACCTGCAAAGCCTGTCCATACATTAGTTGAGGAATTGGAACACCTGTCTGTTTATAGGAAATTGCAACTACCGGTATCATGTAGGCAACTATAAGTATTATGTATTGGGCCACCTGAGTCCATGTAACCGCCCTCATGCCACCAAGAAAGGAACACACAAGTATTCCTGTAAGTCCAAGAAAAACGCCTGCTTCAAAGGGAATTCCCACAAATCTGCTTGTAATAATGCCTACGCCTGTGATCTGAGCAATCAGATAGGCAAAGGAAACGATGATAGCAGATAATATACCTATCATTCTTGGCAGTTTACCACCATATCTTGCCTCAAGAAAATCGGGAATGGTAAATTGTCCAAATTTTCTTATGTATGGTGCAACCATGACAGCAAGAAGAACATAACCACCTGTCCATCCCATGATAAAGGCTAAACCATCATATCCCCGAAGATATAGAGCTCCTGCCATACCAATGAATGATGCAGCACTCATCCAGTCTGAGGCAGTTGCCATCCCATTGAAAACTGCAGGAACTTTTCTTCCAGCTACATAATATTCGGCAACCACTGAAGTTCTTGAGAGGATTCCGATTGCAGCATAAACACCAATTGTTCCAAATAAAAAAGCATATCCGATGTACTTTGGGGGAAGTCCCATTCCTTCAGCAATCCAGAGAGCTATTACAAAGAGAACAAATACTCCCGTATAGACTCCATAAATCTGCCTAAGTTTCTTAGTCCATGCATCCATTGCCTCTCTTGCCATAGTTATTCCTCCTCTAATCCATATTTTTTGTCTAAATCATTCATCTTTTTTGAGTAAATTAGATTCAAAATAACAAATACTGTAATCGAACCCTGTGCACCCATATAGTAACCAAGGGGAAATCCAAGTATTGTGATGTTATTAAGGGAAGATGCAAAGACAGCTGCCACATACGAGACAGTAAACCATACGAGAAGAATCAGATACATGAGCGTTTTGTTTTCTCTCCAATAGGCATCCAATACATCCTTTGTTACCATAATACACCTCCTTCTTCAGAATTGATAGTTTTTTTCGTATTGACCAAACATGTATCCGGATACATGAGGTTTCCCTATTTTTTTGATAAAGTCAAACCAGGAAAGTTGAATTTTTTGAATCAAGGCTATTTCTCTCTGAAAAATCTGAGCTGTTATGAAGGCATCTGAGAGAGAATCATGAAGCGAATCTACTTTTATATTAAAAGCCTCTGCAATCTCAGATAGTGATTTCGCACCTTTGAATTTTTCAGAGATTAATCCTCTTTCAATAAGCCATTTGAAAATTATATATGTATCGATTGCCTCGGGCTCGAACTTTATATTCAATGATTTTTTTATCTGTCTCTTTAAAAAATTCAGATCAATCTCAATAAAATGTCCCACAACCGGTCTGTTTTTAACAAAATCTAGAAATTCCCTGAGAATTGGTTTTGTATCGGGACATTTTTCAAGCTCGGTTGATGTCAACTCGTGGATTAAGACGGACTCTCCCTTTAATTTGCTCTGAGGATTTAGAATTCTATAGAAAATGTCTCCAACAAGAATGCTTCTCTCTCTCATAAGTATTGCTCCAATGGATATAATGCTATCTTCCTTTTCATTCAATCCTGTTAGTTCAGTATCAACTACAACAAACTCCTTCTGATGAAGAATTTTAGATTCCACTTTGTTTTTTCTGAAAAAACGAAACATGTAAACATTAGAATCAAAAAACATACCAGTAGATAAGATTGTTGAAATTGTTACATAAAGTAAAAATGAAAGAAAAAAAGTAACAGATGTCTTTTACTTTGATAGGAATTTTAGGCTAAATTTTTCTAAAAGATAGTAGATTAAGCACTGGAGCGGGGGATTCCCCATTTTTTTCTTTTCTCCCACAGAGCCTTTCTTGTTATTCCAAGAATGTCTGCAAGTTCCTGTTCTGTGTAAATCGATTGATACTTTAATATGAACTCTTTTGTAAATTCTTCAATTGATAAAAGAGGAACATCTCTTTTTCTTTCTGTAGTTATTTCCATATTTTTTACATGTTCTGGAAGATGTTCAGGTTTTATTGTATCCGATTCAGTAAAAACTACTGCCTGTTCTATTACATTTTGAAGTTCTCTTATATTTCCAGGCCAGGGATATCTAAGCAAAATTTGTATTGTCTGCGGATCAATTTTTGTAACATTTTTACCCATTTTTATGGCAAACTTTCTCATAAAGTGATACGCAAGAATTTCTATGTCTCTTCCTCTCTCCCTGAGAGGAGGAATTTGAAGAGTTATGACATTTAATCTAAAAAAAAGGTCTTCCCTAAAATTGCCTTTTCTTACCTCCTCTAACAAATCCTTATTTGTAGCAGATATAAATCTAAGGTCAACCTTTTTACTAATAACACTTCCAAGAGGTCGAATTTCCTTGTCTTCAATAACTCTCAAAAGTTTTGCCTGAAGTCCAAGTGGCATATCACCAATCTCATCAAGAAATACAGTGCCTCCATCAGCTATTTCAAGAAGTCCCTTTTTGTCAGAGTTGGCACCTGTGAAAGCTCCTTTTACAAATCCAAAAAGTTCTGACTCAAGAAGATTCTCCGGCAGACTTGCACAATTGATTGCTACAAAGGGTTTTTTCTTTCTATAACTTGCATCATGGATTGCTCTTGCAAAAAGTTCCTTACCTGTTCCGGTCTCACCAAGAAGCAAAACATTTGTTGGAGTGTTCGCTAT
>CAZWJX010000152.1:0-226 GCA_964634695.1 uncultured Syntrophobacterales bacterium | reverse complement strand
TTCGCTATTTTTTTTATCTTTTCAAGCAAAAGTTTAATCTCATTTGATTCTCCGATTATTGAAAAGAAACTCTCTTCAGGAGTTGGATAAGTTTTTTCAGTTTCCTTCAAAATAGTTTTTTTTGTTAATTCCTTGCAAGATTTCAATATTTCATCATAAATGAAAGGTTTTATAAGATAATCATCTACTTTGAGTTTCAATGCCTTCAGTGCAGTGTTTACTGATG
>CAZWJX010000151.1:0-6077 GCA_964634695.1 uncultured Syntrophobacterales bacterium | reverse complement strand
TCATTGCGAGCGAAGCGAAGCAATCTCATAATTGCTTTTTTGTGAGATTGCCACGGCCACTTCGCGGTCTTGCAATGACGTAATGCAAGTGTCATTGCGAGCCGGAGCGAAGGCGAAGCAATCTCTTGAGATCGCCACGGCCACTTCGTGGCCTCGCAATGACGGATGCGGTACAGATTGCCACGCCCGCCTTCGGCGGGCTCGCAATGACGGATTCGGTAGAAATTGCCACGCACCCTTCGGGCGCTCGCAATGACACACGCATTCGTTATTGCGAGCGAGGCAACGAAGCAATTTAACATTTCTTGACCCATGGTTCTGCTATGCTGCATGGAAATCTGGAATATAATATTGTTCAGGTTTCGCCCTTCGGCGTAAAAATTTACGTGGGCGGGGAAATAAGTATAGAAAAGAATGTGTTTTTACATCAATTGAGGAATTGCATATATTCTGATTTTGCAGGCGAAGTCGAAGATGTTATAGTGTCATATCTCTCACTTTACGTAAGATTCAAGAGTGTTCCTGACCTTGATGCCTTACATCATCTTGTTCATGAATCTTTTGTATTGGAAGAAACGTTGAACAGGGAAGTGTTTCTTAAGTTTATTCCTGTGTGCTACGAAGAACCTTTCTCTATGGATATTAACGACGTTATTGGTTATACGGGACTTAGCAGGGAAGACATCATCAGAATTCACAGCGAAAAAATATATTACGTATATTTTCTAGGGTTTCTCCCGGGATTTCCTTATCTGGCAGGGCTGGATAACCGATTGCACGTTCCCCGGAGAGCAACTCCCAGAACCTTATTACCGGAAGGCTCTGTTGGAATAGGTGGAGCTCAGACCGGTATATATCCTGTTGATAGCCCCGGAGGGTGGAACATTATAGGTAGAACTCCTTTAAAGCTATTCGATCCCGAAAGCCCGGATCCCTTCCTAGTAAAGGCGGGAGAATGTATAAAGTTCTTTCCGATAGACAGGAAAGAGTTTGATCGCATTTTTGAGAAACACAGATCTTACGTGAAGGTGGACAAAGTCAATTTGTTTGAAGTGCTGGAGCAATGATAAAGGTTTTAGATCCCGGTTTGTTTACAACAGTGCAGGACTTGGGCAGGTTCGGATTTGGTATTTACGGAGTCCCTCAGTCCGGTGCGGTTGATGACTTTGCTTATATGCTTGGGAATATACTGGTTGGAAATTTTGAGAACGAGGCGGCTCTTGAGTTCACCCAGTATCCCGGAGCCTACCAGTTTACTTCAGAAGCTACAATATGTCTTGCGGGAGCCGATTTTCATTACAGGATCAACAACTCTGATATAAAGATACTTCACACCTATCACGTTCGTCCGGGAGATATTCTGACCGGCCGTTATCCCGATAAGGGTTTGAGAGGGTATTTATGTGTTAGAGGTGGTATTGATGTGCCTGTTGTTATGGGAAGCAGATCCACTTATGTTAGAGGAAGATTCGGCGGATTCATGGGAAGAAAATTAGAAAAGGGGGATCTTCTGAAAATTGGCAATAAGAAAAATGTCGTGATGGCTAATCTCTCTCTCAGACCAGAAATCATGTCCTATGTAGAAAGCTCAGCAGCAGGCGTGATAGTCATCAACGAAATAGAATCCCGTTTTCTGTTTGACTGTGAATATCTTGTTTCCGCCCAGTCAGACAGGATGGGCATAAGGTTAACTACTGAATCCCCACCGGTGACCGGGGTTATGGATATAGTTACTGAACCAACCCCGGTTGGCACCATACAGATAACATCATCAGGACTGCCTATAGTCCTTATGAACGACTGTCAGACTACCGGCGGTTATAAAATTGCGGGATACGTGGCTCCGACGGAGCTTAAGATACTGGCTCAGAAAGTGCCCGGTGACAGGATAACCTTTTATCCCATGTCTATCGAAGAGGCCAAAAAAAGACTGGAAGAAAGGAGAAGTTTTTTCGATAGTCTCAAATTCATTGCAAGGAGTGTCTATGAAGATTGATCTAAATTGCGATCTGGGAGAAAGCTTTGGTGCATACAAAATAGGAAATGACGAAGAAGTGATCAGGTATGTTCACCGTGTGAACATTGCCTGCGGTTTTCATGCCGGTGATCCGGTTGTTATGGATAGAACCGTTCAACTGGCTAAGGAAAATGGAGTTATTGTTGGGGCTCATCCCGGGTATAGAGATCTGGCGGGATTTGGTAGAAGATTTCTGGCAATGTCCGTCCACGAAATAGAAAACGAAGTACTGTATCAGATTGGCGCTCTGGCGGCCTTTTGCGCAAAACACAACGTTAAGATGGATCATGTTAAGCCACACGGGGCTCTGTATAATTACGCTGCCGACAATTATGAGGTTGCCAGAGCAATAGCAAAAGCTATAAAGGATTTTGATCCATCTCTTAAAATGATTGTTTTGTATAATTCAGAAATGGAGAAGGCGGCAGAGGACACAGGTTTGAACTATTTGAGAGAAGCTTTTGCCGATAGACATTATGACGCAAAGGGGCGTCTGGTAAGCAGGTCTGTTAAGGGATCTGTAATAACAGACATAGACATTATAAAAAACAGGGTAAGAGCAATGATCATGGGCGGAATGCTGGAAAGTTTCGATGGAACCCCTGTAAAGGTAAAACCGGATACTATATGCGTTCATGGCGATAATGCTCACGCCCTTGAAGTGGCAAAAGCGTTAAAGGAGCTAATTGACAATTTAAACCAGTAAAAAAACAGGGAGGGTAAAATCATGAAAAAGCTTCTGGTTATCCTGGTAAGTTTGCTGGTTGGCTTTTCTCAGGCGTTTGCGGTTGAAAAATGGGATATGCCAACTCCGTATCCTTCAGGTAACTTTCACACAGTAAACATACAAAAATTTGCCGAAGACGTTGAGAAGCTCACCGGCGGAAACATCAAAATAACCGTTCATCCGGATGCGTCTCTTTTTAAGATGACGGAAATCAAAAGAGCCGTTCAGAATGCTCAGGTTCAGATTGGTGAAGTTATCTTTTCTTCTCTCGAGAATGAAGATCCGATTATGGGAATAGATTCCATACCGTTTTTAGCTTCCGGATACGATGAGGCACAAAAGCTCTGGAAAGTCAGTCGGCCTGTAATAGAAAAGAAGTTTGAAGCTCAGGGCTTGAAGGTCCTTTTTTCTGTGCCCTGGCCTCCTCAGGGATTATACACAAAGAAGCCCATTGACAGCATTGAAGACATGAAGGGATTAAAACTGAGATCTTATAATCCGACGATATCAAGAATTGCCGAATTGGTTGGTGCCCAGCCGGTAACAATTCAGGCTGCCGAGCTGGCTCAGGCTCTGGCGACAGGAGTTGTCAATGCTTTTATATCTTCATCGGCAACTGGAGTTGATACCAAAGCCTGGGAGCAGATGACCTATTTTTATGACATAAAGGCATGGTTGCCAAAGAATGTCGTATTTGTTAACAAGAAGGTCTTTGATGCCTTGCCGAACGATCAGAAAGAAGCAGTATTGAAGGCTGCACAAATGGCCGAAGAAAGAGGCTGGAATATGAGCAAAGAAAACTACGAATCAACCAAGAAGACACTTTCCGAGAAAATGAAGGTGATGGAGCCATCTGACAGGCTGAAGAAAGAGCTTGCAGAAGTAGGGCTGAAGCTGCAGGAAGACTGGTTGAAAAGAGCTGGTAAAGAAGGTGAAGAGCTTCTGAATGCTTTTAAGAGTCAGAAATGAAGAGTCTATATAGAGTTTTCCTGTGGGTTGCTGCGTGTTCAAACGTGGCAACCCTTGTCTTTATAGTGCTGAGTATAGTTGTAAGGCTTATGGGCAGGTCAATATCCGGGCTTGACGCATACGCCGGATATTGCCTTGCTTCTACTTTTTTTCTGGCTTTAGCCGAAACTTTTGTAAGAAACGAACACATAAGAGTATCGCTGTTATTGAGTAACGTCCCTGCGGGTCTTAGAAAGCATATCGAGATATTCTCCCTGTTGGCGGCCATATTCATCACGGGGTATCTTACATTTTTTTCCTCTAAGATGGTGTACACTTCTTATAAGTTTAAAGAAGTATCTCAGTTGCCTGATGCTACACCTTTGTGGATTCCGCAACTGTCTTTTTCTCTGGGGATGCTGGTTTTTCTTCTGGCGCAGATACACAGATTGGTAATGCTCATCAAAAATGGCGGAAATGAGTGAAACATGAGCGAAATAACTGTATCAATCATTCTGATAATCACGCTCTTATTCTGGCTGGCGTCCGGCTTGTGGATTGGGCTTGCTCTTGCTCTGGTTGGATACATAGGTATGCTTCTGTTCACGAACAGGCCCATAGGCGACAGTATGGTGATGACTATATGGGGATCCATGTCGAGCTGGACGCTAACAGCATTGCCCATGTTCGTATGGATGGGTGAGATCTTGTTTAGAACCAGATTGAGCGAAGATATTTTTAAGGGAATTGCTCCATGGCTGGAAAAAATACCGGGCAGGCTCTTGCATGTGAATGTCCTTGGTTGCACCATATTTGCGGCCGTGTCAGGTTCATCAGCCGCTACTACAGCCACTATAGGCAAAATCACAATACCTGAACTCCAGAAAAGAGGATATCCTGAAAACAAGATAATCGGCACACTGGCAGGAGCCGGAACCTTGGGGTTTCTCATCCCTCCGTCTATAATAATGATCGTCTATGGCGTATCGGCAAATGTATCTATTGCCAAACTTTTCATTGCAGGAATCTTACCCGGCCTTACGCTGGCTTTTCTTTTTATAACTTATATAGCGATCTGGGCTTTGTTTAACCGGCATAAAATACCATCAGCCGGGACCGGTTCTTCTTTAAGGGAAAAGATATCCGCATCTAAGCATATAATATTGCCTGTGCTTTTAATTATAGCAGTTCTGGGGTCTATCTATACCGGGATAGCTACCGCAACGGAGGCGGCCGCAATTGGAGTTGTTGGAGCGCTATTAATAGCAGCTTTACAGGGAACGCTTAACTGGAAAACTTTCAGTGAAAGCATCTTATCTGCTACGAGATTATACTGTATGATTGCTCTTATCCTCGCCGGTTCGTCTTTTCTGAGCCTGTCCATGGGATTTATAGGGTTACCCCGTCATGTGGCACAGTTTATTTCGTCTTTGCATCTTTCTGCAGGAGTTTTCATAATTGTTCTCACGATTTTTTACGTCATACTCGGGATGTTTATTGACGGCATATCAATGGTTGTGCTGACAATTTCGGTTTTGCTTCCCGCTATACAGCAGATCGGGATTGATCTTTTATGGTTTGGGGTTTTTCTGGTAATCGTTGTGGAAATGGCGCAAATTACACCACCTGTAGGATTTAACCTTTTTGTCATTCAGGGACTGACCGGCAAAGGTATGGGTTACATAGCAAGACAGGCATTGCCGGCTTTTATCATGATGGTGTTGCTCGTAATTCTGATATTCTATTTTCCACAGATTGTACTCTATCTGCCTTCCAGATTGTAGAGAAAACGCATATCCCTTGTTGATTTGAAACTGATCGGTTGAACTTTTAGAACGGCATTCTTGCATATACCATATCACCTGAATAGCCCGGATCCTGTTCCGTGCATGGACAGAGTAAGGTTTGTCTGTAGGGCTCAAAACAAAGGCAGGACGCCGTGCTGATGGAATCGGAACTAAAAATTTTTGAAAAAACCGTTTTCAGAGCCCTATTCTTATTTAGATAAACACCCAGGCTTGAGGTGGTTAAAATTGAGGTGTGAGTAAGGACGGGTCGTCGGCTCGTCCTTACCCAGGACTGCCGACAGAAGATGCGAAGATTTCATGATCTATAAGGCGACTTTGTCGGAAATGTTCTTTGAAAACAGAATCTTAGACTCATTTTCCGGGCGACCTCCGGGACTTTTTGCCGATTCTGGCTAAGGTATTGAAATTATTGAATTCAGCCTTTCGGGGTGGCCCGAAAAATACTTTTCAAGTTGTTTCAATAAGTTAAGCCCTGTTTGGGTGCTGTTTAAGGGGGTAAAAATACGGTCTGAAAATCGAGAGGTGGGGGGTGGCCCGAAACTGGCTTATAAGTATTTGACATAGAATTACTTTTAGG
>CAZWJX010000150.1:2332-6181 GCA_964634695.1 uncultured Syntrophobacterales bacterium | reverse complement strand
TGTGCTCATGAGTCCGGAATGCCTTGGGATTTCCTTTGAAGAGCCTTCCCGTAACTCAGTTCCTTTAATTTTTGTAGACTGGCTGATCTTAAAACTCCTTATGCTTTTCCTGTTCATGGTCGAAATATCTATCGTGGCGATGGCTATAACACCTTTCGTACTGGCAATCGATCTCATCCGCGCATGGAGCTTTAAAACACCCGATTTAGTTTACACAGCGGCTCTGTTCCATCAAGGATTATGGATCGGTGCCCTAGTAGTTCCCCTAGTAGGTTACTTCGCCCTTCTAGGGTGGATTTTTGGATGGGAGTTGCTGAAGCGTATATGGGACAAAACTTTCGAACGCAAAGAATAGGAGGTAACCGGTCTGCATCCGCCAGGGCATTGGCGATGAAGCGCCTGCGCTCCGCCGCCTCCCCCGCCGACGCCTCCGATGCCTACAGCAGAAGATCATTTCAGAAGCGGGCTTTCTTACTTTAAGGACGGTTACTACGATAGCGCGATTTCTTCATTTCAGGCTGCTGTAAGCCTGAATCCCAACTACACAGAAGCCTACTATTACCTCGGACAAGCCTATGAGAAAAAGAACATGTTTGAAAAAGCTGAAAGCGCCTACCGAGATGCCATCAGAACGAATCCAAGACATTTGCAGACCCGTGAAGCATTGGGACTTCTACTGTTCCGCCTTAATCGCTTCCCGGAAGCCAAGCCAGAACTGGAAATGGCGGTGAATCTTGGGACAGTTTCGCCTGAAGTCTGCACCAAACTCGGTGAAATCTACCTTGCCGAACGTCAGTGCCCGAAAGCGATCGAAATGTTTCAAAAGGCCCTTTCGCTTAATTCAAACTTCTACCCCGCTCAGGACGGCTTAAAGCGGGCAAAGGCTGTTTGTGGTCCCGGAGGACACAGGCCTCCACCTCCGCCTGGTGACGGTGGAGTCAAAAAGCTGAAAACATTCCAGGGTGGCGGCAAGGCTATCAGGCCCGAGGAATTCTAATTATTGATGATACCGGCAGGGGAAACTTCCTGCCGGTTTTTTTGTTAATAGATAAAAGGAAAGGGTTAAAGGTGAATCCATTGGTTCGAAGAAGTGCCTTTGTTATTGCAGGAGCTGTCCTAGCATTTTTCTGTTTTGTTTCCTGGTGCTTAGCAGATCAAAAGGAACTGATGGACGAATGGGTTAAACATAAAAAGCATATAACCGAAAGGATAGTAACGAAACTCCGGAATGAAGGAAAACTTCCTCAGTCTGGAACAATCGAATTTTCAGCCCGGGTTAAAACCCTTACATCGGGTGATCTTGAGATTGTCATTGATGATCTCAAGGTGCATCCAAAACAGGCGGAAGCCGGATCATCAGCATCAAAAAATCTGGTTGGTGGTGGCGTGGCAAAAACCACTGATGATGAAGCGGTAGCCAGACAGTTTCAGGAGATCTTTCGTCCCAGAAATCCTGCTCCATACTGGACGACTGGAACTATCCATATTTCCAGCGGAAAAGTATCGGGAGAGAATTTTCGTATTCAAAAGACAGAAGAAGGCCCGACTGTTGAAAAGTCCGAAAAGCAAGAACAAGAAAATCAGCAGGTGAAAAAGTATCCGGAAGAAACCACCAGCTCAACCGATGGATCTAAAGCCTCTTCAGAGACAGCTTCCAGGGATTCACCACGGGAGCAGATGGAGACTAAGGGATTATGGGACAGATTTTTAATGTGGTTATTAGGAAAAGAAGAAGGAGGAAAACAATGAAGAAAGGATTTTTTACGGGTGCAACGATTTTGTTTTTTAGCTTGATTTTCATATGCTCGACAAGCTGGGCAGGTGGCAACCGCCAGCTCATGTCAGAAAAAATGGCAGAGCAGGATCTCAAGAGAAACATCGTTGAAATGGTAATCGGCTATAAGGTTAAAAGCGAGGGACAGTTCGGTCTTACCGAAGAAGCTGCCTACCGTATTCAAGAAAAGGCCGGAGCCTTAATTAAAGGCATCCATGTGGAAAAAATGATTTATGACAAGGATAAGGACATCGCCTTTTGCACCGGATACATTGATCTTGGAGACGTAATAAATGTTGCCGGTGAACGGATGTCATTTAAAAATGTTAGAGTTCACGCTTACGGGTTTGGAACGATGACCCCCGAATCTAAACCTCCTCTAATGGCTTTGCGTGCGGCGCTTATTAACGCTTACGACGAAATGGCCGCAAAGATTGTGGGGGAAAGAATAATGAGCGTGAGCGAAGCCGAAAATTTTATTCTGACAAAAGACATAAATCGTTCTAAGGTGCTGGCGGCTGTGTATGGCGCTTACATTCCCAACGTTGATATTGACAGCCCTGATAGAGGATGGGGCTGGGATGACTCTGGAAACGCCTTTGTCAGGTTGCAGCTTGATGTTCGGAAGGTCAGGGATATTCTCGGTCAGAGAATTAGATACGAAGGGCCCAATATTGTTGAGGTCATAGGAAGAGGTGCGCAAACGGATGAGCTCAGAAGAACTGAAGGTTCGCCTGGAGGGACCAAAATAGATCGCACCGAATATCGGTCACTCCCGGTGCCAACCGGTACGGATAAAGAACTGAAAGGGGCACCGGCTCCTCCGGCTGTTCCGGCTGCTCCCCCTGCAGCAAGCCCACTACCTGAAAAGAAAGAATAGCCTGTCTACCCCCGCTTTTATCCGTCTAGAAGACAGGCTAAAGGCGGGGGATATACCTGAAGATTGACATTGGGGGCTGAGAAATGATGATTTTCGGCTCTAGACATAGAGTATTCCTTAGTGTTTTGCTGATAATCTTCTTCACGGCTTATTTTGACTGCGCTTTTGGAGAGTCGTCCCTTAAACCTGCAACTATTGTTGTATCCGCCGAAGGATTATCGGATCCCAATTTTTACAAAGATAAAACCTTAGCTTATGATGAAGCTCTGCGCGATGCCAAAAGGCAGGCAATCGAAAAAGCAGTAGGGTGTTATGTTTCGTTCCAGACTATTGTTGAAAACTACACACTTGTCCGTGATCAGGTAATTTCAAAGAGCGAAGGGGCTATCAGTAAAATAATAACGGTGGTTAACGGTGGAGTTCAGCCAGATGGATTTTATCACGTGTGGATAAAGGCAGAGGTCCTTGCTGCCCCCGTTCGACAGGCTCTTGCATCTTTGTCAAAAATGGAACGAGTCTCAATGATAAAAGAGCGAGGTAATCCCACTTTCTCCGTAGGGTTGTTTGTCGTATCGCCCGAGTCTTATGGAGATCGAATTCCCTGCGAAGTTTGCAACAGAGAGATTGCAAACCGGCTCAAGAATTTTGGATATAAGGTCATTTCCGAAGAAGAAGCATCGAAGGAACTTCAAGAACGCGTTAAGTTGCTTATCGCTCAGGGACTTACTCGAGAAGCTGCTACCCAGATTGCCAAAAAGCCCAGCGATATTTCTATAAACGGTCTGATTAAGCTGCGCCGCTCCCAGAAGGTTAAACTATCAAGCGGAATCGAAGTGCAAACTACTCTACTCACCGCATGGTCTATTGAAGCCGTGGATAATCACTCCTCTGAGGTTATATTCTCTGAAAACTTTCGTCCACAACAGGGCGTTATATACAACGACGAAGATGAAGCAATAATGGATGTGGGAAAAAGAGTAGGGGACATTTTCAGTCAGGATATTTTTAAGGATTACATAATGAGGCCCACGCACGATGTTATTCTTACCTTTTCCGGGATTCCGGACCGTGACCTGGCAAAGATGATGAAGAAGGAGCTTCTGGGCATAAGGTCGGTCCTGAACGTTACCTTTCGCGAATTCCTTGCAAACGGTGATGCAGTGTTCGAAGTAGAATTTGCAGGTTCCAGAGAACA
>CAZWJX010000150.1:0-2322 GCA_964634695.1 uncultured Syntrophobacterales bacterium | reverse complement strand
ACAACTGGCCGACATTCTTGACGGTGTTGTCCTTAAGTCTCTGAATGAAAAGTATGGCGAAAAAACTTTTACCATTCAGGAAGAACGAGGAGATATTGTAAAAATCAAGGTTGATAAGCCTAAAGCTCTTTCCCGGGAAAAAATCGAGGAAGGGGTACCAACGCAACTCGTAACCAACGTTAGTAGCGAAAGAGTCAAGGAAGTAATAAAGAGTCCGGAACTGTCGGAGAAGTATAAGAGTGTTCTTGATCTTTAAAAAGGAGGGCTTCTATGTTCAGAAAAGCGATAGCCTTGTTGGTAACTACAGCTTTCCTTTCTTGCATGGTTGGATGCGCGACAACCCCTGAAGGACAGAGCGAACAGCAGGCGGCTCTCACAGGAGGCGCAATAGGTGCTGTAACGGGCGGCTTAATAGGATACATAGTAGGTGGAGAAAAAGGAGCGGCCGTAGGGGCTTTAGCAGGTGCTGCCCTCGGTGCCCTTTCCGCGTGGGCTATTGAAAAGCGTAATCAGGCAATGAAAAAGGCAGCTCAGGAAAACAGAACCGTAGTAATAGTCAAGGAAGATAAGACGGAAAAGGTCATTGCAGAACCTGTCGAGGGCGGAAAAATAGAGGAATATGAAGGAAAGAAGGTTCGAAAGGTTAGAACCAGAACCTACAAGGTGGATCCAAAAACGAAAAAGGAAGAACTTACCAGCGATTCAATTGAGAGAGTGCCGCTGGAGTAAAAATCGGTTTTTATGATAATAAACCCGGCAATAACTGCAAATCATGGATGTTTTGAACCATGAAAAAGATTTTTCTGATTTCTTGCGTCCTTATTCTGGCGTTTACCTTTTTAAAGTATGAAATAGCCTGTGGGCAGTGTCCTACCGAACTCTCCGGGAAAAAAGTGGCTATAGTTATAGCCGGTGGTTCTCCAGAAGCCACGTCTGAATTGATCAAGCACGTGGTGGCCTTGTTTGAACCCCATCTTTTAAATGCCGGTCTTCAGGTGATTGACCAGTCAATGGTAGAGAAAATCATTCCAGAGCAGGAAAAACAGCTCATTCTTCGCGGAGATACCGTTGGAGCTGTCAAGCTTTCAGAAAAACTTGGCGCTGATCTTTTGCTTGCAGGCCAGCTTTCGGTTAATGTTCGTTCTATCGAAGGGGTGCAGACCAATCTAAAGTCTGTTTATGTCACACTGAACCTCAAGCTGCTTTCTGCCAGAACCGCTCAGGCTATTACATCGAAACTCTGGACAGGAAAAACCGCCGGTAGTGAAATATCCAGAGCGGTTATCGGACTGATTGAAAAGAACTCTGAAGGGCTTATTCGAGGTATCAGCGAAGAATACTGCCAGAAAGGTATGGCGATCCTGGGTGCCGAATCGAAAAGTTCATCAGAGCCGGTTGAACCTGCTAAAGAAAAGGATGAAAGACTTCCCTTGATCGAAGGAGACGGCAAGTCGGTTCCTTCAACTGATGGTTTAAAAGGAGAGACTGCGCCTAAGTCATCAACAAGCCTTGATAATCTGTGACACCTCCGGAGGAAACAGCATGAAGAAATGTTTAGTCCTGCGTGTTTTGAGTATTGTTACGGCGCTTTTTGTCTCTTCTTCGATTTGCCTTTCGGCGCAACCTGATTCTGAACCTATTCTCAAAATTCAAGCCCCGACTCATACTGCAAGCATTCGAAAAGTAAGGACCGATCGGCTTGGAACATATTTTGTGACGGCTTCTGTAGATCAAACCGTCAAGGTATGGGACAGTGCAACGGGTGACGTTCTGGCGACTCTCCATCCACCAATAGGCAGTGGTAACGAAGGAAAGATTTATGCCGCTGCTATCTCTAATGACGGAAGTCAGGTGGCTTGCGGAGGCGTTACAGGCTTACAATGGGATGGTAAGTATTCCGTTTATATTTTTGATTGGCACTCCGGTGCCATGATCCGCCGACTTTCCGGATTGCCTGCAGCTATTCTGGATCTTGAATATTCCCCGGACGGTAAATACCTGGCGGTTGCTCTGGCTAAAAACCAGGGAATCCGAATTTACAGCGCCGAAGATTACAGCGTGGTTTTTGAAGATTTTCAATACGGTGGAAGCGTTTACGGACTTGACTTCGACAGGAAAGGGAGACTTGTTACCGTTTCAGATGACGGCTTCATAAGACTCTACAGCCAGACCTTCTCATTGGTGTCAAAACAAAAGACTTCTGGCAAAGAGCCCTTTTCGGTCGCTTTCAGTCCTGATGGGTCGCTTATTGCCGTGGGTTACATGGATGCGCCCAGAGTGGACGTTTATTCGGCAACCGATCTCAAGCTATTATTCTCTCCA
>CAZWJX010000149.1:0-6350 GCA_964634695.1 uncultured Syntrophobacterales bacterium | reverse complement strand
AATCTCAAAAATTCGGCAGAGATTGCCACGCGCCCTTCGGGCGCTCGCAATGACGGAAAAAAGTGTCATTGCGAGCGAAGCGAAGCAATCACCACGGCCGCCTCACGGCGGCCTCGCAATGACAGAAAGAAAGACGTGGCCTCGCAATGACGGGATGGAGATAACGCGACCTCGCAATGACGGAAATGAGAGCGTCGCCTTGCGATGGCATCTACAATCCTTAAAAAATCATCCGAGTGCCGCACGACGCTGTTTCGTGCAGCACCCGGACTAAAGAAAGAAATCCAGCTGGACTTGAATATAGAGTGCTTATTCTTGCTCTATTGGCCTACACCGCCCTCTTCTTTGTCCTTATCTACGGCTTCACTATTTGAGAATTTTTCAGCCCCGCCGTCCTTCAGGATATTTTCCCTGTACCAGACAGAATGATGCTTTTTGATCCACGCTTCGCTGACCTTCCCGTCCACAAGAATACGCCATGTTCCGGGATTGGCAATAGTTCCCAGATAGGCGTGGGCTATCACAGATGCAACAAATACTACTGCAAAAAATCCGTGGATCGTCGAAAGCAGACAGCTCAGACTTAGCGGAAGACTTGCCTTGAAAATCAAAGGAACGCCCGTTATGCCCATGATGAAACTGAGAGCAACGGTGAACCAGAAGAAGATCTTCTGCCCCGCATTCATCCTTCCGGCAGGAACTTCCACGTCTTTTCCACCGATATACCCGCCCTTTTTCGCAAGCCATTCTCTGTCGTAAGGCTCAAATTTTGCGTACTTCCCCCAGAGTTTCAGGCTGACTATCGAAGCCACAATAAAAACTATACCTGCCACCCAGTGGATAACCACCGCCGTCCGGGGACTTCCAAAGAGCATTTGAAGCATGGGGATATTATTGTAAAAGAAAACATAGCCGGTAATTGCCAGAAAGATAAACGAAACCATACGAAAGAGATGGGTCCAGCGTTCGGAAAGAGTGAACCACTGAATTGTGGCGGGAGCACTGTAAAAATCTGCAACTTTAGGCCCTTGACCGGTGTAATGAAGAACAAGGGCAAAAACCAAAATCGCAATTATAACGCTAGCGTAAGGGGTCAAATAAAGTTGATGAAACTGATTCAGAGCAAATACCCAGGGCTTACAGCCTATAAGTTTTCCTGAATTTACAGTAACAGGCTTACCGTCGGGACCGAAAAGATCTACCACCACCTGCCCTTTAAACACGTGAGACTCGCTCGAATGACAATCTCCACAACCTCTTGCCCCCAGCGCAAGTCCGGCCGGCGCTACGTTGTGATTAATATTGAACCCCTCGGCATGACCTGCCCACGTATGATCATCTTCCACCACGAGATCACCTTTGTCATTCAGGTAGTACAGCTTGCCTCCCTTGTGGTAGTGGGGCTTGACTTGCTGAAAACGAGCATTCCCCTTTAGAGTCTCAGAAAGTGACGTGAGCATCAGTTTTATCTGCTCGGGTGTATGCAGTTCAGGACGCATGGGGTCGGAGGGCTTAAGCTCTTCTTTTATCCTGTCGTAGGCTTTTTTGATCTCCCTCATGAAAAGCGGATAGTAAATCCCGTCTTTGTCGAGATTGGTATAAAACACGGGAAGGAGTGGATTTACGGGAGCAAGCAGACCGTTTTTGATTCTACCGTATCTAGGATGCCAGTCGAAATAGGCTCCAACAGATTTGGGGGAGTTCGATAAATCTTTAAGATTAAACTTCGGATAGTTGACCATCTGGCCGGTTGTTACATCAAATCCCTCACCGGCGGCTATGTGAAGAGTCGGTATATGGCAGAATTCGCATGCAAGCTTTTCCAGATGATTAGGACGCACCGAAAGATGCCTCGGTCTTGGCGCTCCCATGTAACCCTTGCTGTGACATTCTCGGCAGGTCATAATGGTATTGTCAAGATCATCCCTTACCGTCGAAACATTTTCATTGCCTTTGGCGAACTGGTGGTTAATTTTCTTTACGCCCAGCTTCGGGTCATCGATCGAAGGATGGCAATCGGCGCAATTCAATCCCCTTGCATTATGAACGTCGTGGTTTTTCCTGTCATTCCAGGAAAATCCACGTTTTTTCGCATCGGATATACCGTGACAGAAATTACAGTTTTCCGAAGGCGGGGGATAAGCAAGAGGAAGAACGATCTTACCATCGTCATTGAAAAGGCGTTTATTGTAGGTCACAACAGGCGTTTCGCCGTCTTTAACAAAACCTTTTACCTGCCCGATACCTGATGCCGCAGTAGATGCCCATTTGAAATTTAAAAATTTTAACTGCTTATTTCTTTCTTTGAAATCATAGCCGGGAAGGTGACAGATAAGACAATCAGCTTCGATTACTCCAGTTTTGTCCCACTTGCTCTTGTAGTAGTCTCCGTCAAGGCTTTTTGCCAGCTCGGGTTCTTCCTTGAGCCTCCTGTCATAGCGCTTCCCATCGCGATCAAATTCAAGCCCGCCTCCGCCCGGATGACAGCCCCCACAACCGGACTGACCTATTTGCTTTGGATCTGTAGGACCGTTACTTGCCCACTCAAAAACGGTTATATCTATTTCGTCCGGAGTCTTATTGTGCTTTTTCGCCAACTGGCGATAGGAAGGAGGTCAGAATTTACCCATCATGCCATCGGACAACACCCACGGCCTTTTGGGATCAAAATTGTCCTTAATCCGATCCCATCCCTGCTGAAAGTGATAACCTTTTGTTATCTCGTCATAATTGTGACATGCGCCGCAAGTTTGCCTTGGACTGTAAGGTTGATCAGCGTTTTCCCCCGTAATGGGATTTATAATCTTACCGTCTTCGGTGCGCAGAAAGAAAGGCACACAGGCCCTGTCTCTGGCGTAAAGTTCCGATGTGTAAGAAGTTATTGCTATGCCACATAACGACAACAGCGCTAAAAGCCATCGTAGTTTTCCAGACATAGCCTTCCTCCCTGTTTTCTTCCTTTCTGTCATTGCGAGACCGCCGTTCCCCATTTCGTCATTGCGAGGCTGCGAAGTAGCCGTGGCAATCCCACTCCGTCATTGCGAGCGCCCGAAAGGCGAGTGGTGATTGCTTCGCCCTCACTTCGTTCGGGCTCGCAATGACGCCGGCGGGAAGAGGGCTCGCAATGACAGCCAGTATCGTCATTTTAGCTAAAAGTTATTAATAGCCTTCTCCTGATAGTGGTGGTTATCATTCTCTTAACTTTTTTTCAATCTTTTCTTTTTGCCGTAGATAATAATCGTCAGGCGGGGAAGCCAGAGCGATTGCTTTATTTATTGCCGAAAGGGCTTTGTGATAAGCGCCCTTTGCGTAGTAGGCTTCAGCAAGAGTATCCCAGATGTGAGGACTTCGGGGACTCAGTTTCGTTGCCTGCTCCGCCAACTCTACAGCTTTATCAGGTTTTCTGAAGGGCGGAGGAGCCGTAGCATAAAGCCACGCAAGGCTGTTCAAGATTTCCGGATTATCTCTGAAAAGCTTCAGGCCATGCAGAAGAACCTTTTCGGCATAATCGTAAGAACCTTTTTCAATTAAATAGCCGCCGTATCCGGCGTAAAACAGCGGATCATCAGCAGATTGATTTACCGCAGCAGCAACTATCTTAAGATTTGTGTCGAGCGTTGCTCTTTCGAACCAGGAGGTTTTCTTAACCAAGATCCCTGACACTACAAGCACGACCACCGCAACAAACCAGACCTTAATATGAAAAGAAAGACGTTTATTATGAGCTTCTCCGATCGCCGGATTCAGTGCAGCGTCCTTAAGGAATTCAATACGCTCGATAATGCCGTAGTGGTGCCAGTTGGATTTATCTTCTCGATAGCCGCTGAAAAAAGCTATTTTCCTCAGAGCGCTTATGAGCGGGACGGGGGTTTTCAGAAGCTCCAGAGCGTAGAGATCCGCCTGTCGCTCACAGTTTCTGGAAAAATACCCGAAGAGATAGCGAAAATAGAGTATAAGAAACAGCAGGAACGGAAGAGTTGACATTATGGAAAAAAAAGTTGTCGGGAGAACGCCCGGCTGAGCTACTAAAGCTATAAGGCTCTTTCGGCTGAGAAGCCAGAGAATTACCAGATCGCTTAGAGCATAGACGATTAAAATATACCCCACAAAAAGCACAAGATAAAAGGGAATGTGAAACTTTCTCACATGTCCCATCTCATGAGCAATGACGGCGAGCATTTCATCGTGGTCAAGAATCTGAATAAGCGCAGGGGTAATAAGAATATAGCGAGCTCCCGGGGAAAAGCCTATAATCCCGGCCGTTAGAGCTCTATCGCCAAAAGACGACCAGAAAAGTAAATCTCTTACCGGAAAACTATGTAGAGCCAGAAATCTTTCGATAGTCTCCCTTATCTGGCTTTTCGGGATAGGCTTGCACTGCCAGAGTTTCACTATAATGTTCACCCCGAACATAGAAAAGGCCACAAAGCCCAGGATAATCACGAAAAGATGTCCTTCTTCGGTTTTAAAAAACCGCCAGGGGATGGCGTAGTCCACAGCGTCCGAAAGAAGGGACAGCACAAGCCATGGTAAAATCATCCCGGTGTAAAATCGAATTTTCGATTCTATATAGTCTCGAGCCGTCATGTGACTCCTGAAGATTTTCAGAAAGATGGGGTAGGCCGTATGCCAGAGAATAGCCAGATAAGCGAAATAAAGAAAAATTCCGAACAGATTCGACAGAGTGGTAGATTTTGAAAATAAAGAAAACCCCGAAAGCAGATATTTGATGTTTATGCCGTAGATCAAAAAGGCATAAAAAGGGATTATGGCAAGTCCAAGGAAACTCTCCGTTCGGTCGTAATCCTCCGGGGAACCCGTGAAAAATCTTTCCTTCCGTGCAAACACAGTTCGACACAGCATATAAAACAGAAGAAACTGCACCACGAACAGGATCAAGCTTGCCATGGGAGAAACGGGCGGCTTTATATCTGCGGGCTGAACGGAGTAAATAAAAATTATGACAAGAAAGCGAATAATCTGACCGTACATAATTAAAACAAATCGTCCATGGTGAACTGAATCTTTCCTTTGCCGAGAAGATCGTGCAAGTGGATGATTCCCTGCACAATTCCCTTTTCGTCCACAACCGGTAGAACCGTAATGAGATGTTGCTCCATCATTTCGAGTGCGTCCGATACGAAGCAATCTATTGCGATGGTCTTCGGAGTAGGAGTCATTACTTCTTTTACTCTGAGTCTGTACAGCCCCTGCCCCCATCTGGTAATGGCACGACGGAGGTCTCCATCGGTAAAGATTCCGCAGAGTTCCTTATGTTCGCTATGCGCTCCTGATTTCATTACAAGAGTGGCCCCCAGCCCTTTTGCGTTCATTTCATCAATAGCTTCCGAAACGGAGTCTTCAGACCCGACCCAGGGTATGTCGTCTCCTCGCCGCATAATCTCAACAAGCGGAACTCGAAGCCGCTGCCCGAGGTGCCCCCCCGGATGGAATCGATGGAAATCTCTGGAACTGAAATTCTTAAGTCGAGCAAGAACCACCGCAAGAGCATCACCGACGGCAAGGGATGCCGTTGTGCTGGATGTGGGAGCAAGCCCCAGCGGGCAAGCTTCCCTTGGAACCGACACATCAATCACCACATCGCTCATGGTAGCAATTCGGGAATGTCTGTTACCGGTAAGAGCTATCGTTTTGACTCCCAGAGGCTTAAGCACTCGAATAATCTGACAGATTTCGTCCGTTTCTCCACTGTTGGAAATGACAAGCAGAATATCTTCTGAGCGAGCCATTCCAAGATCGCCATGCAGAGCCTCCGAAGGGTGAAGAAAGAAAGCCGGTGTTCCGGTACTGCTGAGAGTAGCGGCTACTTTTCTGGCCACTATGCCGGATTTGCCGATTCCTACCGTTATGACTCTACCCCGGCATTGCCTCATGAGAGAGACCGCCCGGGAAAATTCATCTCCCAGCCGATCTCTCACAGCAAAAAGAGCCTCTGCTTCAATGGCGAGAACCTCTTTACCCCAGTCAATTACCTGATCTGTCATCAGACTCTATCCCGGAAGGATTCTCTATTTTTGTTTTCTTCCAATCTCAAGCACGTTATTCCGTTTTTGATCCCTTTACGTCACTGAGAGCCTTGTTACAACGTCATTGCAACGTCATTGCATTGCAACGTCATTGCGAGCCCGAACGACGTTACTCACTCGTGTCATTGCGAGCCGGAGCAAAGCGAAGGCGAAGCAATCTCTCTGTTCTTCTTTTATGAGATTGCCACGCGCCCTTCGGGCGCTCGCAATGACGCCTTCGATGAGATTGCCACGGCCGCCTTGTGGCGGCCTCGCAATGACACCTACATTCGTCATTGCGAGGAGCGAAGCGGCGAAGCAATC
>CAZWJX010000148.1:0-6360 GCA_964634695.1 uncultured Syntrophobacterales bacterium | reverse complement strand
TGTGTAAGTCTGTTTATAAGTAGCGTGTCGATTATTCCCGGTGGCGTCGGCTTGATGGAAGGTTCTATGGTGAGTGTCTTTTATTACTTCGGTGTTGAATATGAAAAAAGCCTTATAGCTGTGATGCTCTACAGAATCTTTTATTACTTCCTGCCTTTTGTCGCCGGAGTTATATTATTTTTTGTTAACTTCTATGCTCCCTTTGAAAAGATCTCTGGGGAGGTTGAACAACTTTCTTCCCGATCCAGGAGTCATTAGTTTCTTCATCGAGGAAAGACAGGACACTTTTTCTCTGTCTGGCAATTTTTACGGTATCTTAAACACTCAGAAAAATTCACCGGCGTCGGTAAACATAGACAATGGAAAACGTTCGAATCTTTGTTTATGAGTGTGAATGGAGCAATAACTCCCTTCTCTACAGGGAGCCTGTTCATCCAGATTACAGAGGGATGCATAGAGAAGGAAGATGGTGTTATTTCTTTTTTTCAAGAGACGTGGATAGCTATTTTGATGAATTTCTTAAAGTACAGGGCACCGCATTACGTTTTAGCCAGAGATTTGAATTTCCTCTCAGCGCCTGGCAACGGTTTGTTCCACATACACAGGTAGGGTGCTTCTCTATCCTGCTGGCATCGAACATGGTAGCTGCCGCAACTTCTGGTGAGGAAAGACAAATAAAACTGCTCCCTTCGATTTCCTTCGGATCCGGCCTGCATCCTTCTACTCAGGCCTGTTTGCTTGCTATGGAAAAAGCATTTGCTAAACATAAGCCGCACATTGTGTTCGATCTGGGAACGGGATGCGGAATTCTGGCAATCGCAGCTTTGCTTCTGGGCGCAGGTCGGGCAATTGCTTCCGACATAAGTCTTATCGCAATAAAAGAGGCCGAGCAAAACGCAAGGTTAAATAATTTGCACTCAAAACTCAGTTTTATAGCCGCTAACGGACTCTTGCCCGTAAACGCTTCTCGAATTCCGCTAGTAATGATGAATCTGGAATGGCCGTCTCTTAGATCTGTTTTCGACAATAGCTCCTGGTGGCTTTGCAATCGGATAATAGTGTGCGGATTTCCAAGATTCCTTTGGCCCAACCTTCTTCGCAAGTTAGAACTCAGCCTGTTCTTTACAGAAGACCTTTTGTGGGTAGAAGACTGGGGAGCTGTTACTATAGCCCAACATCAACCGCCGCTTTAAAACGATAAAAAAGAAGAAAATTTAGGTGCGGGCTTATCCTTTCAGAAACAGGGTTTTATAGTGAGACATTTGCCGGACGTTCATTAGCGGTGAACCTGTTCGAAAAAAAAGAGGAGCGTCATTGCGAGGCCGCCCTTTCCTGTTGCGTCATTGCGAGCGCCCGAAGGGCGCGTGGCAATCTCAATGATGAGATTGCTTCTTTGCTTCGCTCCTCGCAATAACACGGAAAAGAACAACAAGAGATTGCTTCGCCTTCGCTTCGCTCCGGCTCGCAATGACTCATGGGTAAGTCGCTCCGGCTCGCAATGACTCATGGGTAAGCCGCTCCGGCTCGCAATGACTCATGGGTAAGCCGCTCGGGCCCGCAATGACCCATGCGCTTGGGCTCGCAATGACACAAAACTATACAGTTACGCATTTTTCGGACAGGCTCCATTAGCAGTTGACATTGCAGAGCCGGTTATTTTATTTTCCTTGTGAGCCTATCAGGTGCAGAAATGCTTAAAAGGGAATCCCGTGAGAATCGGGAACGGTCCCGCCGCTGTGAACGGGGACGAAATCCGGGCGAAACCACTGTCTTGCTTTAGCAAGATGGGAAGGTCCGGAGAGTAGGTTGATCCGTAAGTCAGAAGACCTGCCTGATAGGAAGGTGGTCCTCCTCGGGGTTAATACGGGGTGGACACAGGTGAGGGCGAAGAAACTGGGTGCAGGCCTCAGAATGGTAAATTCTGAGGTTTTTTTGTGCATTGGGAGATAAACCATGAGAGTCAAGGCACCTGGTTTGATAGCCGTTCTGTTTTTTACGGTCTGTGTGTGGGGATATTCAACCGAAGCATTTCCCGCTGTAGAATTTGCCCGGTGTTTCAACATAACTTACCATGGTGATTATAAAAAACTGGAGGTCAAAAATCCCTGGCGAGGCGCCCAGGAGGGGTTCGTATATATTCTTGTGCCCAGAGATAAGCCCGTCCCTGGAGATATCCCACCCGGAGCTATAGTGATCCGCACCCCGGTAGAGCGAGTCGCAGTTCTTTCAACAACGTTTGTTGCCTTCTTTCCCATGATCGGCGTTCAAAATTCCATTGTGGGTATTGGCGAACCCGATTGGGTCCACACTCCTGAAGTTGCTTCACTTATCCAGCAGGGGAAAATAACAAAAGTTGGCAAAGGCAGAGGAATGGGGCTGAGGTTCGACGAAGAACGATTGCTGGCTTTAAAACCCGACATTGTAATCCTGTACGGAACGGGGAATCCGGCTCTGGATCAGCATCCCAAACTTATCGAAGGAGGATTCAAGCCTGTCATAGTTGCTACTCACATGGAAAACCATCCCCTGGGGCGAGCTGAATGGATCAAATTTCTCGCAGCTTTTTTTAACAAAGAAGCGGAAGCAGAGCGCGTCTTTCAGGATATTGTATCTAAGTATAACCTTCTGGCCGAGAAGGTAAAGAGCGTGCCCTACCGTCCCACGGTATTTTGCAACGCTCCCATTCGCGGCTCGTGGCATGTACCCGGTGGGGGAGGTTATGTAGCAAAGTTCATTCAGGATGCAGGAGGGAAATACCTCTGGGACGACGATAAGTCCACCGGAGTAATGACCGTAGCAACCGAAGCGGTGATCGAACGGGCTCGTGATGCTGATTTCTGGATAGGGGTAATTATGCCCGTAAAGTCCATGGAAGAACTGCGATCTATCGATGAGAGATTTTCCATAGTCAACGCCTTCAAGAAGGGAAACGTTTTCAACAATGACGCAAAGGTAAACTCAGCCGGGGGAAACGATTTCTGGGAGACGGGAGTAGCACGTCCTGATCTTGTGCTTGCCGATTTTATAAAGATCTTACACCCCGACCTTTTGCCAGATCATCAACTGATCTGGTACAGGCGATTACCAGCAAGCGACAGATGATTGACCGGCTTCGATGTAATCGTCATGTGTTAAAGGAGTCTTATATTGCAGATATCGGCTGAGGCAAGAGTAGTAGAATTAACCGATCGTTCCAGTTTGCTAACACTTCGCTGGCTCCTTTTGATAGCCGGGCTTCTGATATTCTTTGTCCTGGAGCTCTGTCTTGGATCGGTGACCATACCTGTTAAAGAAATTCTTGCAAGCTTCTTCCATCCTGCAGAAGCCGATGAAAAATGGCGGGAAATCATTTTCGTCTTCAGACTTCCCAGAGCTATAACGGCTGCATTTGCTGGAGCAGCGCTTGGTATTGCAGGCCTTAAAATGCAGACCCTTTTTAGAAACCCCCTCGCCGGTCCATATGTGCTCGGTATAAGCTCCGGAGCAAGTCTTGGAGTGGCTGTTCTAGTCCTTACAGCGTGGAGCATTAAACTTCCGTATATTCTTGCAAGAACGGGTGTTCTGGGAAATATCAGTATCGTCATAGCTTCAATTCTTGGAGCAGGTATAGCCTTTTCAATTGTCATTGCCTTCTCAAGGCGAGTTCAGCACAGCGTGACTCTTCTCATCCTCGGTCTTATGATCGGATACATCAGTAACGCCTTTGTAGAAGTTCTGCTGCAATTTGCCGCCGAACATCAGATGCAGCGGTTTATCACCTGGACATTCGGGTCCTTCGGGGGCGTCACATGGGCACAACTCAAGGTGTTCGTGCCCTGTGTAGTTCTGGGCATTTTCATATCCGTGCTTTTGATGAAACCCCTCAACGCTCTGCTTTTAGGAGAAACCTATGCTCACAGCATGGGGGTCAATGTGCGAAGTACCAGAGTTTTCATAATTTTTGGAAGCTCTCTTCTCAGTGGAACCGTTACGGCCTTCTGTGGTCCTGTGGCATTCATAGGTATTGCCGTGCCCCATCTGTGTCGCCTGATTTTCAGAACATCCGATCATCGCGTTCTGGTCCCCGGAGTGTTGTTCATAGGAGCAACGCTTGCTCTGGCAGCCGATCTTATTTCCCAGCTCCCCGGAAGCCAGATGGTGTTACCCTTAAACGCTATCACGTCCCTTATCGGCGCGCCAGTTGTGATCTGGATTATTGTAAAACGCCGTCAGGGACTGGAGGTGTAAAGATGTCGGTTCTAATCAGAGCTCAGAATCTTACAATCGGCTACGGATCTAGCAAACGTTCAAGAGTTGTCGTTGCAAAGGACATAAACGTTCAGTTGAAAGCCGGTGAGTTCGTTTGTCTTCTTGGGCCTAACGGCGCAGGAAAATCAACGCTTCTTCGAACCTTCGCCGGTCTGCAAAAGCCTTTATCCGGAACTGTAACTTTAAACGGCAAGCCCGTCATGTCCTATTCTCCCCGTGAAATTGCAAAATGTCTCAGTGTTGTCCTCACAGACCGTCCGGCTGTTGGACTTATGCCGGCCTTTACCGTGGTTGCTCTCGGCCGTTATCCTTACACAGATTGGGCGGGTCGGCTTTCGGCGCAGGACGAAGAAATCGTATGGAAAGCAATAAAAGCCGTGGGCATAGAAAACCTTGCCGGCAGGCTGATAAACGAACTGAGCGATGGAGAGCGACAGAAGGTCATGATTGCCCGGGCGCTTGCTCAGGAGCCTCAGGTAATGATTCTCGATGAAGCAACGGCCTTTCTTGATCTTCCGCGTAGAGTTGAACTTATGCTTCTTCTCAAGAAACTTGCCACCGAATCTAACATTGCCATTCTACTTTCAACTCACGACCTGGATCTTGCTCTGAGAAGTGCAGACCGGTTGTGGATTTTACCCCGGGGAGGGCCCCTCCTAACAGGCATCCCGGAAGATCTGGTTCTGAGCGGTGCTTTTTCATCAGCCTTTGACGGATCGGACGTTGTTTTCGATAAACATCTCGGAACCTTTGTGTTCAACAGGCTGGAGCGAGGCACGGTGGCCCTGGAAGGTTTTCACCACTCCAGATTGCATGCCTGCGAACATACCTCTTCCAGTGACGTCCTCTTTCTCTGGACTCATAGAGCTCTTACGAGAGCGGGTTATAGAGTGGTTTCCGACGAGTGTGCTCCGGTGAGGATTACCATCTCAAATGAAAACGGTTCGGGCGTGGTGTGGCGGATTACCTCATCGAACCATTCGGAAAGATGTGCCCACTCTCTGGAAGATCTTATTACAAAACTTCTTTCTATGCCCGAAGCAGCCTGACGGCGTTTATTACGCCGTGACAGCGGCAGGCCGTAGCTATGATAACGGGAATACCATTACCTGAAGATAAAAACATTTCCTCAAGGCTATCCAGCCCTTCTTTAAGATAACTTGCCGGATAGCCGCCAACTCCCGGTGCAAGCTGAAAGCTCCTCAGGACCAGCCCACTCCATGATTCAGGAATCGAAGCGGCAATGATTTCATACAGATTCCCCGGCCTTGGTTTTCCTGTGTGAGTGCACTTTTCCGGAGGCTCGGGGCAATTATCAGGGCAGATAAAGTTCGCTATGCTTGCAAACAACTGATTTTCCCGTCCTTCGATAGCGAAGGGATTGGGAAGTCTGGCTTTCATATCTTCTGGAATGGGAACCGGTTGTAGAATGATTCCTTTTTGCCGGAGTTTTCCGGAAAACCATTCCAGAGCTACGTGAATCGGAATAGCCGGAATAACCCAGGTTTCAGGTACAATGTTGCTCACAATAAGAGTCTCAATGCCGTCGGCTCTGATTTTTTTCAGTGGCACCGGAAGATTTCCCGGAAGCATAGCAAGAGCCTCTTCAGAATTGTCCACAACAGTTATGGAAGCTTCCCGATGCCGTAATGCAAGCCTTTCAACAGCTCTACGACCAAAGGCTCCTGCGCCGACAATAAAAATGTCCCTGATGGATGTTTCCGGTTGAGCAAATAGAGTCTTTATGGTAGCCATGGGATTGTAAACCTCATACCGGGTAAGATACCGGGAATAAGGTGGACATCTTGCGGATGCCCACTTGTGAGTGGCTTTCATCCCGGGCAGACAATACTTGCCTGCTTTGTGGCTTACGGGCAACAGCCCGAAGCGAGTCATGTAACACGAAAAAGGGGGGAGGGCAATGAGCAATTTTTTCATGATTTTTGAAAAGATTGCCGAAGAACGCATCAGAGAAGCGATGGAGCGTGGAGAGTTTGACAATCTCTCCTGTAAGGGTAAGCCCGTAGAAATTGAAGATGATAGCCATATCCCGCCGGAGCTTCGTATAGCTCATAAGATTCTCAAAAATGCCGGCTGTCTTCCTCTCGAAAT
>CAZWJX010000147.1:5184-6409 GCA_964634695.1 uncultured Syntrophobacterales bacterium | reverse complement strand
TAAGCTCTACATGAAATACACCTGTTGTCATCCATTAAATCAGTTTTTTCGAACGAGCTCAGCATAAAACAGGGATTATGTTTTTGCTGACACCGATTTTTAATAGGATAACTCATATAGCAAAAGATTGATTGCAGAAAGGTTCACTGCCAGCTTTTAGGTATTTCTGAAAAAGAAAAGCGGGCTCGATGAGCCCGCCTCCGTCTGCTCAATGGACGACACTTAGTTTACCTCTTCACCGTATGCCCTTTCCCATTCGGCATAGATTCTGTCAGTCCAGATATCACCACCACCTCCGACGAAATCTGCGACAGATTCTACACCGTAGTGAGTCATCCAGAGAGGTCTACCTTCTCTTCTCAGATTTTCAAATCTCACTTCAGAACCATTTACCACTTCACTATTTGCCAACTCTTCGGAAACCTCTTCTCCGTAATTACGTTCCCATTCACCATAGAGTCTATCTGTCCAAATATCGCCACCGCCGCCCAGGAAGTCGGCGAAGGATTCAACGCCATAATGTGTCATCCAGAGCGGACGTCCTGTTTTTCTGAGTTCTTCAAAGTTGATATGTCTCATGGCAACCCTCCTTTTTGTTCGGGTTTACCTTTCTTCTTTCGATTGTTAAATAATAATTCTTATCAAAATATCAAGATTAGGAGCACCTAATTTTTTTAGCTCTTTTCGCCTATCTGGAGACTTCTGGTCCGTGCGTTGCGAAGAGGCCAGATTTTTCTTCATTTAGTCATCAGATTTAGCTTTTAAATAGCGGAGACTGGTAATCAGGAATCCAAACACTGGCAATTCGAGGGCTTTCGCCATAGTATGAGGACTGGTCTATGGCCATAGTAACTTTAGTGATAGGCATCCTTCGTCGGTTAAGAAACATTCTCTATCGATGCAAATGGTTACTCCCTTAACGGAGCAGAAATTTAAATGTGAAGTATGTTCTTTAGCGAGCTTGTCGTTCCACCCGTAGCTTCCCCCGGTATAATAGGCTTCGGTTTCCGGATCGGTTCTGGCTGAAAATCTGGAGAATTTCCAGAGCGGTGAGCATCTTATTTCTACAGGTTTTCCTGTCACGGAGTTGGTAAAATTTATTCTGATCGAGCTCCACGGCCAGAGCCAGATAGTTCCCTGCGGGACTCCATTTTTTTCCACCATAATAGGCCTGATAATCATAATTGCGGATATCACTAGAACAATAGAAAAAATAACCTTTTCC
>CAZWJX010000147.1:0-5174 GCA_964634695.1 uncultured Syntrophobacterales bacterium | reverse complement strand
AAGTTCTTTCAAAGGAGGTTTTTTCATCTAAATACACGTAAAAAGGCAAGGACGTGAGAACGGATAGAGTCCTTGCCTATTGATAAAGGTAAACTACTGCTTGATTGCTCCTACTTCTTTGAAGTATTTCAAAGCGCCTTCATGTGTTGGAATTATTCCTTTAGTGAATTTAACAGTGTTTTCCACACTGGTATCTTTTGAAGCTTTGACGCTCTCATGGAGGGTTTTTAAGTTTTCAAATAAAGTTTTCGTCACGGTATAAGCCACCTGCTCGGGAAGTGATGCTGAACAAAGGAAAAGATTCCAGAAAGCAAGAGTGGGGACGTCCTTTTCCGTGCCATATACATCTTTGGGGATTGTGTTGGCTTCCATTACTCCTGGAAAATCGTTGAGTAACTTCTTGACGATAGGATCATCGGGGCTAAGCGGGATAAGTTCCATTTTGGATCCCTTTCTGCGGAGAGTTGTGCTCAACTCTGTGATTGATGCCGTTGGAAGTCCACCAGACCAGAAGTAAGCGTCGATGGTCCCGGCAGCAAGAGCTTCTGCAGATTCGGCCGCACCAAGACGTTCATGTTTTGTAAAGTCCTTAGGGCTTATCCCGGCTGCTTCGAGAACAAGGAACGCCTCAACTTCGGTTCCGGAATTGGGAGCTCCCGTGGATACACGCTTCCCTTTGAGATCTGCAAGGGATTTAATACCAGAGTCTGACTTGGTGACAAGATGGAGAAAGTTGGGATACATTGCCCATAGCATACGTAAGTCCTTAGCAGGGCTTTCTTTAAACTTTTCGTGTTTTCCTGTATAAGCAAGATAGGCTGAATCGGGAAGCACGGTTCCGCAGTAAAAGGTTCCTGAAGATGGGTCGGTTTTCTTCTGGATGAGCAAAATGTTGTCTATCGACGCAGCCGTCTGAATAGCCGTGGCCTTCATTCCACCCTTTTGAGATAAGATTTCCGCTACAGCGGTTCCGTAATAGTAATAAACGCCTCCAAGGCCTCCCGTTGCAATTATAAGGTTGACATTCTTTTCTTCTGCATTGCCATTCCCGTTAAACATACCCAACGCTAATAGAGTGGCTAACAGACAAATCAGAACCTTCTTCATAGCATCTCCTCCTTAAGTTGCGGTTGACGTTAAAAAATCACTGGATTGAAAACACCATTCAGACCTTTTCGGCTATCACCCCCTTCTTGGGAATAAGGCCGAACATTATCAGCATTGCTCCAATTATAATAGCGGCCACACCGTTTACTATCCATTCCGGCCAGAATAGGCCTAAAGAAGCTATGCCGATTGCCCACCTCTGGTTATTTGTTAGTGGCTTAGCCAGATAGCCAGCCGTGGCCGCCGATAAAAGCCATGCGCCCAGAAGGACGCAAATGAGTCTCAAGCCGGCTGTTGCTAGAACCTGCCACCATGGAAGAATTTTCCATACGGGAACGATAAGAAGAGCTGTGCCGGAGAAAGACAAAATAAACGAAAATCCAAGTAGATAGTTTGGAAGAGCAACACGAGCCGCATATATTCCTGTTGTCAAAGGATGAGTTCCAAAAACACTTGCCGAAGCATAAGCTGAAAGAGCGACGGGTGGAGTTACATCGGCAAGAATTGCATAATACATTAAAAACATGTGTGTTGCAAGAAGGGCAACTTCAGCAGGAATGCCGTTTAGTATGGCTATCTGGCATATAGCCGGAGCAGTCAAGGATGATGCTATGACATATGTAGCAGTGGGCGGCACTCCCATTCCTAGAATAAGGCTGAAAACAGCTGCAAATGTGGTTGCTATGAAGAGATTTTGTCCGGCTATGCTGTTAAGAAGCAGGGAAAACTTGGATGGAAGTCCTGTAATTACCATCAGCGTCATTATAATGTTAGCTGCGACCACAGCCGTTCCTATGGGGAGCAGTGCTCTAAAGCCTACTGCTAGTCCATCGAAAAGCATCTTTGAAGAGGGCCTTTCTATTTTTTTGTCCAGATATGCAATAATTATAAAAAAGGCTGTAGCTATTACCACACCAATATTTACAGGGTACCCCAGAAATATGACTCCTATTATCAAAAGAATGGGAATAAATATATGAACGTAGTTAAGCAAATATCTATAGTCTAACGTTTCGGAAGCTTCTATTGACTTGATGTTGTGACGTTTTGTGTAGAATCGATTATAGCTCCATATTGAAATCAGATAAACCAGCATTGGCGCCAGAGCCATTATACATACGTGGGAGTAGGGGATAGAAAGTATTTCCACCATTATGAATGCCATGGAACCCAACACGGGTGGGGTTATCATGGCGATAGTTCCAGCCGTAGCTGAGATACCGGCAGCAGTAAGTTTATCATAGCCTGATCTTTCATAAAGCGGTTTAGCAATGGTCGAAACAAACTGAGTGTCCGCAGCCCCGGAACCGCTGAACATTCCCATGAAGATACTTGCAATTATGGTAACTTTGCCGGCAGCATCTTGTCCTCTACCGACAACAATGGATGCAATATTGGCAATAAGGCGGCCTATTTTCAGCGCTCCCACTATTCCACCCATGATGGTGAAATAGACCAGATATTTTGATGAGACGCCGGTAATAAGCCCGAAAAGCCCAGCTTCTGTTTCGCAGTAAATCTTTCCGAGAAGTAAATCCAGATCAAAGGGTGCGTGGGCAAGAATTCTGGGAAATATATTTCCATACAGATTGTAAAAAAGAAAGAAGAGGATCAAACAGGGCAAAATCGGCCCTGTCAATCTATACACAAGCCCCAGCAACCCCATGAACATTGTAAAAGACATAACTATATCCATGGGCTCCGGAAACATGGCTCTCACTATAATATCTTCAAACATAACTACCTGGTAAACGTAGGGACATTATGTCGATGATTCTGCGACTTTTGGATATGAAAAGTGGAATTACGATGAGTCCCCAGGCTATGATACATAAAATCTTGCCTATAAGAGCGATTTTCAGCTTAACGAGAGCTACAACGGGAATTAGAGAAAAAACCAAAAAAATGAAAGTTCCTGCTGATGGTGGTGAATAGTGGTGGTATACGGCAGACAGGATAAAACCAGAAAAAAGCAGAAGAAAAACGTGAGTTGCTCTCTGAAGCTGAGTAATATCAAGAAAGGCAATATGGATTCTGGCAAGAGGTGTATAAGGATGGATGACAATGTAAATGCTGTAAAGACTTGCCAACACCAGCACGATGTGCAGGATTTTCGATACGATTTTTCCTAATTTGGTTTGTTCAACTTCCTGAGATGCAGCAATTTCCATCTTGTCCTCCTTACTGGATTATCTAGTTCGGAACACAAGGATAGATTCACTGATTGAAATCTGCAGGAATTAAGGCTCCAGAGTTGTGTGCGCTAAAACCCATGACAAAGAACAATGGCTTGTTATAGGTGCTTGTTGTTTTTATATGTGAAACATTATTTTACGTAGTAATACCTAACATGGTGTTAAAACTTTTGTCAAGCTTTTTGGGCTTTCTTCTAGAGCCGGCCTCTCGTTCAATTTACGTTATTCTTTTGTTGATCTTTTTCGAAGCAATTTTTTTCACAATGGCTTGAAATCAAAAAAATGAAAATTATTGTTAAGTAAAGTTTCAGTAAGTTTTGTGTGAAGGTAACCTTCATTTACGGAAGGAGAAGGTGATGGAAGTTAAAGTTACTGTTCGTGGAACGCCGTTTGCTCTAGCGGGGAACGTGGTCGAAGTTGGCGATAAGGCGCCTGATTTTGAAGTGGTTAGAACAGATTTATCAACGGTTACGCTGGATAGCTTCAAAGGACAGGTGCTGGTTCTTGCATCGGTCCCATCCCTTGATACACCCGTGTGCGATATAGAAGGGCGTAAGTTTAATGAAGAAGTAACCAAATTACATCCCGATGTTAAGGTTCTTATCATAAGTATGGACCTCCCGTTTGCTCAAAAAAGGTGGTGTGGTGCCGCCGGGATAGATCCTGATAAAGCGCAGGTAATTACCCTTTCAGACCATCGTTTAGCATCATTCGGCATGAATTACGGAGTTCTCATCAAAGATCTTCGCCTTCTTGCTCGTGCGGTCTTTGTGGTGTCGAGGGATGGAATTATCAAATACAAGGAAATAGTTCCAGAAGTGACTAATGAACCAGACTACGATGCAGCGCTTGCTGCAGCAAAGGGCTGTCTCTAAAAAGCTATCACAACAAAAGGAGGTTTAACCATGGCGGAGAAGCTTCAGGTTTACAAATGTGATGTCTGTGGGAACATCGTTGAAGTTCTTCATGGTGGGAAAGGTGAGCTGGTATGTTGTGGGCAACCCATGAAACTCTTTGTTGAAAACACGGTGGATGCAGCAAAAGAAAAACATGTGCCCGTAGCCGAAAAGGTATCTGAGGGGCTCAAGGTCAAGGTTGGAAGCGTAGCCCATCCCATGGAAGAAAAGCACTATATTGAGTGGATTGAAGTAATAGACGAACAGGGAAAAGCATATCGTCAGTTCCTTAAACCGGGTGATGCCCCTGAAGCGCTATTCTGCTTGCCAGAAGGAAAGTATACACTAAGAGAATACTGTAACCTTCACGGTCTCTGGAAAGCCGAGGTGTAAGTATGTTGTCTGAGAAAATGAAAAATGCGTTAAACGAACAGATTAAATGGGAACTTTATTCGTCCTACCTTTATCTTTCCATGGCAACCTACTTTAAAGATAAAGGACTTGAGGGATTCGCCCGATGGATGGAGGTTCAGGCTTTAGAAGAGCTTTCTCATGCTATGAAGTTCTATTCTTTTGTGTGCGAACGTGGCGGTAAAGTTGATCTTCAACCGATAGATGGTCCTCCAACGACATGGGCATCAGCTACGGCGGTTTTTGAGCATGTTCTCGAGCATGAACGTCACGTAACAGAGCGGATCCATCGCCTCGTGGATCAGGCTATAGAGGAAAAGGATCACGCCACGAACAATTTCCTGCAGTGGTTTGTGGCAGAACAGGTTGAAGAAGAGGCCAGCGCTGCCGATGTGCTGAATAAAGTTAAGCTCGTAGAAGGCGGCCACGGACTCTTCATGCTCGATCGTGAACTCGGCCAGCGCACTTTCACTCTTCCCCCCGGAACCACTATAGTCAGTTCAGGCGCTACTAAAGCTTAGCTTTTAACAAATTTCCAGGGGATGATACTGGTTAGTTAAATCCC
>CAZWJX010000146.1:1128-6483 GCA_964634695.1 uncultured Syntrophobacterales bacterium | reverse complement strand
ACCCGAGAGCAACTGGGCGGTCTCTCCCATACGATAGGGTACAGGCTTGAAGATGAAGCAATCTGGGCACTTCCTTCACTTTTGAAGCGAGACTTTGGAATCGAAGTTCAGGGAAACCTTAAGAGATGTTTTCTTGAAATTGCGCCTTCCAAGCAAATCGAAGCAAATATATGGGGTGAAGGGATCAAGGATCTAAATCCCATAGTCATTTTTGGAGAAGCGAAAACTCAGCTGAAAAAAACAAACGTTGATGAATTTATTAAGCGAGCTAACAAAGTAAAAGAATTCGTGAAAAAAGAGTTGTTCCTGATTCTTGTGACCTACAACACTTCTCCAGATGTTTATAAGCTTGCTAGAGATATGGGTATTGCTGTGTATTTCTCTTTCGAGTTGAGGAGTTGATTTTTGATATGTTCGGGTTAGCTGCGTATAAAAGTGTCTCTGGTAAACAAAGGTTTGCAAAATGGATGGTGTAATTGATCGCCTGGAATGGTATGAAGAAATACTAAAAGCAGAAAGCAATTCATCTCTTTTTGCCGATTTTGCAGAGCTGCTTTACGAAGATGGGCGGTTTGAAGAGGTTCTGGAAGTCTGCCATAAAGGGTTAATTGCTCATCCTTATCTACTGAAAGGGGAGCTATATCTGGGACTGGCTCTGCTGGCTCTGGGTAAGAAAAAAGAGGCCTTTGAACTTCTAAAAACCTTGGAACAAAAACTCAGACCCTATGCTCGCCTCTTTGAGGCTCTGGCTTTACTGCATAGAGAAGACGGCAATACCGAAGAAGCGGATCGCTTGAGCTCTCTGGCCGCTCTTTTAAATGCACCACAAAAACTCAAAATCGTGGATGCCGTAAAAATACAACCTCCCGTTCAGAAACCCGCTGAAGCTGAAGATAATGTTAAAAAACGTATTCGTCGCATGCTTGAAATAATAGAAGAAAAGCTAGATCTGGGTATCCAGGAGATTCCATATATTCGCCTGTTCGATGAAGATGAGCAAAAAATAATGGAAACTTTCTTCAGAAATCGTTTAACTGTGCCCGCATAAGCTAAGTCGTGATCGTTTCGATGGTTCTTTTCTGGAACAGCTTGAGGCAGCGACCAACATTACATCGGTTTACTAAAGTTCGCAAAATAGCCAGAGGATTACCAGCGTTATGACTGAACGGCAAAAAGACGAGACAAAAAACACCGTCAACACGGTAAAATGCTCTTGCTGCGGGAATTCATTCCCCAACCAGGAAACAATCTTTATCGACGGTGAAAATCTATGCAAAGATTGCTTCTACATGCTTGAAGCATCAAAGGATACTCATTGACGATCATTTAATCATTTCTGCCGCAGGTCTATAAGCCTCACTGCTTTTCCTTCCTCTCTTGGAAGTCCGTTAGGTTCTACAAGTTCCACTATAGGAGTCACCAGCAGTTCGCTCCTAAGTTCGTGCTGAATTTTGTTTTTCAACCTGTTCAATTGCCGCATGTCTTCTACAAAAATTCTGTCGGTAACTTCAACCTGAACCACCATATCGTCTACATTCTTTTCCCGCCTCAATATGATCCTGTAATTGCTTCCCACTTCCGGTATGGACATTAGCACCTGTTCCACCTGAATAGGAAAGATATTGACGCCTTTGATGATGAACATGTCGTCCGCTCGCCCCTGTATCCTGTCAATCCGCCGGTGGTGCCGTCCGCATGGGCAGGAGCCGGGAATAATCCTTGTGAGGTCCCTTGTGCGATATCGAAGAAGCGGCATGCCTTCTCTGTTGATTGTCGTCAACACGAGCTCTCCTATTGTACCTTCCGGAACAGGTTCGCCCGTTTCGGGATTAACTACCTCGATGATGTAAGAGTCTTCCCAGAGATGCATTCCATTCTGGAATGGGCATTCGAAGGCAACGCCTGGTCCGTTCATTTCCGAAAGTCCGTAGCTATTAAATACTTTCACTCCGTAAAATTCTTCTACCCGCCTTCTTACTTCTTCCGAATAGGGCTCTGCGCCAAGATAGGCAATCCTCAGGTTTAGATCCTTCCTGGGATCAACGCCTTGCTCCATGAGATAATCCATGAACCTCAAAGCATAACTGGGTATGATGTGTATTATGGTTGTTCCGAAATCTCTCATTAGCTGTAGCTGCCTTTTGCTATTTCCGGCACCAGATGGTACAGTGAGAAGCCCTATGAGTTCTGCTCCATAGTGAAATCCGAGACCTCCTGTGAACAGTCCGTATCCTGTCATGTTCTGAAAAACGTCCCCGGGGCGTGCTCCCGTCATGTACATGCATCTTGCCATGAGCTCCGCCCAAGCCGCTATATCCCTTCTAGTATAAAATATCGCCGTCGCCTGCCCTGTCGTCCCGGAAGACACGTGAACTCGAACTAGCTGATCCTTCGGAACACACAAAAAACCATAGGGATAGAAATTCCTTAAATCCTGTTTGGTTGTGAAGGGAATTTTGCTCAAGTCTTCAATCCCTTTAAAGTCTTCTGGCTTCAATCCTGCCCGTATTAACTGCTGGCGATAAAAAGGGGATTCCCAGGCTCGTTTTACCGTGCTAAGAAGCCGTTCTTCCTGAAGAGCTTCCAGTTCACCTCTCGTGAGGGTCTCCATGTCCCTGTTCCAGAAGTCCATATTATCCACGGTTATACTCCCTTCCAGTAACGTTCATGAGCCAGGTTTTCGAATCTGGTATAAGACCCCATAAAGCTCAGTTTAAGATCACCTGTGGGGCCATTTCGCTGTTTCCTGACAAGCACTTCCACAATGCCTTTCTCAGATGTATCCTTATTGTAAACTTCATCACGGTAGAGAAAAATAATCACGTCAGCGTCCTGCTCTATTGCTCCCGACTCCCTGAGATCGCTCAACTGAGGCCGTTTGTCATGGCGCTCCTCAACTTTTCGGTTCAGTTGCGACAGAGCGATAACAGGAATATTAAGCTCCTTCGCCAGTGCCTTGAGAGATCGTGATATTTCAGAAATCTCCTGTTCTCGCCGTTCGACACGATCGGGAATGCGCATGAGTTGCAGGTAGTCTATTATAACAAGCCCCAATCCACGTTCTGCCATGATGCGCCTTGCTTTTGCTCGAAGTTCTAACGGCGTAATCGCAGGTTGATCGTCCACAAACAAGGGAGTGTGCATAAAAACCTGACCGGTTGCCATAATTCGAGCGCATTCTTCCTGAGAGATGAAGCCGGTTCTCAACTTTTGAGAATCCACCCGGGCTTCCATACACATAAGCCTCATGCCTATCTGTTCTTTGCTCATCTCAAGGGAGAAAAAGGCGACCGGTATTTTTTCTTCTACTGCCACATTACGTGCAATGTTCAAAGCAAAAGCTGTTTTACCCATACCCGGTCTTCCGGCAATGATAATCAGATCCCCTTTCTGGAAGCCAGCTGTCAATCTGTCAAGGTCTGTAAAACCTGACGGTACCCCCGTAATCGCTTCCTGACGATTCTTCAGCGACTCGATAAGAATCAGATTTTCCTTAACAATGGCTTCAATGGGAAAGAAGGAATTCTGGATGCGGGCTTCAGAAAGGGCAAATATGGACGATTCGGCTCTGTCCAGCACTTCGTCCACTTTTTCAGGATTCTCATAGCACCAGCCAGCAATTTTTCCCGATATTTCTATGAGTCGCCTCAGGACTGCTTTGTCCGATATGAGACGGGCGTAGGCAACGGCGTGTTCGGCCGAAACTACTCGTTCGGTCAACTGAGCAAGATAGACTGCCCCGCCGACGGCCTCCAGTTCCCCTTTCGCCCGAAGGCGTTCGACCACCGTTACGAGATCGACGGGCTGATTCTCCGAGAACAGTTCGGCAATTGCTCTGAAGATTTTCCTGTGAGAGGGGATGAAAAACTCATCCCCCTTGAGAATTTCAAGCACGGCAGGTATTGCGCTATTATCCTGAAGAAGTCCCCCTAGAAGCGTCTGTTCCGCTTCTTTACTGTGTGGTGGTATATGCTGGACTTCATCAGCAATGATCGCCATTATTCTTCTGGTTCTACAATTACCTTTATCTGCGCTTTAATTTCGGCATCTATTCTTATAGGCACATCAAATTCGCCAAGCGTCTTAATAGGTTGTTCCAGCAAGATGTTCTTTCGGTTCAGTTCCTGAAAACCCATTTCATGAAGTGCGTCCAGAATATCCATTGCACTGACCGAACCGTAGAGTCTGTTCTCTTCAGCAACCTTGCGCTTTAGTGTGATAGTGACACTGTTCAGCTTTTCGGCAGTGCTCATGAGATGCTGTCTGAAGAGTTCTCTCTTCCTCTCCAGCATTCTCTTGTGATGTTCCAGTTCTTTAATGTTTTTTCCCGTCGCCGGAATAGCTAATCCCCGTGGGATCAAATAATTTCTTGCGTAGCCAGCCCTGACTTTGACGATATCTCCAATCCTTCCCAGGGTTGGAATATTTTCCACTATGATTACTTCCACAGTTTTCATGGTCAAATCACTCCTTTACGGAATTTCTTCGTTTGTTTTTCGCTGTAATCGCCTGATGTCAAACCAGACGTCAAAAAGCCCGAGAAAGGCCGCAGCTATAGCGAGATACTGCTGAGTTATTACCAGAAAAAGAATGATCATTCTCCCCCATGCGGGAATTCTCCACCTGGTCATGTAGAAAAGAAGAACCGAAAGCCCCTGAAATAGATAAACCATTCCAGAACCGATCAGAATATTCAGCCCGACTATTCTCAACGGCGGCACAAAGGTCAGAAAACCTGCTCCGATTACGATCCAGACAAACCAGTCTGGAGATCTCCACCGGCTTGCTTCTTGCCAGTTGGGAAGCGGAAGGTGATTTTTGAAAGCGAACCGCCTAGTTGATAAGGCGTTAATTGCTCCGGTGAGAAGAAGCGAAGCAAAGGAAATACCGGGGAGAAGCCTTACCATAAGGTTAACCGTACGGCGGATCTGTTCTTCCAGATAGGGTGTAATTTCAAAACCGGCACCACCCCTTTCCTTAGCCAGTATTATCACCAGCTTGATTATCTTATCTGCCATCAGATCCCATACGGAACCTTCTACGCCTCGAGCCCTTAGCCAGAAAAAAACCGCACCCAGGCTGAAAACTATTACCACAGGGACAAATACCGAATAGTCAAGGCTTCTGTTCAATCGTCCATAGAATCCGATAAGGCTTCCCATGAGAAGAAACAGCCCGAGGTAAGGTAGAGCAACTACCCCACCCGTGAGAGCCAGCAAAATTCCCCCGGTTATAAGCGCTCCCACAGGAACTACCAATCCCATAGGAACACCCCACTGGTAAACTGCAAGAGAAGATGGAAGAGGAGTGAAGATCCCTGCCACAAATCCCCCTATCGGAAACCAGACAACGAAA
>CAZWJX010000146.1:0-1118 GCA_964634695.1 uncultured Syntrophobacterales bacterium | reverse complement strand
TCGGGAAAAGGCTGAATCCATGACCTTCCGTGTTCATAACCGGGGATCCTCGGATTTGCTACTGTCCCATTAAATCGGTGCAACGGTTGTGTAGGGCAATAGAGCCATCTGGCGAGCTCGCTTGATCGCCCTGCTGAGCTCTCGCTGATGCTTAGCACAGTTCCCCGTAATTCGCCTCGGAACGATCTTGGCTCGCTCGGTCAGGAAATGCTGAAGAAGGTTAGCGTCTTTATAGTCAATCTTTAGAGAACTATCCGTGCAAAATCGGCAGGCTTTGCGATGCTTGAAGAATCTTCGTTTCTTTTTTAACGTCGTCTTTACAACTGCCATATCTTTAACCCCCTTACTTAGATGCTTTTATTCTTCACTTTCATCCGATGTCTCTGAAGATCCCGTTGTTTCCTGGGCTTCTTTCCTTTGCTCATCTGAAGCCTGTGGAGCTTGCTGAGGTTCTTCCTTACCGGGAACGTAACGATCTTCAAGTTTGACCGTTATAAACTTAAGAACTCTTTCATCAATCCTCAGGTTTCTTTCCAGTTCCTGAGTTATGTGGGGCCCTCCCGCAAATTCCATCAGGAAATAATGCCCTCTAGTTCTTTTCTTAACCGGGTAGGCCAGTTTCTTTTTCCCCCAGGAATTGTAGGAAAGAACTGTGCCACCTTCTCGAGCCATAATTTCTCTCAGGCGGGTTTCCAGTGCTTTCAGATCACTATCGCTCAGATCCGGGTCCACCAGGAAAAACAGTTCATACTTCCTTTGATACATTCAACCATCCTCCTTCCTTATGGATATTAAGCCCCCGGTTGCAGCCCCGGGAGCAAGGAAGCTTCGGCCTGTGCCGATACTTCATCAATCAATTTAACCTGCCCCAAAATAAAGAGCATTTTTCACTATCACGTTAGAATGTATAACGTCAAGATCTGATGGCTTTTTATTCCAGGACGATTTTACAATCAAGTAGTGGAGAGTCTGTTCGAAAAGACTGACTTAATGGATGACAACAGTGTATTTCATGTATAGCTTAGACGGGTAAAGGAAAGTCATTGCGAGGCCGCCGAAAGGCGGCCGTGGTGATTGCTTCGCTTCGCTCGCAATGACACACCCTTTCCCGTCATTGC
>CAZWJX010000145.1:0-6542 GCA_964634695.1 uncultured Syntrophobacterales bacterium | reverse complement strand
ATGAGATTGCTTCGTCGCTTCGCTCCTCGCAATGACTCAAAAGGATCGCTTCGCTCCTCGCAATGACTCAAAAGGATCGCTTCGGTCCAGCTCGCAATGACGGAACCCCAAAATATCAGGCTCACAATGACGGAACGAAGAAAATATCATGTGCGTAACAACGGGATGAAGAAGACATCAGGCTTGTAATTATGACATTGCTTCGCCCTTCTGTTGCGCTCGGGCTCGCACCGTTATCAGTGTCCGCTGCCACCGCAATGGTGGTGACCGTGACCATGACCGTGACCATGATCGCACACATTTACACCGGTTTGGAGAGTTCCTAAAAGGTATGCGTGCACTGCTTCCTCTGGATCAATAGCGGGAACACCTGTTATTACTTTAATGCCGTATTGGGCAAAAAGACCCTGAGCCCGGGGTCCCATACCGCCGGCAAGAATAAGATCAACCTTGCGTTCGGCCATCCATGGCGGAAGAAAACCGGGTTGATGTGGCGGAGCAGGCACTTCTTCTCGATTCACTATCCGACCGTTTTGATGATCCACATCAAAAAATGCAAACCTTTCACAGTGTCCGAAATGCATGGAGATCCGGTCATTAGCTACAGGAACAGCAATTCTCATAATAGTCTCCCCTCCTTTTCAGGAAATTGCTTCTTTCAGCGATTTCCAGATTGATTTTATCTCAGCGGCGGATCGTCGAAATTCCATACCTTCCATCTCAAACACCGTCCGCCCACTGGTAAGAGCCACCGTTACGGCTCTGTCGTATGAAATCCTGCCCAGGACCGTAACGCCATCATTTTTCGCGGTTCTTTCAAGTCGTTCTGTCACTTCAGGGTTTATGTCCCATTTGTTAATGCAAAGAAAGGCGGGAATATTGAAGTGCCTGGCTAGCTTTATAACTCGCTGAGCGTCGTGTTCTCCAGAAAGAGTTGGTTCTGCAACCACCACAACGGCATGGGCGCCCGTAAGAGAAGAAATTACAGGACAGCCAATACCCGGAGGCCCGTCAACAAGGATGAGGGAAATACCGCGAGCTTCAGCAAGATCCCGAGCCGCCTTTCTGACGACGGCAACTAGCTTTCCGGAATTTTCAGCAGACGGGATAAGCCGGGCATGAGCCATAGGCCCCACAGCCGTTTCCGAAATCATCCATTCTCCACACAGCCTTTCGCGAAAATCTACGGCGCCCTCAGGACAGAATCGAACACATACACCGCATCCTTCGCAGGCAAAGTGATCGACAATGAACCCATCCCCCTTGTTAATGATCGCATTGAACCTGCAAAGGCTCTGACAGATGCCACAGCCTGTGCATAAATCTTTGCGGATTAGTGCTTCATGACCGCTCCAGAATTCATGGCGTTCTGCAAGCCCTGGATTCAGGATCAGATGAAGATCTGCCGCATCAACATCACAGTCCGCAAGCACTACACGTTCGAAAAGAACGGCAAAGGATGCCGTCAGCGTCGTTTTCCCGGTTCCGCCTTTTCCGCTGAGTATAACAATTTCTTTTATTCCGTTGTTCATCCTGCGCTCTTTGCTCCAAGCTCGATAAGCTTCATCAAGATTCCCTCAAATACAGACCTGAGCCCCGGCAGAACATCGGTGATGATTTCGCCCTTTGCGTAAGTCCGGGCTATGGAGAGATTTTCAGGTATTTCGCCAAGAAGAGGAATGCTCTCCCTTTCGAGAAATTCCTGAACCTTACGGAATCCTGTCCCTGCTTTGTTTATTACGACCCCAAAAGGAATACCCAGAGTCCTGACCGTTTCGACCGCAAGGCTCAGATCGTGAAGCCCAAAAGGTGTTGGCTCTGTGACGAGAAGCGCCACATCCGCTCCTTTCAGGGATTCCACCACCGGGCATGAAGTGCCCGGTGGACAATCGATAATAGTAAGAGGCGCTTCCCGCTCTTTTGCCGCCAGCTTAACCGCTCGTATGACCGGACCTGGCTGAGCAACCCCCACCGATAGAGTGCCCTGCACCACGGTGAGCCCGTCAACGACCTCAGTGACTTCAACGATCCCTACAGGATGAGCCTCTTCATCAATAGCTTTTTCGGGGCAGACCATCATACAACCACCGCAACTGTGGCAGAGTTCCTGAAAAACCAGCACGGTCTTTCCGACAACAGCGAGAGCGTTAAACTGGCAAAATTCGGCGCATTCACCACATCCTGAGCATTTACCTTCGTCGACCGATGGATGGCTTACCGAAACCGTTCGCTTTTCTACAACATTACCCCGAAGAAACAGGTGGACGTTAGGCTCTTCCACATCACAATCCACCAGTTTCACCGGTCTGGAAGCCACGTAAGCCAGATTCACAGCAAGGGTCGTTTTGCCGGTACCACCCTTTCCTGAAGCGACAGCGATAACCATTACCAGTGCCCTTCCACGTCTGCCGATCTAGCTTCCTGAAGCTTACCCGCCTTGAATTGATCGATGACTTCCCTTACGGTGCCAGCCTGCGCAAGGAAAACTTTGACGCCTGCTTTTTTGAGCACAGCAAAGGCCTTCGGGCCGCAGTGTCCTGTTACAACGCAGGCAACCTTCTGATTTGCGATGTTCTGGGCTGTCTGAATGCCTGCTCCCTGAGCCGCGTTGAGATTAAGGGAATTATCCACCACGGTGAAGGAGCCCGTTTCTGTATCGTAGATGATAAACTTCGGGCTCCTTCCAAAACGTTCGCAAAACGGAGCATCGAGGTCGCTTCCGGTGGTCGTAATAGCAATTTTCACAGTCTGCCTCCTGTAAGCAATTCTATTCTGAAGACTTTTCCAGTTCTTCCAGCCTCTTACGAATGGCTTCCATTTCTTCGTTAAGCGATTTCAATTCGTTCTGGAGAAAAGCCTTCTCCTCCTCAGCTGACCCGGAACCTCCCCATCCGAAGAAACGCCATGGAGCCCACCAGCACCACCATCGGCGATGGCGAAAGCCTCGTCCCCAACCGCCACCTGGGCCGCCTCGCCACCCATACCACCTTGCAGATCCTCTACCGGGTATGGGATTCGCGTAGCCCGGCATACCAAAACCGGCACAGAAACCTGCTGCTCTTCCTGTTCTGGGACCAGCTCCCCATGGACCCGTTCGATCTCCTCCTGGCATAGCCTTTACCTCCTGTAGTGCTGAAATTCGCCGGTCTTCCCGCCGGCCTCTCTTTAAGACGGTTTTTATGCAATCCTTTCCCGGGCGAAAAAGCCCGTTCTTTTGCTACGGTATTGCCGCAATGTCCCGATTTAAGACCGACAAACTGCTGCAGGATTTCCCTGAGCCATTTCCCCGGATATCTCTCGATAAGTCTCCTGAAGGTCTGGCTCAAAACTGAGAAGCTCCTATTGAGACCGGAGACGATCCTGGTGCCATTCCGACCTGTAAAATTGAACCTGCGTCGAACTGCTACCATGCCGGAGTTATCCTTCCGATATTAAACTATCCTATACAATCGACTTACCATATAGCTGCATTATAGAGTTTAATATTATCTTGATAGACGTCAAGCAATTTCGGCTTTTATTTTCATGAAGCTGTTTTGAATGCACGGAAGGCTCTATCCGGGGTTTGTCAGAGCGGTTTGTATGTTATTGAAATCAAAGGTATTGCGGCGTGTAGATAGAGGAGCACGGCGTCGCCGTGCCCCTACTGTTGCCAGCTCTAGCTTTCACAGCAAAAATGGTCCAATCAAATGTTAGCTGCTAAAAAGCCCCTGATATGTCTTCCTTAGATCTCGCTTGAGAATTTTTCCGGTTGGAGTCTTGGGAAGAGCTTCCACAATGAGGACAGCTTTTGGTACTTTGAACCCTGCAAGTTCCTTTTTGCAGAGATCTATAATTTCCTCTTCTTTTATCGTCTGACCCGGCTTCGGCACAACGATTGCCGTTACCGCTTCCACCCACTTCGGGTGAGGAAGTCCTATGACGGCAACTTCGGAAACTCGGGGATCCTTGTAAATAACTTCTTCCACCTCTCGAGTGGAGACGTTTTCGCCTCCGGTTTTTACCATGTCCTTCTTGCGATCAACCACGGTGATGTACCGATCTTCGTCGTAAACTCCCACATCCCCGGAATGGAACCATCCGCCCTTCATGGCTTCATCGGTTTTGTCGGGATCTTTGAAATACATCAGCATCACATGCGGACCTCGACCGCATATTTCGCCCGGGATGCCCGGTCCTTCAACTGGACGGCAGAAATCGTCGAGCAGGATGGTCTCCATGTTCAGTCCACCCATGCCGGCAGAACCTGGCTTGCGAAGCTGATCGGCAGGCTTGAGAATGGTATGATAGGGCGAAAGCTCAGTTTGTCCGTAATAGTTGTAAAGCCTTTTACAAGAAGGAAGGCGACGCTGAATTTCCTTCAGAACTTCAACGGGCATGATGGATGCGCCGTAATAGCCTTTCTGGAGTGATGAAAGATCGCGTTTTTCAAAATCGGGATGACGCAGAAGTCCGATCCACACGGTGGGAGGAGCAAAAAATACAGTGGCTCGATATTTTTCGATAGATTCAAGAATTAATGGAACATCCGCTTTGGGAAGAAGAATGTTCGTTGCACCTACCCATAAAAAGGGGGTCAGGAAAACATCTCTTTGAGCGCAATGGAAGATCGGTAGAGCGTTAAGGTTTACGTCGTCGCTTGAATACTCTCCGTCGACTATACAACCCATGTATTCTGCAAGGAGAGATTGATTGGTGAGCACAACGCCTTTGGGGAGAGATTCTGTGCCGCTCGTGTAGGTCATCTGGACCGGGTCTTCGATGTAGAGATCTACGTCGGGTTCTTCCGGTGAGCCACCGGCCATCCAGGTTTCAAAATCAAGCCAGCCTTCGGGAGCAGGAGTTCCGGCACCCTGGTTTGACCAGATCCAGTGCTGAACGCCCGTCATTTGATCACGGGCTTCAGAAACAAGATCATAAAGAGCATCTTCCACGATAAAGATTTTCGCCTCAGAATGGTTAATGCAATAGGCGATATCTTTTCCGCGAAGAAGATAATTTATGGCAAGATAGACACCGCCGGCTTTTGCCGTTCCGAGCCATGTCAGAACGTGATGGATAGTATTGTGCGCAAGGATTGCAACGCGATCGTAGCGCTTAAGCCCCAGAGCTAAGAGGGCGTTCGCCACCTTGTTTATAGCTTCATCTAGCTGAGAATATGTGAGAGTGATGTCACCAAAGATAAGAGCGGGCTTGTTGGGGTAGCGGTAAGCGCTTCTTCGAACTATATCCGCCACCACCCAGCGTGTAATACGATTATAACGTTTCCTGAGAAAGCTGACCGTTTCCGGTCCTAGCGAATTAAATAGTTCACGCTCCTTCAACGAAAAAGGTGGAAAATCCTTCATGGTGGTTCCCTCCGGTCAAATTTTAATATCCTTATGCTTATCAACTGGCGTAAATCCGCCGGTTGTTGCCAGGGATTATTCCACGATTGTAAACTTCCAGGCGCACCACCAGTCGTCAGGATGTTCATCAGGAGGGCATCCAACGCATTCAGTTTTGATACGAGGATCGATCATTTCTGCAAAGGTGGGATATTCAACAAGGCCGGCTGACTTGCAGGGGTAATCGGGAAGACCTTTGCGTTTTCGTGCTACTTGAACCCGACATTCGTTCATGCGGAAGATAAAACTTCTGTCGTCAATATCTTCAATGGACTGCTTGTTAATTCTGGCGTAGAGCCTGAAGCTCAGAGCCTTTTTAAGCCCTTCAAGGCCGGGAAGGTCGGGAAGACCGATAAGTTTTTTGATACGGTAGGCTTCATAAGGCGAAAACCTGGTCCAGCAGGTATCGTTGCAGCGCTTGGCATAGTCCATCCCGTAAGGCTTTTCTACAGCTTGAAACCAGACTCCATCATTGGCAAGCCAGTTCACACAAACAGCATCAAGGATTTCCCAGAGCTCCTGCTCAGACTTATTTTTGAGCGCAACGGGAATACCGTCTTCTATGGCAAACCCAAGCACCTTTGAAAGCCGTTGTACGATAATGTTCCAGGCTAAGTCGCCCGCTTCGGCTTCAACCTGCACGGCTTTCTTAATGCCTAATTGGTAGTCCACTTCACGAAACCAGCAACCATAGTGAACGATGGTTCTTCTCAACCCGTCCATAATCCATTGAACCAGTAGATCCTTGGAAACGTCCTTGTGGTAATCATAACCGCTCATAGCTCCATCCCCTCGTTAGATGTTTTAATCTGATAGCCAATTCGACTCTGACAAAATGTTTTTTGCTATTATTGAAAAGTTCTTACCTAACGTCAAGTTAGAACGAATCTGTTCAAAAGACGGGTAACTGGAGAATGTTTATCGTGTTATTGCGAGCCGGGGCGAAGCGACCCTTTGAGTCATTGCGAGAAGCGAAGCGATCCTTTTGAGTCATTGCGAGGAGCGAAGCGACGAAGCAATCTCATTGTTGTCTTTTTACGAGATTGCCACGCGCCCTTCGGGCGCTCGCAATGACAAGAACTAACCGTCATTGCGAAGATCGAAGCGATCCTTTTGAGTCATTGCGAGGAGCGAAGCGACGAAGCAATCTCATTG
>CAZWJX010000144.1:0-6553 GCA_964634695.1 uncultured Syntrophobacterales bacterium | reverse complement strand
AGGGCGAAGCAATCTCTTGAGATTGCCACGCGCCCTTCGGGCGCTCGCAATGACACACACATTCGTCATTTGCCAGCGAAGCGAAGCAATCTATTGAGATTGCCACGCAGTCCTTCGGACTGCTCGCAATGACGCATTCGGCAGATATCGCCACGGCCACTTCGTGGCCTCGCAATGACAGCTACATCAGATTGCCACGGCCGCCCGCGGCGGCCTCGCAATGACGTGATGGGAAACGGCGGCTTCGCAATGACTTTCCTTTACCCGTCTAAGCTTTACATGAAATACACCTGTTGCTTACCTCAAATCAGTTTTCTCGAACAGGCTCACAGGTAGCGAACCTGCTGGAAAGACTTCCCAAATGGTTCAAAATCATCACCTATTTTCTGTTGTTAATCAAAGCAATTTTGTATAATGTCAAATCCTTGAAAAGGATCAACGCTCCCAACAGTCAGTTTCTATCTCGATTGCAGGAGGTTTTATGGTTTCCCGACGGGAATGTATGGTGTTAATTACCTGTCAGGATTCTGATTTGCATAATTATCTTGTTACATTACTTTCGGCAGGGAATTATACAACGATTACTGCCCAGACCATTGACAGTGCGATAAAAATTATTGAGCGACAGAAGATTCACGCAGCCATTGTGGAAGAGAGCATTGGAAACAGGAGCTCTCTAGAGGTTCTTGAATATCGTCAACGTTTTGGCTTTTCTTTTCCCGTCCTTGTAATATCGAAGGAACCTTCGGTAGAAAAAGCAAAGAAGATCATTAAACTGGGAGCTTATGATTATTTCGACGTATCTTTTATCAAAAATTCAGGTGTTATTGTTCAGTCACTAAAAGAAGCACTTTCCCAGGAATTAGCCATCGATTCTTCCGACTCTGTAAAGGAAGCCCAGTCAGAAGAGGGAGAAACTGGAGCATCACTCTGTCGTTTTGAAGGACTTGTTGGAACAAGTGCTCCAATGAGGAAGCTCTATCGCCTGATAGATCGTGTTGCTCAGGCTGATGTAACGGTTTTGATTACAGGGGAAAGCGGCACGGGCAAGGAGCTCGTTGCTGAGGCTATCCATCGTCGGAGTAACCGCCGAAGCAAGCCGTTTGTTCCTGTAAACTGTGGTGCAATTCCCGAAGAACTTCTGGAAAGCGAATTTTTCGGTCATGAGAAAGGGGCCTTTTCCGGCGCCATTCGCACAAAGATTGGACGTTTTGAACTGGCCAACGGTGGCTCCATCTTTCTGGATGAAATAGGTGAAATGAAGACATCTCTTCAGGTTAAGCTTCTTAGATTCCTTCAAGAACGGACATTTGAACGAGTTGGTGGATTAAAAACAATTGAGGTGGACGTAAGAGTCATCGCAGCAACAAACAAAGATCTGTGGAAAGCCGTTCAGGAAGGGACCTTTAGAGAAGATCTATTTTATCGACTAAATGTTGTTCCCATCCACGTTCCGCCTCTTCGAGAAAGAAAAGAGGACATTCCTTTACTGATCGAGCACTTTCTCGAACGACACGCCTTATCTTCAAATAACGGGGAACGCAAGAGACTGAAACCGGACGTTATTGAGTGTTTCATGGAATATCCGTGGCCTGGCAATGTGAGGGAACTTGAAAACATTATAAAGAGACTCATTATTCTCTCTGATGGAGACGAAATAACCATTGACGATCTTCCCGATAGATTCCGACAGAATATAAAGACAAAAACGCCAGATGTTCCTCTAGCCAGACTTCCAGAAGAAGGTCTTGATCTCAAAAAGACCCTAGAAGACATTGAGAGATCACTTATACAACAGGCTCTAGAAAGAACCGGCGGTGTAAAGAATCAGGCAGCAAAGCTTTTAGGACTTAACAGAACCACTCTCATAGAAAAAATGAAAAAGTTAAAAATGGACCTTTCCTACGGCTCAAAAACCTGACTAATGGCATCGAAATTGCCTTCCTAATATAACGCCATGTCTGGATGCCACTATAAAAAGCAAAAGGGCATGGAAATTTATGTATAAAAGACATCATCTTTTTCACAGGCGGAGCATGGGGCTTCGAAGAATCGTAATGAGAACAAACGCCGGTTCGTTAAGAAAAAGATACCATTCGAAAATTATCGGCTCCTCCGGACAGATTCAAACCAACATTATTTTGAATTGCCTCATCGCCGTCATGCTAATTGCTGCGGATTTGACAATGGGGGCTTCACACTGTCATGCAGAAAAGATCTCTGACTTCTCCGTAGAATCTACTCCCGATACGGTGCGACTTAATTTTGTCGTTGAAGGTGGCTTCCCCAAAAAAGTTGAAACAAAAACTTTGCCCACGATGACTGTCTTATTCAAAGAATTGCAAATCGATCAATCTGTTAAGAAAAAACTTCAAACCCTGCCATCTATCGTTGATAAAATAAACTTTACGGAGGGACCTGAAGGCTTTCTGCAGATTATTTTTGCGGACCCTAAGGTTCAGGTTGAATATCTCATCTTACCGGTTGCAGAAAAGTTAAAAATCGGTACATACAGATTTGTGATTGATGCTGTGCCGTCAACGACCTTTATCCAATCTCGCAAAATAGAAGGCCCTCCTCCTGAAACACTTCTGGCAGAAGCAGTAGAAAAACTCGAAAGAGAGAAACAACCGGCTGTTGAAGTCAGAAAAAAGGAGGAAAAAGCTCCTGCCTTTACCGAGGAAATTCCTTTTGAAGAAATCTTCTTCGTAGAGGCCGAAAAAGCCTACGAGCGTGAGGAATATGAACGGGCTGCCAATTTGTATCGACGATATATTGACAGAGAAAAGGGTCAAAATATTAACAGGGCTTATTATGGACTCGTTTTGAGCCTGTACAAGCTTCATGAAAACGAACTACATCAGTTTGGAACCGACATATCCGAAGCTGCCCAGACGGCTCTAAGTCGGGCTCCCGATGATCCCAGGGCAACTTTAACAAAATGCATTCTTGCAAACGTTTTTTTTAAAATGGGCATGGCAAAAAGAGCGCAGGGAATACTTGAGGAGTTATCGAAACAGTCGTTTTCCGGCGAAGAGGGGATTTGTATCTGGAAGAGTCTTGGAGAAATTTATCTTCAGAAGTCCCAGTATATAGAGGCGATCAAAGCCCTGTTCGAAGCCATGAAATTAAATCCTGATGCCAGAGAAGCTGCTACGCTTTTTATGTTAATGGGCAAGACTTTATCCGAAGGTGGAGCTTACAAACAGGCCCTTGCTCAGCTCAGAAAAGCCATTGAACTGTATCCTGCTCTCTATATCGAAAATCCGCAGTTTCTCAAAATTATGGGGGAAGTTCTTTTTGGACTACGTGACTACCATGGCTCGCTTAAAGCTTTCCTCTGGTATCTAAACATTTACCCCCAGGCCCCATCGGAGGATATGCTATGGGTTTACATTGCGGAAACACTCATGCAGACAAAAAGAGAAACCATCGCAGAACGCATACAAAACAACATTGTTTTGAACATGCCCGATACTGAGGGCAGTTATATTGCAATGCTCAGGATGGCCCAAAGGTTTGAAGAAAAAGGTAAGATCGATCAAGCTGTCTATATCTATGAAGAACTGGCTTCCAAGCCCCTTCCTGAAGGATTGTCATTTATACACAGGTTTCGCTGGGCATCGCTTCTTAAAACTCAGAAAAAATACGAAGAGGCTCTGGCAAAAATTGATGAATTCATCGAAAACTCACGTTCTCGAAAAGAAACAGAATCCTCTCTGGAAGACTTTGTCTATCTCAAAAAAGAAGTGATCAGGGATTGGTTGCTGGAGGAGCACCGAAATGGCCACTATCAGAAAGTTACTGAACTTTATAACAAGCACCGAACCGACATTCGTGAAGATGAACCGGTGACAGAAGCTTTAGCAATGAGTTTCTACAAAGAAAAGGACTGTCCACGAGCATCCACTTTTTTTGACAGATTGCTCCTGAACTCCAAGCTGCCCCCAAAAGAATGGTTACTGTCGGCCGCATATTGCGCCTACGTAACAGGTGATTTAGATAAAGCCGAAATGCTTCTCAGACGCATTCCCGATCTCGACAGGGAATACTTAGTTATTCTGGGCAAAATTCTCATGTTTCGTAAGAAATACCCCGAAGCCAGAAAAATCTTTGAGAAGATCATAGCTTTCTCAGGGCCTGACAGAGAAACAGCTTTTGCCCTTTTACAATGTTCGATGGAAATGAAGGATTGTGCATTCGCTATTAAATTCATATCCGATGTGGTATTACAACTTCAGGATTTAGACCAGAGAGAACGTTTCAATCTATTGAGAACCCAGATTCAGTGCCTTGAGTCTCTCAAACGAAATTCTGAAGTCATTGATAAATTGAATGAAGCAATATCGATTGCACCGACTCAGGAAGAAAAATGTGAGCTCATATATAAGCTTTACAATAGCCATTTACTGGCTAACCACCCGGAGGAGTCCGAATCTGCATTGAAAGAGCTTGCTAAATGTGAAAATCCCTTCTGGAAAAGGGTTGGAGAAGAGGGGTTAAGATACCTTGAATTCATAAAAAAGACAGAAAAAGCAAAAAAGGCTTCGGCAACGGCGGAAAAACCATGAAGATTGCGGCTGTTAAAAATCCACATATTCCTGTTGATGATATTAAAGCGCAAGGATACGAAGTTGCTCTTTTCACCAATCTCAGGGAACTTACGGATAAGGCGCTGGCTGCGCAGTTCAATCTTATTTTTGCTCCTTTTCACGGTTCCTTACAGAACATGGCCGACTTTTCAGATCTTCTGAAAGCTCTTCTTCCTCAATCATATCTTATAGTTCTCACGGATCATCCCAGTGTAGAAGATGCGGTCTTTTTAGTAAAACACGGTGTTGATGACGTATGGGTAGTGCCGACGGACAAAGAAAGGTTCATCAAGACCGTTGACTGGGTTAGTGGTATCCTATCGCCGGTAGATATTACAGAACAAAACGATCGGCCCAGTGTGGCGGTCAGTCAAAAAATGAAAGAACTGGTCAGTCTGGCCAGAAAAGTGGCGGTAAGTGATGCGTCGGTTTTCATTCAGGGAGAAAGCGGCACGGGAAAGGAACTGATAGCTCGTTATATCCATCGTAACAGCCCACGAAGAAACGGTCCCTTTGTGGCCATAAATTGCGCTGCTATTCCGGAGAATTTGCTGGAAAGCGAACTTTTTGGCTATGAGAAAGGAGCGTTCACGGGAGCAACTCGCCAGAAGCCGGGCAAATTTGAGCTTGCTAAAGGCGGCACCATTCTTCTTGATGAAGTAACCGAAATGCCACTGCATCTGCAGGCAAAACTTCTTCGAGTGCTTCAGGAGAGAGAAGTGGAGCGGTTGGGCGGAACTCGCCCTATCCCCCTTAACGTAAGGGTCATCGCTACAACGAACGTTCTGGTGGAAGAAAAGGTCAGGGAAGGATCCTTCAGGAAAGATCTTTACTATAGACTCAACGTCATGCCCATAAGAATTCCGCCTCTTAGAGAACGTGTTGACGACATAATTCCCATAGCCGAACATGTTCTTTTGGAAATTTCGAAAATGGAAAATTCGCCTCCCAAAAAACTATCTTCGGAAGCAAAGGATAAACTTAAAAAATATCCATGGCCGGGTAACGTAAGAGAACTGGAAAATGTTATTCAACGGGCTCACATACTTGCTCCATCCAGAGATATTTTGCCCCAGCACATAATCTTCGATCAGATGGTTGATGAAACCGAGAAAAAAGAAGATACTCTCTCTGTCATGCCTATTTATGAGATGGAAAAAAAGCTGATCTTCAAGGCGCTTCAAGCCACAAACGGCAATCGCACAAAAGCAGCCGAGATTCTTGGTATTACCGTAAGAACACTCAGGAACAAGCTAAAAGAGTATGGCAAAACAGGCAATATAGATTGCGCTGATTAGAGCTTAATGCCCCGTGAGGCTATGACACACAGATAATAAGAGTCACTGCGAGGCCGTCGCAAGGCGGCCGTGGCAATTTTTTCTTAGCCCAACTTTGTCACAACAAAGAAATTGCTTCGCTTCGCTCGCAATGACGAGTATAGGTGTCACTGCGAGTATTGCGAGTATGAGTGTCATTGCGAGTATAAGTGTCACTGCGAGGCCACAAAGTGGCCGTGGCAATCTCTCCTAAGGATATTATTAAAGTCTTTGCAACATATTAGTAAAAAATTGTAGCGTAGCACTTTTAAGCAACCTCCAATGATCTCAATAACTTATATAAACACTTTGACAAACTCGGGTTAGGTACAAGTCTTTCCTCTAGTACGCTATAGGGCATAATATCTTTTTAAAACTCCTTGACGTCGTCCAAACACTCTATTAGCATAATAGCGTGTTTTTGTGCTTTGCCGTTTAAAGTGTTTATTTACAAACTAAGGAGGAGGATTGTAGATGAAGAAAGTCGCTGGAATCCTTGGGGCTGTAGTTCTCTGTGCGTCGCTTCTGGGCGGCTGCGCCAGCACTAAGGAAATCAAGGCTCTGCAGGATCAGACCCAGCAGGCATTGCAGCAGGCTCAGCAGGCTCAGCAGCAGTGCCAGGCAAGCGCTCAGGCTGCGGAATCC
>CAZWJX010000143.1:5977-6639 GCA_964634695.1 uncultured Syntrophobacterales bacterium | reverse complement strand
AGTTTGGGATAATTTCTCGTGGGATTATACCTTCTTCAAGTTTCACGGGAGCCCATAAATGACAGAAGATTCAAAAAGAGCCATCCACTTCCCTTTCTCTCAGATAGTCAGGATTGCAATACTTTCGCTGCGTATAAGATGGCAGAGATCCCTGCTTGTTGCAGTATCGCTTGTTCTGGCTATATCTTTCTTTGTTTACACTCTGGAGATGGTCGGATTCTGTCGGTATCTGAGCGGTAGCGCTGTCGACTTTCCGGGCAAAGAAGCACTGTTCGAAAGGATTTGTCCATCGAAGGCTTCCAGATTTGGTGGCATTTCTTCCCGTGATCTGTGGCTCATTACAATGTCATTACTTATCTGTCTTGCTGGTATCACTAACGCACAGCTTATGGCGGTTACAGAAAGGTTCAGGGAAATAGGCACTTTTAAATGTCTCGGGGCGCTTGATCGTTTCATCGTTAATCTGCTAATTGTTGAGACGTGCATATACGGCTTTTTAGGAGGTCTGGCTGGTGGATTACTGGGCCTTGTACTGGCGGGTATTGTGCTGATGATCAGGGCGGGCATATCTAAGGTTATTTCTTTTCTGATCTCACCCTACACTTTTGTTGCCATGATATGCCTTAGCATTCTGGTTTCTATATTGCTTTCTCTCCTGGGAG
>CAZWJX010000143.1:0-5967 GCA_964634695.1 uncultured Syntrophobacterales bacterium | reverse complement strand
ATACTGGCAACCCGTATGAAGCCATCAGTAGCTTTGCGTTACGAGGAATAGGTCCGTGACCGATCGCACTAAAAAAGTGGTAAGACTTATCAATGTCAGGAAGGTCTTTCGGCTGGGAAAACATCAGGTAGAGGCCCTTCGCGGGATAAATCTGGAAATAGCCGAAGGTGAATATATATCCATCATGGGTCCTTCCGGATCTGGTAAAACTACGCTTTTTAACATAATCGGAGCACCGGACAGCCCTACTGAAGGGCAGGTCTTCATTGATGATGTGGATGTCTCACAGCTCGATGCCTATGAACTTGCCTGGTTGAGATGCCACAAAATCGGTTACATTTTCCAGACCTTTAACCTGATTCAAGTGATGACCGCCATTGACAACGTGACTCTTCCCATGATCTTTGCCGGCATGCATCGGGATGAATACATGGAGCGGGGAATGCAACTTCTGGAACTTGTGGGACTCAAGGATCGAGCATGGCATCGGCCACCTGAACTTTCAGGAGGACAGCAACAGCGAGTAGCCATAGCAAGGGCTCTTGCCAATAATCCTTCTATCATTCTTGCCGATGAACCCACCGGAAATCTTGACCTTAAAACGGGCGAAGAAATAATTTATCTTCTTAAGAAGTTTTCTCAGGAGCAAAATGTTACGATTATTTCTGCGACCCATGACTTAAAGATGGTTGCTGTTTCGGACAGAGTCGTGATGATTCGTGACGGGCAGGTTGAGCGCATTGAAGAGAAGATATAAATCAATACCTCGTGATCGTGATTGTCCGCCCGTCCGGACAGAAAGTAGACCCGGGGTAGCGACGTGGACAGGCCTGCTAGGGCTCTCACGACCGGATTGCAGATGATAAAATCACTTATTAAAAAAGTTTTTCGATAATGACGTGCGCCCGATTTTTCATAACGATCTTGCTGAGCATCTGCTTTTTTGGGAATATAAGACCGCTTTATGCTTTTAATCCTGAAATCGCCAGAGATATTTCCTTCTTTTCGTCAATTCACGATCGGGCAGCAGGTTCTGACGAAGCTGCCAGGACGGCTTCTTACATCGCCGATGCTTTTAAGAGAGCCGGCTTGAAAGATGTGGGGTTTGTCGACTTCGAGGTTCCGGTTCCGGAGGTGAAGAAAGCCGTCCTTTATGTTTCTTCCAGAAGCTTTCAACTTCGGTTGCTGTCTCCAAATCTGGTTGCACTGTCAGTAACACCGCCTCAAGGAATAGAAAGCAGGTTAGTTTATGCCGGTCGTGGCGACTGGTCTGAAATAAAGGGTAAAGACCTGAAGAACTCCATAGTTTTGTGCGAAATGGATTCCGGCGAATTCTGGCTTCATGCGGCGGCTCTAGGGGCTAAGGCATTAATTTATCTGGGCGATCACAATGATGTTTCTCTGACCTATGCTGATAAACAAACCAGAACTCCTGTTTCTTTCCCCAGATTCTGGTTGCCGCCAGATGATGCCGATGCACTGAGAAGAATTGTCGCCCCCGGTCAGGAAATCACGGGACGTATTGAAGCTTCGGCTGACTGGAAGCGAAAGAGGTTAAGCAACGTCTATGGTTTTGTGGCCGGGACGGATGAAAAGCTGAAGCAGGATTTAGTGATTTTTGAAGCTCCCTACGATGCAACTCAATTTGTTCTGGGTGATGCCCCCGGTGTTGACGAATCAACGTCTGTTGTAGTTTTGCTTAATCTTGCAAGACATTTTGCACGTTATCCCCCAAAACGATCGGTACTCCTTGTGGCGACCGCAGGAAAGGCGCAGTCCTTTGCCGGAACAAGAGCTATCGCCTGGGAAATAATCACATCGCATAAAGAAAAGAAAAAAGAAATCTCTCATCTAAAAAAGGCTCTGGAACTCAACAAATTCCGGCTCGAAGCTGTAAAACGTATTCTTTCTTCCGAACAGATAACCGACGCAGACGACCGCACCGTCTATCCCCTTGTGGTAAGAAAAGCTAAAGATCTAATAGATGACATAGTGGGATTTGAGCAGACCATTGAACCTGAAAAGAGCGATGAAAAGTTGTTTCCCGAAGGGGGCGATAAGGATTGCCAGTCTTCAGAAGACAGAAAATGTCGCGGTAAAAAATGGGTAAAAAGGCTTCTTCCATTGCGAGTTCTGGCTGCTAAGACGTCCTTTAAAGATCTCTCCGGCAGAGAATTAAACCTCGCCAGGAAGTTGGTCAAGGAGGTCAGGGATGATCTGAGATTGGCAAAGGACGAGCTATTGCAACGTCTTGCCGTCCTTGAATTGGCTGAAAAATTTCGAAAACTTCTGGAACCTCACGAGATAGTTCTGGCCCTGAGCATAAACCTGACATCGGCCAGCCCTTTTCTGGACATCAAACAGCAGGGAACTCTTTTTCCGCTAAGAGACGATCTTCTTAAGAGAAACCGTATCTCGGCTTTTCTGGTATTATCCCGTTCCGTCGCTTCCGATGTATCTCGAAAAAAGTTCGTTCCTGATCTGTTACCGCACATTGGAAACGAAGTAGAGAGGACTTATACCGGTCAGCCATCCCACCTTGTTCAGTATCCTGTATCTTCTGATGTCTTTGCCATTGCCGGACTTCCTGCCGCAGCGGTTGTCTCAAGAGACGGGCCGTCGCCGTTCTGGGGCACGCCTTCGGATAAGGTAGACAGATGGAATACCGTCAATCTAACGCTGATAGGAGATTTTCTTGAGGCTTTTCTTTCCGGCATTGTTGATCACGAGCACCTCAGAGGTTCTGTAAAAGCCGGCCCAAAAGGACTGGCAACCCTTGAAGGAACAACGGTTTTCATGCGTCGAGGAGAGCTCTTTCCGGACAGACCTGCCGGAAACACCATAGTGAGCGTTATACAGGGGCAGAGCCTTTTCATGACCATGTCCTATCACGATGGGAGCTTTAATCTTCCCGGCGTAGCCGGCAAAAAGGTTGCCTATCAGAAGCTTATCATCGAACCATACGGCTGGGATGGAGCTTCGGGAACGATTTCATGGACAGCTAACAAACGCATTCTTCGTAAAGAAAGCTATCGTGTGCAGATTCCCGGCAGAAAGGGCTTTACGACGCTTGTTATGTTCCCGTGCGTTCAGACGGATGTGATCGACATATTCAAGCCCCAGACTCTGTCGCCGCTTACAAAGGTTACGGTTCTTGATGCCGTGACAGAAACGACACCTTCAAGTTATTGGTTCAGCCGGATGGATGGACGTGATACCTTCAGCCTGTCGGTTTTCACGGAGAAAGGGCGACGGTTTAAGCTGCTTCTTTCCGATACTCTCGTAGCGAAAGACTCGCTGTTTCTCAATTCCGACGACAAAAAACCGGAAGGATACGGATTCATGGCAGGAGAAGGCGCCCTGACCCCCGTTCGATCGGCTCTGGACATGGAACATCTGGTAAAGTCGAGGCTTTCCCACCTGACCGCCCATGGTGTAATAGATCAGCCTCTTCAGGAGCTTTACAACAGGGGTAAATATTTTGTCGGACACGCTCTTGAGGCACTTGAAAATCGGGACTACGGCCGTTTCTGGGATTCCCTTGTAAAGGGATGGGCAAAGCTTAGTGATGCCTATCGGTCGGTCGAAAGAACTCAACGGGATGTCCTGACAGGTGTGATGTTTTTTATTGTGCTTCTCGTTCCCTTTGCATACTGCCTTGAGCGGTTCGTGTTCTGCTTTGTGTCCGTTTACCATCAGATCGCCGGCTTTATTGCCATGTTGATACTGAGCGTAACGATCGTTGGATGGCTTCATCCTGCTTTTGGCCTCACTTATAGCCCCGGCATGGTTATTATCGCCTTTATCATTATGGGCCTTGCCGTTCTCGTGATCTGGATTGTGTTTACAAGGTTCGAACAGGAAATTACCAGCTTACGCCGGGCATTTACATCGGGTGGACAACCCGGAGTTCCTTCCACAAAGCTAATAGGGCACGTGCGACTGAGTCAGGTTATGGCGATCGGTCTGGACATAGGGACTTCGAACCTTCACAGAAGACCACTTCGTACAATCCTGACATGTGTTACGATCATCATACTGACATTTACCATTATGTCCTTTTCAGGCGTAAAAAGCATCAAAAGGCCTACGCATGTAACCACCGGACATGAAGCCCTCTATACCGGTGTTATGATTCATCATCCTCTGTGGTTTTCCCTTAGCGATGAAGCCTGGCGAACAGTCAGGACGATGTTTTCCGACTCGGGCGGCGTCGTGATGCCCAGAAGCTGGGTCGCTCCTGAAAAACTTGCCGGTAGAGTGATAAGCGCTGGATTCAAGAAAGAAGCTGCAATTGACGGTGTGCTGGGTCTGAGCGCTCATGTTGCTCCGCTGCTTGCCGGGAGTTTGATCGAAGGGCGGTGGTTTGCTGAAGGAAGCCAGAATGAAATCATTCTTCCGTCGACTATGGCGAAACAGCTCGGGATTTCTCTTGATGGTAACAATATCCCGACCGTGGTGTTTCAGAATATGGTGTTTAACGTCGTGGGCATATTCGACGAAGGAAAATTTCAGAACTGGCTGGATCTGAACGGAAAACCTCTCTTGCCTCTGTTTATTGAAAAAAGCACAGAAGAGGAATTAAGGGAAGCCGAAGTGGAGCTTATAGAAACAGGGGTTGAACTTCTCCCGGCGATATCTCGCTTTTCCACAGCTCCGGCCGCAGGAACCATTATCTTGCCCCACGAATTATGCATGAAGATGGGGGGAGAGCTGAAGTCTGTTAGTGTTATGTTCAACAACGTAGATCCTATCCCGCTTGTGGAAGATACACCTTTTGGTGAAAGCCTTTACGTTTTTGCCGGGAAAAAGGGTGAAAAGGCTTTTGAAGTTAAGTCACTCTCCTCCTTTCGCTATCAGGGCCTTACCGATATAACCATACCCGTTCTCATCGTGATAGCCATCTGCTTCAACACTCTGATAGGGCATGTGCAGGAAAGGAAAAGGGAAATCTCGGTTTACACCAGTGTAGGGCTTGCTCCTCGCCATGTGGGGATGCTCTTCATAGTGGAGGCGCTCGCTCTGGCTATTATTTCCTCCGTTGTGGGATATATTCTGGCTCAGATGGTTGCAACACTGGGTAAAGGTCTGGAAATGTTTTCAGACATTTCCATCAATTATTCTTCTCTTGCCAGCATAACCAGCTTGATGCTCATCTTTGTTACAGTTTTTCTGGCGTCCATCTATCCGGCTGTTATGGCATCCAGAATGGCAATGCCCGACGTTGAAAAGAGCTGGACTATGCCGGAACCGGAAGGAGACGTCTTGTCGGTTTCTCTGCCTTTTATTTTCCGGACAGAGGAACATGACGCCATAATGCGTTATTTAGAAGATTTTATTAAGGAGCACAAAGAGGGGTACACGGGCGTCTTTATCGTCGATGATGTTAATATGTCCTGGGCTGATGAAGGAGAACGCCAAATTGATTCGAAAAAGGATTTTCTGCCCGTCGGGCGGTGTTTACTGATGAGATTTTCCGTCTGGCTGGCACCTTTTGATTTCGGTATCCAGCAAAGGGTTCATATTTATTGCTGTCCGGCCAGCTTTGGCGGAGGTGAAGCCAGAAGGTATTTTGAAGATATGGAATCACAGTACGTTCAGATCCACCTTCGCATTGAGCGAATTGGTGGCGAAGCCACAAGCTGGTACAGAGCTAACAGGAACTTTGTTAGAGAATTACGCAAAGCCATACTCAGATGGCATGCTTTGAGTGCGGAGGAAAGGAGAATCTATATTGAGGGGACGAGGAACAATCAATGACCGGTCGAACCTGTTCGAAAAAAAGAGGAGTGTCATTGCGAGGCTGCCGCAAGGCAGCCGTGGCAATCTCTTGTCCGTCATTGCGAGGCCACGAAGTGGCCGTGGTGATTACTTAGTTTCACTCGCAATGACACGGGGGGAAGGCAATGACAAGATTGCTTCGCCCTCACTTCGTTCGGGCTCGCAATGACGCAAAGAAAAGTCATT
>CAZWJX010000142.1:0-6791 GCA_964634695.1 uncultured Syntrophobacterales bacterium | reverse complement strand
GTAACTTCCCGTGCAACTCACGGTAGCCAGCGCTGAACGCTGGATATTTAAAGCCGCATTCATGTCACGATCGTGTTCTGTTTTGCATGATGGACGCGTTACAGGCAACCATGTTTTGATGCCTATGTTAATATAATTTTCAGCAGTTAAACCCCCGGCATTAACTGATAAATACAGGTTTATAATAATCCATGTCCTCGATAACCGCTCCCGCACCTCTTACGATGGCTGTAAGGGGGTCATTTGCAACATAAACATTAAGTGTGGTCTCGCGACGTATCAATTCGTCAAGTCCTTTTAAGAGGGCGCCTCCACCCGCAAGCCATATTCCCCGTTCGTAGATGTCGGCGGCGAGATCTGGAGGAGTTTTTTCCAGAGCACGTTTGACCGCCTCCACTATAACACCAACCGGTTCCTGGATAGCCTCTCTCACTTCCTCGTCGGTAATGAAAATGGTTTTCGGGATACCGGTAAGAATTTCTTTTCCCGTAAGTTGAACTTTAACGGGCTCGCCCAAAGGAATGGCCGAACCGACCTGTATTTTTATCTGTTCTGCAAGGAGTTCGCTGATAATCATCTGATGCTTTTTCTGAATGTATCGAAGGATTGCTTCGTTTGCCTCATCACCCGCCACCCTGACGGATTCGCTGTAAGCTATTGCAAAAAGTGAAATTATGGCCACCTCGGTGGTGCCGCCTCCAATGTCAACTATCATGCTTCCTACGGGGCGGTCCACGGGCAAACCTGCCCCTATTGCCGCCGCCATGGGTTCTTCGATGAGCATAACGCTCCCGGCCCCGGCCTGTTCGGCAGCTTCAATTACGGCTCTCTTTTCTACCGAGGTAATACCCGTTGGCACTGCAATTACAAGTTTGGGCTTGATAAAATGCCTGCGCTTCAAGACTGAGCTGAGGAAGCTTTTGATCATGATGCTGGTTACTTCAAAATCGGCAATTACTCCATCTTTCAATGGGCGTATGGTGACTATGCGCTTCCCCTGTTTGCCCATCATCTCCCGGGCTGCACGTCCGACTGCAACCACCTGATAGTCATCCTGCCGTATGGCGACAACAGATGGTTCGTTCAACACAATGCCGTGTCCACGAAGGTAGATAAGCGTATTAGCCGTTCCAAGATCCATAGCCAGATCTTTAGCAAAGAATCGCAGTAGCCGTCCGAACATATAGCCTTTCCACCTTTGTTGTTTTTAGTGTGATCCTGAAGAAATTACTTCCCCAATGGTCAGTTTCTTTTTAGACTTAGAAACCCGTTCAGGTCAAATTATTTTCCAGAAGGGCTGTTTGTTTTTACTCAAAGGTTTACCGGCCCGGTTTTGATTTTGGTTTGTAAAGGGGGATCGGAGTATGAAACTCAGATGGGTTAGCTCCTTTGCGGCAGTAGTTGGAGTGTTCTCGATTTCTGTTTTGATGATTGTTAAAGGTTGTCTGGCCGACAACTTTCCCAAATCGGGTAGAGTTGTTAAGGTTATAGACGGCGATACCATCGAGCTCGAAGGTAATGTGACTGTAAGGTATCTTGGAATTGACGCACCTGAGATTGCTCACGACGACAAACCTGCCGATTGTTTTGGAAATGAAGCTCGACAAAGGAATGCTGCTCTTGTGCTCGGTAAGATTGTGAAACTTCAATATGAAGAAGAACAAAAAACAGATCGCTATGGAAGAGTGTTAGCTTACGTGTTTCTAGACGACGGCACCATGGTTAATGAACTCCTTGTGAAAGAGGGGTATGCCTTTGTCCTTAGAGATGAAAAAGGATTTTCCTATGTGACACGTTTTATTAATGCTCAGCGGAATGCGATTAAAAACAGAGTCGGCATGTGGGGTGCCTGTAAATACGACCGTGAACCCTACTACATTGGCAACCGGAGAAGTTTTGTTTTCCATCGCCCGGGATGTTCCTCTGGTGATAGTATTGCACCTTCGAATAGGGTTCGCTTTGAGAATCGAGAAGAAGCTTTTATGGAAGGTTTTCATCCATGTCGGAGATGCAAACCTTAGTTCGGAATGTTAACAACCGCCTCTATCCACCTCGCCCCATAGTTGGAGTAGGCGGGCTGATATTTGATGGGGAAAGAGTGCTGCTTGGACTTCGAGGCAAGGAACCAGGTAAGGGGAAATGGTCCATACCTGGTGGAGCTGTCAGAGTTGGCGAGACTCTGGAAGAGGCTCTAAAACGAGAAATACGAGAAGAGGTGGGAATTGATGTTGAGATAGAACGAATTGTAGCTGTTCTTGATCGCATAATTAAGGACGATATCGGCAATGTGGCTTACCATTATGTTCTGGTAGATTTCCTCTGTCTCCCCCGATTTTCTTCACCTCCCGTACCCGGTTCCGATCTTATCGATTGCCGGTATATTCACGTTGATGATCTTGACCGTTACCCTCTGACTCGTGGAACGGCTTACGTCATCAGACAATCTCTTAATCAGCTTAAAGGGGTGTATCCCCCGGTTACCATCTACGATTCCGAGAAACCCTCTTAACTCTTCTTTTTTTCCTCGTCCATCAGTTCCTGAGCTGCCGAGAACATCCCCTCTTCAGCAAAGGCGATAGCTGCTCCCTGGCGTTCCAGCTTGGCTTTGTAAGCATCCTTTAAAACTTTCACCAGATGGTCAATGTTTACAGGCTTCTGGAGATATTCGAACGCACCAAGCCTTCTTGCCTCTTCTTCGTCTTTCTGGGATCCGTGCCCGGTGAGTATGATTACCTGCACTTCAGGATAGGCTTTCTTCACTCTGCGGAGCACTTCCATTCCGTCTATACCCGGCATTCTGAGGTCGAGAACCATTACGTCGGGAATCTCCGAATCAAGAGACTGGAGAGCTTCTTCACCGCTTAAAGCCACATCGGGGCCAAGTTCTCTCAACTTAAGTCTTTCAGCGAGAGCTTTTACGAAATCTTCTTCGTCGTCTACTAAAAGAACCTTAAACTTTGCCATTTTTATTCTCCCGTATCGTTATATATGAGCAACTCCATACCGAACAGGTGCTCCTTTGAGCCCGATTGTTTCCAGAAAAGTAATGAGTTCTGGTTTCTGACTTCTAACTTCTAATGTATCGGTTGCCAGAGCGTAGGCGTATCCGAATTCTCTTTCTTCGGCAAAAGCTACGGCTGCTCCCATGTCTTCTAACCATTGCTTAAAAGATCTCATAGATGGTTCGATGCCGGCCATAGCCATAGCCTCACTATGCCTTCCTTCTTCAGCGAAGGCGACCGATGCGAACAGATCTTCTAACATTTTTTTCAGTTTCATGGCTTATCCTCCTTTCCTGTTGGTGGCTTTTTATCTTTTTGTTTTTTACTTAACGCAAAAAATATTCCGAGAGGAATTTACTGATTAAAACGATTGCAATCCACCTTATTTGGTCATTATGATACATTATGAAACAAGGATTGTCTGCTTTGTTGTGTCTTTTTGTAGCTCTATGTTTCAAAAGCCCTTTCTTCACCGAGAAAAGGGTTAAAGTAACCAAATCTTATGTCCGGCTTTTTCTGTCGCAGTCTATCCATCCAGTTTTTGATCCCTATAGGAGACCCTGTAGGCTTAAACCCAACCGAACGGATATACCACTCGGGATCTATGTTGAAATTTCTCATCTGAATCAGATCAACGGGCGTATCCCTGAGAAATTCTTCCAGACTTTGAACCTCTGATGGATCGTCCGTGACTCCCGGTAACATGAAATAGTTTAAAGATACAAAGAGTCCCAATGCCTTTGCTCTGAGTATGAATTCTTTTACGTCTTCAAACCGATATCCTTTCGGTCTGTAATAGGCATGATAATACTGGGGCTGAACACTGTTTAGGCTAACTCTTACGCTCTGGAGCCCAGCTTTAGCAAGCCTTTCCAGTACATCGGGGATACTTCCGTTTGTGTTCATATTTATTGTTCCCAGAGATGATTCTGTTCTCATCAGTCTAATAGCGGTTTCTATAGTATCAGCCACAAGAAGAGGCTCACCCTCGCATCCTTGTCCGAAGCTTACGACGGCTCTGGGCGCTTTGTTCAGATGCATAACAGCAACTTCCGCTATTTCTTCCGGCGTTGGAACGAACTTTATACGCTGTTGGGTTGATGGTACGGGCGAATTGGTCTGAAGGCTAATGCATCCCAGACAGCGAGCGTTGCATCTCGGTGAAGTGGGCAGAGGAGCTTCCCAACGCCTTAGGAAAAAATTTCGAGCTGCCGGACAGGCGTAAGTTAAAGCACAGCGGCCCAGATGGTAAATGAGCCTGTTGTGCCGGTATTGTTTCATCCACAGTCGAGCCTGCTCGTTTACCTTTTCTATACTCAGATGTTTGACATCCTGTCGTTCGTCCGGGTCAACTCTAATCGCAGTTACGACAAAACGTCCTTTAAACCACCCCACGGCGGCATAGGAAAAAAGTGGCAGAACAGGGGCATCAGGCAGAGTCTTGTAAGCTGCGCTTAGAATTGCCGTGTAAGCGGGTGCGACCGATGCCGCAACTGCCTGAATGTTTCCATTTCCACCATAAGGATCCTGAGATACCACCACAAATTTCTTTTTGCTGTGATCGAATCCCACAGGGAGCCTTCCAGGCAGCAAAAAAAGTTCACTTCCTTCCGGTAGTGGAATCAGATCATCAACAGATATATTTTTCCACATGCCGGCTTCACTTCCGGCCATTCCCAAGAACGGATGTTCCATAATTCGCCCGGATCGGTCGGCAAACACGAGCAGAGGATATTCTTTTGCTTTACCCATCAGTACTAAGCATTTCCTTAAATGACGTGATTTTTACCGATGAATTGCTCTTAACCAGTTCCATGAAGTTTGCAAGAAAGAGGAAGGCGTTTAAATTCATACGGTTATGATGGATCATTATTCCGGCCGGTTCTTTCACCGAAAACAATCGCCTGCAGTCATCTATCAATTCATCAAAACTACGGCTGATATCCAGTGGTTTTCTCGTATGAAGATCGAGAAAGATTCTAAAATTTTTGAGATGGTTTTCTGGTGTTGGCGGATGGATCTTCTGATCAAGGGATACGGCTCTGAATCCCAGTCTGGAAAGCAGGATAAAGGTATCGGGGGTCAGGCGATTCCATGGAGGAGTGAAAGCGGGAACAAAATGCCGATCCAGGATTTCCTTCATTTTGTTCAGCCCTTTCCAGATATCTTGCCATTTCTGATTTTCTGTTCGGCTTGGCCCGAACTCAGATTTTTTGCCAGATTTTTCCCAGTTCGTGTGTCTCCATCCATGCTGATGCCAGGACCAGAGCGGGTCAGAAGGGGGAGCAATTTGGAACAGATAATGAGTTCTGGACTCGTTTAACCATGAGGGGACTACAGACAGGGCAAGAGGGACATTGAAATAAGCAAACAGACGACATAAAGCCAGAAAGCTCGTGCTCGGCACCCCAACGTCGTCGGCTCTGAAAAATATTTTCGCTTGCCTCGGTCGTTTAGAAAGGATTACTCTTTCCAGCCGTTCCAGCCAATTTTTAGGAAGGCTATGCCACACCGGGCTGATTTGCTTAGCCCTGTAATTGCTGGGAAGTTCGATAATGTCCAGAAGAGTTGAGAGGTTCATAGCTTTCTGGCTTTTTATCGTGGTTACTGGTTCAGTAAAGTGTTCGATCTCTGTTTTTCAAAAAGCTTTCTGAGTTTCTCATTTATTTCTTCTTCCGAAAAATTGTCTTCTAACTGAAGATAAGGCGTTGATTTGCCGTGCATGGATAGCATATCAAACGCCGTATTTATGGCGTTCCATGCCCATATTCTCCATGCTTGAAAGGCCTCTGGAGAATCGGCTATCAAGTCCTTCAAATTGATTTCACCGTCGATTCCGTTCATAGTCAGCTCTTCTTTTATAGCTTCTACAAGATCCTCATCAAGTTTTGGTCGCCTTTCAGCTATACATTCTACAATTAGATCGAACAGAAAAGACTCAGGTTTACCCTCTATCTGTTCGTAATTACAAACCAGACACCTGGTTGTATCATGCGGGATCTTACCGTTCTCCGGGAACCTGTTTTCTCTGGCAAGCTTCGTAAAGTGATCTAAAGTGTAGCGAACCATCTCATCATAGCTCATTCGACCTCCTCCTCAACCCGGATATATATGTTTCCCATAGCCCTATATTTCTACAGCTGCTATTTAACCCATCTTAGTATCTATAACTGTTAACTGCTGTGGAGTAAATAGCCTCTCGAGCCCATTCGAAAAAACTGATTTGCTGGATAACAACAGAGGTGTATTTCATGTAAGAGCCTAGACGGGTAGAGGGAAGTCATTGCGAGGCTGTCGAGAGGCGGCCGTGGCGATGTCTGCCGAATACGTCATTGCGAGGCCACGAAGTGGCCGTGGCAATCTCATAAAGACGAGATTGCTTCGTCGCTTCGCTCCTCGCAATGACACAAAGAAGAGTCATTGCGAGCGTCCGAAGGGCGCGTGGCAATCTCATAAAAGAAGAACAACAGAGGGATTGCTTCGCTTCGCTCGCAATGACTAATGTGGGCGTCATTGCGAGGCCGCGGAAAGGCGGCCGTGGCAATCCCTTTCCGCCGTCATTGCGAGGCTGCCGAGAGGCGGCCGTGGCAATCTCATAAAGACGAGATTGCTTCGTCGCTTAGCTCCTCGCAATGACACAAAGAAGAGTCATTGCGAGCGCCCGAAGGGCGCATGGCAATCTCTTATTTGTTACGGAGAGAGATTGCTTCGCCTTCGCTTGGCTCCGGCTCGCAATGACACTCCCTTTTCCTCGTCATTGCGAGGCCACGAAGTGGCCGTGGCACTCTC
>CAZWJX010000141.1:4718-6856 GCA_964634695.1 uncultured Syntrophobacterales bacterium | reverse complement strand
TCCTAAAAGTCGGCTCCCGGAATGAAGCGCTTCCCAGAGAGAGTCCGTGATTTCATGGTGCATCAGCCTCAAGCCCCAACGAGCCTTTCCTATGTAGTAGGGAGCAGAGCTCATGGATTCAACACCGACGACCATTATAATTTCGGCATCGCCTGCTTTAATAGCCTGCGCTGCAAAGGCAAGGGCCTGCATGGAAGATGAACACTGCCTCTGTATGGTGCAGGCCGGAACATGAACGGGAAAGCCCGCCATAAGGGCCGCCGTTCTTGCAGTGTTGGCTTCATCGGCGCACTGTATGCAATCACCGGCGATAATGTCGTCAAGAATACCGGGATCGATTCCTGTGCGTTCAACAACGGCTTTCATAACATGAGCGGCAAGCTGAGAAGCGCGAACATCTTTAAGAGCTCCACCGAACTTTCCTATCGCCGTTCTCACTCCCCCCACGATCACGACATCGCTATCTTTTCCCATATTTCTTACCTCCCTGAATGTTGGAATAAAAAAGGCGGTGGTGTAACCCCTCCAATGCTACCCACCGCCTTGTTATTTACCTTAACCCCCCTGGCCCTTTATTTCCCTGTGGCCATTTTTGCCACCTGCTATTAAATGCATCTTGAAATTACCAGTCGCAGTATTTCGTTGGTGCCTTCGTAAATCTGGGTGATCTTTGCGTCGCGCATCATTCGCTCGACAGGATATTCCTTAATGTAGCCGTATCCACCCAGAACCTGCACGGCTTCGGTAGTGACCCACATGGCTACATCGGCACAAAAACATTTTGCCATAGCGCTCATCTTGATAAGTTCCGGACTGAGTCGGCTCATGTCCTTTGGTAGATGGTCATACATGGCGCAGGCTTTGTAGAGGAGCTGCCGTGCCGCTTCTATCTTCATAGCCATGTCGGCAAGCTTAAAGCCAATGCCTTCATGCTGAATAATAGGCTTTCCGAAAGCTATTCTTTCCTTAGCATAAGCCGTTGCGTATTCGAAAGCACCGGCAGCTATTCCGAGGGCCTGAGCCGCTACGCCGAGGCGTGAGAAATCGAGAGTTTTCATCATGATGTGGAAACCATCTTCGCCGTTTCCGAGAAGATTCTCTGCGGGTACACGACAATCTTCGAAAATCAGTTCCACGGTATCAGACCATCTGATACCCATTTTGTTTTCTTTTTTACCGACAGAAAATCCGGGCGTGCCTTTTTCTACTATGAAAACTCCGGAATTTTTGTGAGAAGGTTTGCTTGGATCCGTTGTAGCATAAACTGTAACAACATCGGCGACGCTTCCGTTGGTGATGAAAGTCTTGGTGCCGTTAAGAACGTAGTAATCACCGTCTTTTACGGCGCGGCATCTGAGGGACGCAACGTCGGAACCTCCACCGGGCTCGGTAAGAGCAAAAGCCGCGAGCCATTCGCCAGTGGCAAGCTTGGGCAGATATTTTTTCTTCTGTTCTTCGTTACCGGCAAGAAGGATGGGAAGGGATCCGAGTTCGTGGTCAGCTATGAGAAGACCGCAGGCGGCATCGACTTTGGAAAGTTCTTCAACAGCTATGGCCATGGCAAGAACACCGGCCCCTGATCCGCCATATTCAACAGGGAAATCAATTCCGTAAAGACCGTTTTCCCTGAGAAGATTGACCATATTCCAGTCGAATTCACCGGTTTCATCTCTGTGAGCTGCCCCCGGTGCGACCTGCTCTTTTGCAAGTCTTCTAACCATGTCACGAAGCATCTTGTGTTCTTCTGTGAGTTCATATAAATGATGTGACATAAGTTGTTTCCTCCTTTGGCGGTGTTTTTACTTTTTGGTGTAATCGTAAAATCCCTTGCCAGTCTTTCTTCCAAGGTATCCTGCTCTCACCATCTTTCGGAGAAGCGGGGCGGGACGGTACTTGTCTTCGCCGAGTTCTTTGTGGAGACCGTCAAGAACGTGAAGAAGAGTATCGAGACCTACCATATCGGCAAGAGCGAGGGGTCCAATGGGGTGGTTTGCTCCCAGCATCATGGCCTTGTCGATGTCTTCGGCAGAAGCAAGCCCTTCGGAATAAACAAATATGGCTTCGTTTATCATGGGGCAGAGAATGCGATTCACAACGAAGCCCGGTGCTTCCTTAACTTCAACGGGAGTTTTACCGAT
>CAZWJX010000141.1:0-4708 GCA_964634695.1 uncultured Syntrophobacterales bacterium | reverse complement strand
TGCGATAGAATAGGTTTCATCAGATGTGGCAAAACCTCGAATGAGTTCCACAAGCTTCATCACGGGAACGGGATTGAAGAAGTGCATGCCTATAAAGCGGTCGGGACGCTTGGTGACCGATGCCATTTCCGTGATGGACAGTCCGGACGTGTTGGATGCGAATATGGTTGAATCGGCGCAGATGGAATCGAGTTCCTTGAAGACCTCCTTTTTCACATCCATTATTTCCACTACGGCTTCGATAACGAGCTGGCAATCCTTTGCGGCTTCTTTGAGATCCGTTGTGCCTTTGATGCGATTCAAGACGGCTGCTGCTTCTGCCGCATCCTTTTTACCTTTGGAGACGGCGCGATCGAGATTGGCCTTGATGGTTGAAATACCCTTTTCTACGAAGCTTGTTTCAATGTCCCGGATGGTCACTTCGTATCCGGCTTCGGCGACAACCTGGGCAATACCGGAGCCCATAATACCGGCTCCCAGCACACAAACTTTTGTTATTTCCATGTTTCCTCCTCGGCGTTACGGGTTAGAATTTTGTTCACCATGACTGAAGCATAGATTCAAAACCTTCCGCGAGGGTCCGAATATCTACCTCCTTCTCCCTCATTATGGCTTGAATTGCGATACCCTGAACGGATCCTATGAAAGCGATAGCGGCAGCGCGGGGATTTTTTATTCTGGGGTTGGTTGCCAGAACAGGTGTGAGAGCCTGAACGAAGACTTCGTAAACGGACCGGATACGTTCTTCCATGGGGTGATGCGAGCCCGAAAATTCTGTTGCAAGCATAGCCAGACAGATTGTAGCTTCAGGGTATTTTTCATAATGGTTACACATAAGGTGAAGCATGTTGGAGATGGTGTTAAAAGACGGCTGAGCCTCCTTTTTGAGATGTTCGCTGTATGCGTAGATGCCCTTTGAGAGCCAGTCTATGACTGCATCGAGAAGAGCCTCTTTTGAATCGAAATGGTGAAAGAGGGCACCGGTTGTGACTCCAGCTACCTGAGCAATCTCAGAGACAGTGGTCTTATGATAACCAAAACGGGCAAAAAGTCCGACAGCGCTTTTTATTATGCGCTGCCGCGTCTCGCTTGCCTGAATTTCCCTCTTATTCATAAAAATTCCTTTGTGTTGTGCACATATTACGTAGTAGGTAATATGTAATATGATGTGGGAGGTTGTCAAGAAATTTTAGCTTGAGCTTGGAAGATTTTCTTCGACCGCTGGTTTGAAAATCGACACCCTGACTTCAAGAATCTCTCTCGTATCAGGAGTGACTTTTACTCTTTCATCAAGCCTGTAACCGATTACCCAGCAAATTTTTTCGCCATCTACTATAAGAGGTATCGAGTTCCTGAGGCTTTTCGGAATCTTAAGATCGATAAAAAAATCATGGAGTTTTTTCGTGTGTCCTTTCATCCCCAGAGGCTGAAATCTGTCACCAGGACGCCAGGTTCTTACGTAAAGAGGCTTCTTCAGGGCTTGATAATCCATCATTGCGATGAGGTTTCTTTCATTATGGGCAAGTTCTATCAGCCGTCCGTTATTAAGATGTATTTGGGTTTCAATGACAAGATACATTCCTTCTGTTAGAACGACCGAACGTTTACCCGGAATTGGGATCTTTTCCCGGGTAGCAAGATGCGGCGAATCATTATCAGGAAAGTTCCTGTCTGTCCTGTGTGATCCAGTGGCTTCCACAAAAAAGGTGTTCCTGAATCCTTCTCTGATTATTTCCACCCCGGCTATTTTCATCCTGCGTCCGGACTGGCTTTCCAGCATAAGTCTCCTTACTGCCTCGACGTGGCCGAAAAAGACACCGTAGGAGCTACTGCGGAGTCGGGCAAAAATATGTCTTACAATACGTCGCTGTAGAGCAGGATGTAAATCAGCGAATTTTCGAACATCTATGGAGATTTTCCCTTTCGTCTCTTCAACGCATATTTCTTCCCACGATTTTGTGATTTCCTTTTCCCAATAGTCGTTTTCCTGAGCGGCTATGTCTGTGAAGCGATTCAGCAGTCTGACCACAGGGCGTTTAAAAATATCTTCCACAAGTGGAATGAGTTCCAGCCGGACTCTATTTCGCTGAAAGCAGGGCATTGAATTGGATGAGTCTTCGACGCAAGATAGACCATTGTCTTCAAGATACGATAAAATTTCTTGCTTTGAAAGGCAGAGAAGAGGTCTTATGATCCTTCTATTTTTTTCTAGGGGTCTCATGCCTTCAAAACCTTCCAGACTGGATCCGCGGAATAACCTGAGCAAAAGCTCTTCTGCCTGATCGTTGCCGTGATGAGCAAGAGCGATTTTATCGGCATGAAGACGCTCTCTTGTTCTTTCAAGGGCTTCATGTCGACAGAAACGAGCTCCCATCTCGATGGACACGCCCATCTGTCTGGATATGGAAGGCACGTCGAATTTTTCCACAACAACTTCATCAATTCCAGCTTCTTTCATTGAGCGGACAACGAACTGCTCTTCTTCTTCAGATTCGGGTCTTATTCCGTGATTGACATGGAGGACGGAATATTTCGATACGCCAAGAATTTTTTGGAGCTTCAGGAGGATGTGCACCATGGCAATGGAATCGGGCCCTCCTGAAACTCCCAGCAGAATATGTTCACCCGGGGAAATAAGCTGGTGGGTTTTTACAAAGCGATAAACCTTGTTTTCAATACCACTAATCTGCTGATTCCGGGGATACATCAGGAGGAAATTTGCCGTATTTTGTTATGGCCTTTGAATCATCCTTACCTTTTTTGTCTCTTTTGCTCGCCTGTAAATCAGGAAGAGCCTTTTTCCACTTCTTGCCCTGAACAAGAAGTTTGCCTTCGTGGTTCAAAACGGTGTTGTCCTCAAGGATGATAAGCCCGAAGCGTTCGGCCATTTCACTTCTGAAGCGATACTCCATAGAGCGCTTCCTGAGCTTGTAATTGAGTATAATGAGCACCATCGCGAATATGGAAATCAGCGCCAGAATGGCCACAATAAATATTATCGAGATTTTTACGGTTTTTTCGCCAACAGTTCCAATGATTGTTATGATTGTATCGAGATTGTACAGAGCTACAACGCCCAATCCCAGAAGAAGGAGCAGTCCCAGAAAGGGCACATGCTGGAGCTGCTTTACAATTCTGGCGACTCGATGTTGTCTGGCGGACAGGTTGATGTTCTCTTCTTCGGGAGCTACCTGTTCATCGGGTTTTTTATCTATGAGGTATCGGTTGAACGCGGCAATAATTACACCAATTACGAAAGTTATGAGAATGGGCGCCAGGAAAGAGATTGTAAAGTAAGCTCGCCATGGAAATGGTATATCAACGGCAACCCCTGTTCTGTCGTAATTTTCAGATCCTAATTGATAGATCCAGCAACCAACAAATATCAGCAGTTCAAGCCATCCCAGAAAATAAAGATATTTTTTAAAGAGCTCTTTTCTTTCTTCGGCACTGAAAAGATCGGAAAATTTTTCAATAATTCTGTTATCGCTCATGGAAACCTCCTGATTTTCTTTCTATCGTAAAGATCGATTATGAACTTCAACATGAAGTTCGGAGCCTTGTCTTGTTTACCATTTCATGAGTCAGAAAAGTCTGTATCTTAAAAAACATCTGCTGAAAAGATGTAAATTTCAACGTCATTTGATTTCCACGCATCGGGCGGAAGCCCTGCTTTGCGGCATGTCCATTCCAGGAAAGTTTCCCTGTCCCAGCCGTATTCTGCAGCAACCTGAGGGAGAAGAAGACCGCTGTAAAAACCCTTTCGCACCACGAGCCCGTGTTTTCCAATTTCAATGTCGGATATGTCTTTCAAACGTTCGAGAGGCGTTAGAACTGAGATTTCTATATCGATGAACGGAAATTCCTGAGGTGAAAGAGCAGGGAATCGCGGGTCATGGAAAGCCGCGTGAATAGCCATGTCGCGAACCGTCTCCCACAGAGGACGATGACCTTCTACATAGCCAATGCATCCTCTTAGCTGGTTGTTTTTGTGAATGGTTACAAAAGCTCCCCGCCTTTCGAGCAATTTGCCTTTCGGGTTAGGAATGGATGGCAGGGGTTTTCCTTCGAGCTTTGCTTTTATTGTGGCGTAGGCAAGCTCTTTAAGAATTCGCTTTTCTTCATCGGAAAGCCCGAGATCCACTCCCACTTTTTTGCCATGACCGGGATTGTCGACGAAAGCTGCGGCAAGATAGCCAACAACAGCGGATCTATCACCGGTGACGTCTGCCGAAGTGGCGTATTTGAGAACGGAGGCTCTGGTTGCTCCAAGCTCTTTGCAGGCAAGCATGACGGTGGCTATAGGGCCAGCACCGCAAGCTTCGCATCTTCCTTTCTTGATTTCATCCATGAGCCCTGCGGGATCAAAAGCAAGAATCTTCTCTATAACTCGTCTGTCCAGTTCATTGGCTTCCTTTTCCGAGTGATAATGCGAAAGATCACTGCTTGCGATGAGAATTACGTCGTCTTTATCCCGTATTACTTTCACGATAGCTTTCGCAAGAGCTTCGCAGGTTTCGTATGTTTGAACTCCCATTACGATAGGGGTAAGACGTATGTTGTTTTCAAGAATGACCTGAAGAAAGGGCAGTTGAATTTCGAGAGAATGCTCTTTGAGGTGAGCTTCAGGTAAGTCTTTTACGATAGGGGATGCCTTCAGTAAACCATCGATGATTTCTCTATCAAGAGGGACAATGCCGAGAGGAGT
>CAZWJX010000140.1:2821-6862 GCA_964634695.1 uncultured Syntrophobacterales bacterium | reverse complement strand
CATCATCGCCTTTTTATGAGATTGCCACGCCAGCCTTCGGCTGGCTCGCAATGACGGAGAAGAATAAACTTGGTCAGACTTGCAATGACGGAGAAGAATAAACTTAGTCAGGCTCGCAATGACGAAGGAAAATTAACTTCGGCGGGTTCGCATGACAAAATAAGAATATCTTTACGCATTTTCCGTCTATGGGGGGCATGTCTAAGAGTTGGAAATATCATGTTTTTGTTACTAACGGGATGTAAGCTTTGATATTTAATGGTTTCACACCAAATTTTGTCTTGCTTTGATAAATAAGCTATGTATAATGTAGGCGTTGTGGGTGGTCGGGGCTATCTATTTATAATCACTAACCTTTTGGGAGGAAAGCGATGACTAAGACTGAACTTGTAAGCAAGATGGCGGAGAAAGCCGGTATTAGCAAGGCAAACGCGGAGAAGGCTTTGAAGGCATTCATGGAAGCTGTCCAGGAAGCCTTAGCCAAGGGCGATAAGATTGCCCTCGTTGGGTTCGGTACATTTAGTGTTGCTGAACGAGCTGCCAGGGAGGGTAGAAATCCCAAAACTGGCGAAAAGATTACAATCCCATCCTGCAAGGTTGTGAAATTCAAACCCGGAAACGAACTGAAGAAGGTGGTGAAGTAGGACTCATAGATCCCTATCTGGATTCGCCCACGCCATCTGTGTCATATTCATATTCATAGATAACGATTTGTTAAGCAGTTGGAATATCCTTAAAAGGTGAGCACGCAATGCGTGCTCACTCGAATTCGGCAATAACAACCCTGTTTCGCCCTGCTTTCTTTGCTTTGTAAAGAGCTTCATCTGCTTTTTCGATAACTTTTTCCAAGGTATTCCCGTGACGGGGAAATGTTGCAACGCCGACAGAAACGGTTATTCCTCCTGCTATGGGTAGTATATATTGCTCCACCTTTGATCGCAGCACTTCCGCTCTCTTGCTCGCTACTTCAATATCCATATCGGGGCAAATTATCAGAAACTCCTCTCCCCCGTAACGACAAATAACATCGCTGAGTCTTACCGTTCCTCTTATGATATTCGCCAGATTCTTAAGAACTTCGTCTCCCAGAGGATGTCCATAAGTATCGTTAATATTTTTGAAGTGATCAATATCCAGCATGAGAAAGGAAATAGGCATGCCGCTTCTAACCGCTCTATGATATTCCACCTTCAAGTACTCATTAAGATACCTTCGATTGTAAAGCCCTGTTAGAGGATCAAGCACGGACTGTTCACGAAGCACCATTCGTAAGCGGAAATTCCAGAAACCAAGTCCGATGAAACGCGAAACCGTTTCCATCACTTCCTTGAAGAATTGCTTCTCTCCGCTCTTGGTATCATGCGAGATGAAAAGTGATAATACTCCAAGTTTATCCATCTGGTAAGAAATAGGTACACAATAAATGTGCCCTTTGCTTTTATCATAGCCATGGAGGCAGGTCTCTAGGGATTCTCTATGGCACTCGTAAAAGCGGCCAGTTTGAAGTGCCCAGCATTCTTCTGCGGCAATCCATTCATGAGCCGGTAAAGGTCTACCGTCTCCCCCTGCTACCCACCTTGTGAGAACCATTTTCTCCCTATCGAGTATATAGATCGACCACAGATGAGGAGCGAAAATTTCTACTAGATAAAGCCGTAAAACTCTTTTCACATCTTCATCCCTTTTGCTAATGATAATACCTTCGGCCAGTTCGCCGAGAAGTGCAAGGATACGGTTTTGCTTCTGGATTGCCTCCAGTTGCGAGGCAAGTCTCATGCGGGAAGCAACGAGTTCTTCTTCCATACGCCGTTGTTCCGTCACATCAGTGCCGGTTCCGATAATAAAAAGGGGCTTACCGTCTTCGTCAGAAACAACGCTATTTTTCCAGCTTATAAGACGTCTCCCACCATCTTTAGTAATCCAGTGATTTTCATATTGGTTGGGTATTGCTTCGAACCGGAGTTCGTGAAAGACTCGCTTTACACTTTCCTTTTCGTCTTCCGGAATGAGTATTTCCCACACAGATTTTCCTAGAACTTCTTCGGCGCTGAAACCGCTGACTTTCTCGCAGGCCTGATTAAACACGACAATGCGCCCTTCAGTATCCAACACTACGACAAGTGATGCAACCGTCTGGAGCACCTTTTCGATGAATTCTCTTTCGCTTTTAAGTTGCCGTTCCAGTTCTACTTGGTAAGTTATCTCCCGAAGCGAAAGAATCCACATTACCTGGCTTTCGGGTTTTAAAACATGCCCAACAGTTACGTCAAAATATCGTTCCTTACCGTTCTCTTTAAAAGTAATTTTAAGGGGCTCACGAAGATCCTGTTGAGGTTTCTCTATAGCAGTTTGGGTAAGTGTCAGGATTTTTTTAGCATCTTCCGGTGATAGCCATAATAACCACGAAGTGTTTATGAAGTCGTCGGGATTTTTACCGAACACTCTTTTTACCGATGGAGAAACGTAATGAACCATGAAATCCTTGTCGAGAACGAAGATCACATCTCCCGTATTTTCAACAATAGTGCGGTACTCTTCTTCACGGCTCTTTATAAGCAGGTTAAGTTTTCTAAGCTCTTCCGCCTGGTTCTGTAGTTCTCGCTCTCTAAGCGTGCGTTCCGTTACATCTTCTATAAATGTTACGGTTCCTGTAATAGTATCTCCGCTCCAGAGAGGAACAATGCGGACCGACTGAAGCATGTTAGAAACAGAAGGATCATCAATCATGGGAGGTAAAAGAAAAATAAATCTGTGGAAACGCTGGGAAATAACCAGGGTTTCGCCCTTTAAGGCTCTTTCGTAAAATTGAAGGCGGTTTCTTTGCTTTAGTTCAGGGAAGGCATCGGCAATATGCCTTCCTACGAGAGAAGCTATGGAACGCCCGCTTCTATCTTCAATCCATCGGTTGACAAATTTAATGTTGAAATTTGTGTCGGTTATTATCACTCCCATGGGAAGAGCGTGTAATACCTCCAATAAAGGCACGTCCATTCCTGACATCATTTCATTTCTGTACCCCCCCGAAATAAGAGCTCAGCACTTCAAGAAGCTTTTCAAGGGACGTTAATCCCAGTATGAGAGCAACGCATCCTGTAACGTTGGCATTTTTCACCACAAAATCTGTTACCACCGCTATCGCGTGCTGTAGGTGTTCACCTTCTAGGACGATGCTTTTCATCATTGCTCCCACACTTTCAACGCGAATATTGGGAACAAAAAAGACTATGTTTTCCTTTAAAATATTTCCTATCGTTCCTATGTAGGCATTGATAAGAATGTTTCCAATCTCGAGAAGGGCTTCCCGGTCGCCTTCATCAAGGCGTGGAAGTCCGGACCGTTCACCGGTTACAAGATCAACGAGGGTCATAGCACTATCTACATTCATTATAAGAGCAGCATTTCCAGAAATACCTCCTTTAAAAAACTGATTTACCATCACAAGGTCTTTTCCAAAAAGACTGGCAAGAAACTTGCTCAATTCCTGAATGGAAAAAATGTATACTTCGGGGGCTTTGAGTTCGATGCGCTTCTGGGTCAGCTCCGAAAGCGAGTAAGCCGCTCTATGAAAAGCGATGTTTATCATCTCCTGGATTGCATCTTTTTGTTCTGGAGAAAGTTCCATTACAAACTCCTTGTTAATTAAGTTGTAATGGGATTATAAGTTACATAAGCCTTAAATGTAGCGCTTGAGAACTTCCAGAATAAGATCCTGTGAAAAAGGCTTGGATATAATTTCCAGCGCCCCACCTTCCAGAGCCATTTCCTGAGTAGTCTTCTGAATATCTGCGGTAACAATTATTACACGGCAGTTAGGGTCACTATCCCGGAGCTTTCGAAGCACGTCAAAGCCGTGCATGTCCCTCATCACGAGATCTAGAAAAACAAGATCAGGTCGTTCTTGTGTGTAAAGCTTGATTGCTTCTGCCCCTCCTGATGCTTCTATTACCGTATGTTCTGTTGTAGCAAGGATTGATTTAAGCATCTTTCTTGTAAGGGCAGAATCGTCGACTATGAGGATCTTTGCCATTTTTAAGTTCTCCC
>CAZWJX010000140.1:275-2811 GCA_964634695.1 uncultured Syntrophobacterales bacterium | reverse complement strand
ACACTCTTTTTGTCTATAACAAAAGTCTCTTCAAATCTGAACAGAGATTTCTGAGCAGGTCTTAGAAAAATCATGAGCCTGTTCGAAAAATGCGTAATTGTGGATTTTGCGTCATTGCGAGCTGGAGCGAGCGAAGGCGAAGCAATCACCACGGCCACCTTCGGCGACCTCACAATGACGTAATAGGAGAGCGTGGCTTCGCAATGACGCGAAGAAAAATGGCGGCCTCGCAATGACTTTCCTTTACCTATCCAAGCTCCACATGAAATACAACAAATCAGTTTTTTCGAACGGAGTCGAAAAATCATTGACAGAAGTCGCCGTTATGGGTTTATTTAATAGCGCTTCGAGATAATGGTGATTAAGGGGCCCATAGCTCAGTTGGTAGAGCCACCGGCTCATAACCGGTAGGTCCCTGGTTCGAGGCCAGGTGGGCCCACCACTGAAATAAAGTTTTTTTCTTTGAAAGCATGGCTGTGGGAAGGAGTTTAGAAAGCTTTATGCCTGATCAGTGTGGCATAAAACATGTTCATAGTTGCGAAAGGGAAGGGGGTATTCCTGCGAATACCCCCTTTCTTTTTGGGCCGTATTTCGGATGCAGGTAAAGAATCTTATATCTTGGATAAATGCAGTTGCTCCGTTCGAATATGCGGAACCGTGGGATAACGTAGGGCTTCAGGTCGGAGACCCGGAAGCTCGTGTCACAAAGGTGCTTTTTGCTCTTGATCCGTCAACGTCTTCTGTAGATGAGGCATCCGGGCTTGGCTGTGAATGCCTGATAGTGCATCATCCCCTGATTCTTGAGGGGATCCGGTCCTTGAATACGTTCGAATATCCACAAAAGCTCGTGGTTGAGTTAATACGCCGCCAGATCAATCTGATAGTAGCCCACACAAACCTTGACGCTTCAAGACTTAGTATCAATCAACGTATTGCCGAATTTCTGGAACTGGAAAATGTCGAAAGCCTTGAAACCAACCCTAAATTTGTTGAGAATCAAGCCTATGCTGGCATAGGGCTTTCTGGTAGACTCAGAAAACCCCGTTCCCTTGGAGAACTTTCATCAGGGCTTTGCCGATACCTTGGAATATCCAGCTGCCAGCTTGCAGGGAATCCTGACCAAATTGTTAACAGAGTTGCCGTGTGCAGCGGAAGTGGCGGCTCTCTTCTAAAAAAGATTATAGCCCACGGAGCAGATTGTTTCGTAACTGGCGAGATAAAATATCACGATTCCGTGTGGGCTAGAGAATCCGGCGTTTCCGTTATTGCTCTCGGACATTTTCATTCTGAAAAGTCCATGATGAAATGGTTTGCAGAAGATCTAAGAATCTGGTCGTTAAACATGAACGATCCTGTCGAAGTTTTCTGGTTTGAAGGAGAGCAGGATTCCATGGTGCCTTATTTTGTGGAACATTCATAATTGAGTCGAAAGGAGGGATGCGGATTGAATGACCAGCTTAAGTATTTAATCCAGTTTCAGGTTCTGGAAAATCAGAAGAAAGCTCTAACCAATGAGCTGGAGGAAATTCCTCGGAAAAAATCTAAGCTCGAAAAGGACTTTAACGAGTTTGAAAGCCAGTATCTGATGAAAAAAACGGAGCTCGATCATCTTCGAAAGTTTTATAGAGACCTTGAAAAGCAAGTGGCTATGCTGGAAGAACGTTTGAAGCGAGCCAGACAGAAAGAAAGCGAAGTCAAAACGAACAAGGAATATCGGGCTCTTCTTGCCGAACAGGAAGATATAAAGCGTGAAATAGCCGAAAAAGAAGATCAGATGCTGGAATGCATGGAGAAAACGGAGGCGTTACAGGTAAAAGTCAGAGAAATGGAGCGAGAACTGGCTAAGCGGAGAGAACAGCTTCAGAAGGATCTGGCAGAACTGGATGTGCGCCGTGAAACTATCAATAAGAAAATATTGCAGGTGGGAAAGATTCAGGATGAACTCAAGAACAAGCTCGATGAACAGCTCAAAAAGAAGTGCGAATTCTTAATGCTCAAAAAAGGCGGCATTGCGGTGGCACCGGTCGAAAAGGGTATATGTCGGGTATGCCATGTGAGTCTGCCTCCGCAAAAGTTCATAGAGCTTCAGAAGGATCAAGCGCTGATGAATTGTCCCCACTGCCAGAGGTTTATTTACTGGCCGCAGCACGAAAAGTATGCTTCGGCCGAAAAGGAGATACTGCAATCTATTGAGGCATCTTGAACATTTTACCACAGGGAGGAGGGTGAGGTATCAGGAAGGTTTACGGTAACACATCGGGATTAAAAAGTTCGGTTCTAAACAGGATTCAGAACCTTTATAGAAGAAGAGTTCCTCCCCAACAGGTTATTTCTCCCGAAATTTGCCGGGACATTGCCCGCCTTAGTTTCGAAATATCGCGGCAGATAGGGCTACTTATTGCCCGTGATGGCTCCATAGAGATGGTGATTGTTGGAAATGCCAGGTCGCTTTTTATACCGGAACTTCCTAAGAGTCGCGAAGCCAGAAAAAGGCTAAGAGGCTTGAGGCTTGTGCATACTCATTTCAATAATGAAC
>CAZWJX010000140.1:0-265 GCA_964634695.1 uncultured Syntrophobacterales bacterium | reverse complement strand
TGGGAGTCGACCGTCATGGGGGCGCGGAACAGTTGTTTGTCGCTCATATTTTCCCCGGTGGCAATACTGAGGAAGATACATCCAGAGCCTGGACAATTCTTCCGCCGACTCATTATACTTCCCAAAATATTGATTTCCTCGAACTTGTCCGATCGTTGGAAGAGGAGCTTGAAAGGGTTAGAACATCCCGCCTCTCTTCGATAAAGAGCGAAGATCAGGCAGTTCTTGTCGTTGTTGCCGATCGAGAATCTACGGACGTTCGCGA
>CAZWJX010000139.1:0-6960 GCA_964634695.1 uncultured Syntrophobacterales bacterium | reverse complement strand
AGGCAACGCTTATAAAGTGGATGTTTGCATTCTGGACCGGACAGATTATAGCGATGGCAGGGCTCCTTAGGTTATTCTTGAAGTAGAGATTTATGTCAAAAAACGTCGATATGAGTTAGTATAGCTGAAGCTACTAGTTTTTTTATCGTTCAAAGGCAAGAGTAGTAATTCCTCCCAGAATAAGGGTCCACATATGGCGGACATTAGGCGGGCGTAAATAACCCCGTCCCCATGTTATTGCGAGCCGATCATGCTTTCCAACGTCATTGCGAACCCGAACGAAGTGAGGGCGAAGCAATCTCTTTTTGTTCTTCCCTAATGAGATTGCCACGGCTGCTTCGCAGCCTCGCAATGACGGATTCGGTAGAGCAATAATCAATATGCGAAAATTTCTTTACTAGCCTCAACTCAGGTTGTAATTTTCCAAAGTGGTGTCTGAAAATCGGAAATCAACAATGGGAGGCGTTTATGAAGAAGATAGGATTTTCCTTCTTAATTCTGGTTCTTTTGCTTTCCGGATGTGCGACTCAGCCGGGGTATCCCCCAAGTCATGCACAGCAGGGAGTTGGCATCGGAGCCGGCGTGGGCGCGGCAACGGGAGCAATTCTCGGTGCGGCAATCGGAGGAAGCGGTAAAGCAGCCCTTCTCGGAGCGGCCGGTGGAGCTCTCGCAGGTGGACTTGCGGGCGGTCTTATCGGAAGTTACATGGACAAACAGGAACAGGAACTTCGACAGGCCTTTGCAAACGCTCAGGCGGCCACTATTCAGCGAGAGCAAAATATTCTCTCGGTAACTTTTAAATCTGACGTCCTGTTTGATACGAATTCTTACACGCTGAAACCGGGAGCCTACGCTGAAATTGACCGTCTTGCGAAAGTCCTTACGGATTATCCCCAGACTCGAGTGCGAGTTGAAGGTCACACAGATTCTACAGGATCACCACAGTATAACCAGATGCTTTCAGAACGTAGAGCCATGGCCGTTCGGGATGCTCTTGTTCAAAGAGGTGTCGATCCACGGCGTATTGAGGTCATAGGGTTCGGCGCTTCCCAGCCTGTGGCAACAAACGCAACAGAAGCCGGACGCCAGATGAACCGCCGCGTCACGATAGTGATTATTCCTCAGGAAGGCTAAACTTAGAGCGCCGGGACCACACATACTGGGCAATAGAAAAAGCCACGGAGCCGTTAAGATATTCCACGGCCTGAGTAGTGGGAATCCTGACGGCTCGTTTTTTCCAGTGCTCCGGAAGTCCCGGCCCTTCAATACCGGGCAACAGACCGAACGACTCCGGAAAAGGGAAATTGTTGATATCCCTGCCTTCAGCATCAAGTGCGACAATCGGAAGAGAGGCAGGCAATTCGTTTATGGACGGGCCTGAAAAAAGGCTGATTCTGAATACCGCTCCAGCAGATGCCCGAATTGCCTTTGGATGAAAGGGATTTGCTCCTTCTTTCAGAATTACGACGCAATTAACTCCGAAAGCAACAGCAGATCTTATGGATGAACCGATGTTTTCCGGATCCTGAAAAGGAAGAAGCAGTGAACACCCTTTTCCCGGAAGTCCTGCCGATATATCCCAGGGACGTATTTCGGGAACAACACATAGAGCGAAGGGATGTCGTGTATTGAATATGTCAAGCAACTCAAAGAGCGGCTGCGTCAGAACATACCAGCGAGCGACAGACAGTAGCAGCGGATCAGCAGCATGCGGGGAATTTAAAAAACTTTGTGGAACGATGAGGGCTTCTATGACATCTGAACGGCTGGAAATTAGTTCTTTTAGGATTTTTTCTCCAAATACCAGAGTCTTGCCCGCTTTTTTTATGCCTCGACCCGAAAGAAGACTCTTAAGCTGCCGGAATGTGTCGTTATGGTGGGACTGAATTCTCTTAATTCTGGGGGAAAAGGATTTATCTTCCATCCGTCACTGCCCATCTTTTACGAAGACAATCATTTACTCGCTCTTTATAAACCCGCTGGGCTTCTGACTCAAGCGGACTCATCGGAAAAACCTAACCTCCTTGACCTTGCAAAGAAGTGGATAAAGATAACTTACAACAAGCCGGGCAATGTTTTTCTTGGGCTTGTTCACAGGCTGGATAAATTCGCTTCAGGAATCATCCTTTTCGCGAAAACATCTAAAGCCGCCGCAAGGCTTACGGAGCAGTTTAAAACCCGTCTGGTTGACAAAACATACCTTGTTGTAGTTGAAGGATTGATAACGAAAAACTCCGGCATATTGATCCATCACGTTAAACCGGGAAGACTTAAAACAACCGTGCTGAATTCGGAGCAGGAAGGAGCTCAAAAAGCCGAACTCTGGTATGAGGTTCTAGATAGATCAAGGAAGTTAAAGAGAACTCTTTTAAAAGTTAAACTTGTTACGGGAAGAAAGCATCAGATCCGGGCGCAGTTTAGCTTCATAGGCCATCCTGTGCTTGGAGATCTACTCTACGGTTCAAGAGTTAATCTACCCGGGAAAGCCATAGCTCTGTTTGCTCATCAATTAAGCTTTATTCATCCTACGAAAAAGATTCCAGTTAATCTCAGTTCTCCACTTCCGGCTTCATGGCCATGGGACAGAAAGATCCTGAAAGATGAAAATCTGCTGTGGCTCTGGGAAGATATAAAAATTTTGTAGGGGCAAGGTGGCGACTTGCCCCTACTAGACGCATCCCGAAGGTGAATACCTTGGGCGCTGCCTTGCACCTACAGACTTCGCCCCACCTCGTAACCCTGATGAATGGCGTCAAAGGCTTTGCCTATCTTTGCGGCATCCCCCACAACATGATAGGGAATGCCCATCTCCTGAAGAGCAGATTCCAGTTCACGGCAAGGCTTTGAACCGGTTGCAATAACTACCGTGTCGCATTCCAGAATCTTTTGACCATCCGGAGTTTCAATTGATACGCCATCAGGCCTGATCTCTGTGACTTTTGCCGAAGTGATCACGTTTACTCCGTGAGTTTGCAAATCCTGCATAAAACACCATCTGGTCGAAAGACCGATGTCTTTTCCAATTTCCGGAAGCATTTCAACGATGGTAATCTGCTTGGTTCCCCGGACAGCCATCTGCATAATTAGTTCCGTATCCTTTGCCTGATGGGTCAGGAGAAACTTGAGCGTCTCGCCGTCTATGGTCCCTTTTTCTGCAAGGTAAAGAGCTGTCTCTATGCCTACCGCTCCGCCTCCTATGATTACGACCCTTTTGCCGGTCCATGTTCGTCCCGCAAGGACATCCCAGGCGTTAACAACATTGTCTCCTTTACTTCCGGGTATGGGCAGATCGGACGGTTGAGCACCTGAAGCGAGCACAACCACATCGGGTTTTTCTTTTGCCAGAATATCCTTTGTGACTTCGGTATTCAGCACTACGGGAATTCGACGTATGGAAACCTGTCTTACAAGATCGGATGCAAGCTGAAGGAACTCTTCCCGCCCCGGAGGAGCACCGGCAAGCAGGAGCTGGCCTCCAAGCCGGTTGCTTCTTTCATAAAGCGTCACCGAATGGCCTCGATCGCTGGCTGCAACGGCCGCCATCATGCCGGCGGCGCCCCCGCCGATAACCATAACCTTCTTCGGACTGGCCGCCTTCTCGATCACCCTTTCCTGTTCGTGTCCCGCTCTGGGATTACAGAGGCATTCCACCGACTTCATCTTGAAAAGATTATCGAAACAGCCCTGAGCGCAGGCTATACAGTGAACAATCTCGTGCTCCCGACCGGTCCGAGCTTTCTCAGGAAGGAAGGGATCGGCAATGAGGGCTCGTCCCATAGCGACCATATCGCACAAATGATTTCCGATAAGTTCACGAGCAATGTGCGGGTCGTTTATGCGGTGTCCCGAAATGACCGGCACGGGGAAAAGCTCTTTAAAATAGCGCGCCAGATAGGCATAGGCGCCTCGAGGCACTTCCGAAACAATCTGCGGAACCCGCGCTTCATGCCATCCAACGTTTACGTTGATGGCGTTAGCGCCGGCGCTTATAAGACGTCTCACATACTCGGTGAGGTCTTCACGAGAAATACCGTTCGGCATCATATCATTGCCGTTTACTCGAACAAGAACCGGAAAATCACTACCAACAGCTTTTCTAACGGCCTCAATCACTTCGATACCAAATCGCATTCGGTTTTCCGGCGAACCGCCGTATTCATCGGTTCTTTGATTCGTAAGGGGCGATAGAAATTCGCTTATCAGGTAGCCCGTGCCGCTCAGGATTTCCACGGCATCAAAGCCGGCTTCCCGAACTCGTTTTGCCGCATCACCAAATCTGGCGATGGTTTCTTTGATTTCTTCAAGGGTCATTTCCCGTGGTGTTTCTTTTGTGAGCCTCGAAGGTATAGGTGACGGCGCCACAGGCTGTTTTCCGCCAAGAAAAACGGAAAGGTTATATCTTCCTGCATGGTTGAGCTGGACGGCGGCTCGAGCGCCGTACTTTTTAATTGCCGAAGCCAGTCTGGATAAGCCTTCTATGAATTCGTCACGGTGAGCACCTATGTGCCCCGGCGGTCCGGAATATTCATCGACGGTTGCAAAACCAACCGTAATGAGCCCGGCCCCTCCCCGGGCTCTTTCTTCGTAAAAAGCCACAAGCCGGTCTGTAACGAAGTAGTTTTTAGCCATATTGAGATGCATAGCCGGCATTACAATTCTGTTCTTAACTTCCAGATCGTGAATGGTAATCGGTTCAAAAAGCGGATCCTTCACCATTTACCCCCTCCTGTTGTGTTTATGGTGATGATAAGTCGCCCTGCGCTGTGTCATTCCTTAAAACACAAAATTCCCCTACAGGCAATTCCGTAGATCTTTACGGCCGGCTGATTAACATAGCGATTTCGGCAACGGCGAGCGTTATAAGCGTTATGGGAATGCCGATCCTTGCGTGATCTCGCCATGTGATAGAGATCCCCGCTCTGGCAGCCTGCTCTACAACGATTATGTTGGCTATGCTTCCGCCGATAAACAGATTTCCCGCAAAGGTGCTGGAAATTGCCAGAAGATAGCCCGTCTGTGGATGATCTACCCATGGAAGGAGAAGCATGACGGCTGGAACGTTGGAAATTATGTTGCTCAGCACAACAACGAGCCCGAACAGCATGTCGGGATTATGAAGATCGATGCCGATTCCGGCAAAGTTATGCACTACCTTTTGTGGAATGCCTGTTGAGTAGAGCGCCTGGTTTATCACGAAAAGGCTTATAAAAAGCACAAGAAGCTGCCAGTCCACGAGTCCGAGAATGTCGTAAGATCGGAACCGCCTGCTGGTGAGCAAAATTCCGGCTGCGGCGAGAGCGCAGAGTTCCCGCGGCCACCATTCAACGAGAAACAGGATCATTATAGCCGTTGCTATGGTAAGCCCCTTAATGGTCTGCCATCTGTCAAAGGGGTGGAAGAGAGACTGGTCAATTACGATAGATTTATCTTCTTCGGTGAGCCATTTCCCCCGCCATCGGCTTGCAATAATAGCCCAGGCCACGATGAGAGATACTACAACGATCGGAAGGGCTTTAATCATGTAATGAAAAAAAGGAAGGCGGAGAACCTGAGCAATCAGCATATTCTGGGGATTTCCGATGAGTGTGAGGGCCGAACCGATATTGGATGAACAGGCAAGTCCCAGAAGGTATGGTAGAGGCGTTATGCCCTTTCGGCGGCAAATACCGATAATGACAGGAGCCGTTGCAAGGCATATCACGTCGTTACTGAACACGGCCGAAAGGAGTCCCATGACTATCATCATCGCAAGAAGAAGAAAGGCTGGAGACAGCTTGAGCTTTGCAAAACCAACGGTGACTTTTGTGTAGAATCCGCCAAGCCGAAGCTGGGCGGAAACCACCATCAGCCCGAAAAGCAAAGCAATAGTCGGAACGTGAATAGATCTCAGAGCCTCGAACTCATCTATGGCTTTGCTACCTGTAAGGAGCAGAGCGCAGAGCAGAGCTATGCCGGTTCTGTCCAGCTTGAATTTCGGGAGTCTTCCCAGAATCATTCCCAGATAGCACAGACAGAACACCCCCAAGATGAAGCCCTCTCTGGCATGTCTGGCAGCATGAGCAGGTAATTCAGCAATTGCAGCCGGCATACAACACACCTCAACGTTTAATTTTTTTCACTTGAGAAGGCTGCACAATGTAAATTTTTTGAACTGAAAAAGCAAGACGTGTTAAAAATGGATGTGACTAACGTTTATCGTTGAATTTCATCGGGGGGACTTATGGTCAAGGAAGGGGATGTGGTTCTTGTGTATGTTGAAAACCAACCGGCTTTCTTTGCGAGAGTCGAATCAATTACTCCCGATGTGAAGCCGGAATGGTTTCAGGTCAAAATGCTGGTTCTTCAGATTCCCATGATTGTGGTAACCTGGATTCTCAGGGAAGCCTACATTAACGGCACGGAATTTACGATGGGCGGCCGCCCCATAAAAATCGTGCCCGTTGTAGCACCGCCCGATCTCTGGGACGAATCAGAAGAAACAATCGAAAATTCAGAGGCTGGAGAAAAAACCGGAAAGGCTTCAGAATCGAAAAAGACAAAAGGAACTTCGGACATCAGCACCGGAAGCAAAGTTATTTCTTTAAGCGACCGGAAAAAAAGCAAAGAGTGAACAATTGCAAGGCCACGTCCCCTGTCTCGTCATTGCGGGGCCATGCCCCTTGTCTCGTCATTGCAAGGCTGCGTCCTTCTTTACGTCATTGCGAGCGCCCGAAGGGCGCGTGGCAATCCCCACCGAATCCGTCATTGCGAGGCTGCGTCTCTTTTCTTGTCATTGCGAGCCTGCCGGAGGCAGGCGTGGCAATCTTTTATTTTTACAACAGAGAGATTGCTTCGTCGCTTCGCTCCTCGCAATGACACCTTCTTTTACGTCATTGCGAGCGCCCAAAGGGCGCGTGGCAATCTCTACCGAATCCGTCATTGCGAGGCTGCGTCTCTTTTCTTGTCATTGCGAGCCTGCCG
>CAZWJX010000138.1:0-7014 GCA_964634695.1 uncultured Syntrophobacterales bacterium | reverse complement strand
ATTCATGCGTTCGGTGCAGTCAAGCGTTGTGTTGGCTGCTTCTTCCGTGAGCTTCATTAAGTGCTGCAGCCGGCTTTCCGAATCGGGAAGGTAATCAAGGGCAAGTTCCTTAAGAGCCGGATCAAGGGCTTCCATAAACTCCTTGAAAGCCGAATGGAGCTGTCTTGCAACCTGCCCGATCTCCTTGAATATTTCACTACCTTCCTTTACCTGCGAAAGATCTTCCAGAATTTCCTGTGCCTTCTCAAAATCTCCCTGAGAAAAAGCCGCCATAAACTCTTTTACCTTGGCGAGCACCTCTTTTTCCGTTTCCGTCTCGACAGGGATTGTTTCTGAAAAGTCCATTTCAGGATCGGCCGGGGCCATCAGCCTCTGGAGTTTAGCTACCTGATCTGGCGGAAGTGTAATGGTCACATTTCCCTTTTCGTCCCTTTTTACAACTCCACCAAGATTTGTAACAACTCGATTTACCGACTGGACTTCTTTTTCGATTCCCTTTGCGGGCTCGGTCTTGCGTATTTCCTGTTCTTCTTTTTTCCCTTCAGGAGCCGTAGCCGAAACAGGTTCTTGCAGAACCACCGCTTCCGGTTCAGGCTTTTCCTCAACAATCTTAAATGTGCTTGTTTGCCAGTCTGTCGGCACAGGAAGGTTGAGGAGTTCAAAGGATTCCAGCACCGCAACACGAATATCTTCTATTGTTTCTGTCTCCAGCCCTCCCCTCAGCGTCGGAAATACAAAAGCCAGGGCAGTAAGTTCCTCAGGGTTAATGTCCGGCCTCTTCACAAACTTTTCTAACTCCCTTCCCAGTCTTCTTAAAGCCACAAGCCCTGCCTGTTCAGAAATCCGCTGGAAATGAACCATCAGCTTTTGCAACTGCCCCAGCGCTTCTTTATCCTGTATCTCTCCCTTTTCAACCTTCGCCATTATGGCTTCACAACGCTTGATTATATCAATTAACTGCGGAACACCCTTTATCGGCATGTTTGTATCCTCCTTTTTGCCCTGGCAGTGCCCCTACTGGTCAGGAAACAAATAATCGAGTAAAGACGCACTGCGTGTGCTCACTCTGCATAAATACTGTCTGGGTTCCGAAACTACTTTTAACCGGTCAATCATGAAAGTCTCAAGCATTAGAATTTCCGGCAAGAGGCATCCGACAGAATATCACCACCGCTACCGTTTCGCCATAACCATCTCGCCGTCCTGGATACATTCACAAAATTTCTCATTTCTTCGGGAGTGCCACAGGCCACGATTTTTCCCCCGTGTATTCCACTTCCCGGCCCAACATCGATGATGTAATCGCAAAGTCTCACAAAGTCCAGATTGTGTTCGATAACAATGACCGTGTGTCCTCGATCCACCAGTTCCCGGAGAACACCTATGAGCTTCACAACGTCGGCTCTGTGGAGCCCTGTTGTTGGTTCGTCAAGCAAGAACACCGTCGGGCGGCTCTGTTTCTGGAGCTCCTTTACAAGCTTTATCCGCTGAGCTTCGCCGCCGGAAAGAGTCGAACTGGACTGTCCGAGCGTAAGGTAACCCAGTCCCAGCTTTTTTACAATTTCGATCGGCTTCGCAACAAGTCCGTAAGCCTTAAAATGATCCCCCGCTTCGTCAAAGGTCATAGCCAGCACATCGGCAATTGAAGCGCCTCGATGCCTGACCGACAGCACTTCGTTCATAAATCTCGTCCCGCCACAGGCCGGACACGTTCTTGTTACATCCGGGAGAAAGCCCATCTTTTCCACAATGACTCCCTGCCCTTTGCAGAGCTCGCAGCGTCCATGCGGGAGGTTGAAAGAAAAATGAGCCGGCGTAAATCCCAGAGCCTTTGCCGCCGGAAGCGATGCAAAAATATTACGGATTTCATCCCAGATTCCGATGTATGTCGCCGGAATGGATCGGGATGTTCGCCCGATGGGTTGATGATCAACTTCCTGGACTCGTGAAATTCCTTCGTAGCCTTTTATGGACGTGAAAGGAAGCGACGCTTTCAGCTTATCCCTCGCCTTCCCTGAAAGAACGTGCTCAAGCCCTACCTTCAATACATCGAAGACCAGAGTGCTTTTGCCCGAACCAGAAACGCCTGTTACGCAGGTTAAAGTCCCGAGCGGAAAAGAAACATCAACGTTATGAAAATTTTTGATGGATATGGATTTGATACTAAGCCACTGAGGATGAGAGCTATCTATCTGCCGTCTTCTGGATTTCAGCTCTTCAAGGCACCCATCGTTTCCGAAGGACGTTGCTGTAAGAGTTCCGGGTCGGCTTAACAACTCATCAAAACGTCCTTTGGCTACAATACGTCCGCCGTTTCGTCCCGCTCCGGGCCCCAGCTCGATCACGACATCTGATTCCATTAACGTGTCCAGATCGTGCTCCACAACAAGGACGGTATTGCCTCGATCCCTGAGCCTTTTCAGGCACGACAGAAGCTTTTGATTATCCGACGGATGAAGTCCAATGGTCGGTTCGTCCAGAATGTAAAAGACTCCGCAAAGATTGGATCCCAGATGAGCCGCAAGTCGTATGCGCTGAACTTCGCCTCCAGATAGGGTATCGCCTGAGCGATCTAAAGTCAGATAGCCCAATCCTACGTCCATAAGAAATCTCAGCCTTGTGAGTATTTCCCGGCGGACAGGTTCGATAACATCACGCCATCTCGCCAGTACTTCTGCCTTCAGGTATCTTTCCAGATTTTCCCACATGTGGAGCGACTCTTCAACCGTGAAAGCCGTCCACTCATGGATAGCCTTCCCGGCCCACTTCACGGCTCGCGCCTGTTCATTGAGTCTGGCTCCCCTGCAGGATCGGCACAATAGCCCGTTTTCGTAAACTCCCGCTCCATCACACTCCGGACAGGCTCCATAGGGGCTGTTGAAAGAAAACAGTCTAGGCTCTGGCGGTGCAAAGCTTCTCTGGCAGCGATGGCAGTAGAGATGAAGGCTGAGCATCTCTTCTCTGCCGTCATCGTAAGCCAGAATCAAAAGCCCCTTTGCGATCCTCAGCCCCTTGCGTATCAGCTCAATTCCTTTTTCAGAGAACGGCACTTTAAGGGGAAGGAGACACTCAATAGTATGTTCTGAAAACCGTGAAAGAAGCCCTGACGATGACGCAAGATCCGATGCTTTCATCCACAGACCATTTACTCGCAAATCGCCAAAGCCCATACGGTCGAGCTTTGCCGCAAGGTCTCTGTAAACGCCCTTACGCCTGAAAACGGCGGGAGCAAGCACCACGGGCGGATGTGGCTCGCGAAGAGCTTTCTCTACTCGAGCAATCATTTCATCCTCGGTGAGAGATTCCACAAGATGCCCGCAGCCGGGACAGTATTGTTCTCCCGCTCTGGCAAAGAGCACTCTCAGGAAATGATAAATCTCAGTCACCGTTCCGACCGTGGATTTGTTGCCGAGGCGGCTGAGGCGCTGTTCAACGGCAACCGTTGGTGGAAGTCCTTCCAGAAGATCAATCGTGGGGCGTTCGGGGAGCGGGAAATAATTTCTCACATAGCTTGAAAGACATTCTAGATAGCGCCTCTGCCCTTCGCTGAAAAGCACATCGAAGGCGAGAGTGGACTTTCCCGACCCGCTTAGACCGGTAAGCCCTATCATGGCACCAAGAGGAAGGCTCGCCTCGTCAATCATGAGAGTGTGATGGCGAACTCCTCTGAGAATCACTTCCCGCCTTTTAAGTGAGTCATTCACCGTTGACCTGACAACGCCTATGGGACGAACATATTCTGACTTTTCTTCCGATTCCGATGATTCGGTTTTTTCAGCTGAGCGTCGGCCGCAGATGGCTCTCATTGCCATCCCTGTAGCACTTTCAGCACAGTTAAGAAGCCCCGATGGCGGGCCTTCATAGACCACCCTTCCCCCTTCCTCTCCCGATCCGGGTCCAAGATCTACAATCCAGTCGCACAGAGAAAGAAGCGATATATTGTGTTCCACCATGATCACCGTGTGCCCGCGATCGACAATCATCCGGAAGACTTCTGCAAGATTTTCAAGATCTCTGAGATGAAGCCCCCTGGACGGTTCGTCCAGAATCAAACAGAAGTGCTTGCCTGAAGCTCCAGCGTGTTTACCGTTCCCGTTTTCGGTATCCTTCAGCACATCACGAATAAAGGGAACGAGCTTCAGACGTTGAGACTCGCCGGCAGAAAGAGTCGCCAGAGGCTGACCGAGCTTCAGATGGCTGAGGCGCAGCAGAAATAAAGGACGGAGTGCCTGCATAATCAAGTGGTTATCGGCGAAGTGCTGCGCTACTTCTTCTGCCGTTGCATCCAGAAAATCGGCTATGTTCCAGCCTCTGTAGCGAATTTCGAGCGCCTCATCTTTGAAGCGCCTACCGTGGCAGGCCGGGCATTCGGAATAAACGTCGGCAAGAAACTGCATTTCGTGGTGTTCGTAGCCTTCACCCTGACAGACTTCGCAGCGTCCTCCGGGTTGATTGAAGGAAAAGAAGCCCGGTCCGTAGCCCCGTTCTCTAGCCTCGTCCGTGCTGGCAAGAAGATTTCTTACTATGCCGGAGATTCCTGAATAAGAGAGAAGGTTCGCCCGGGGCGTCCTTGCAAGAGGGCGATGATCAACAAACATCATCTCACCGATCCATTTCAGGCCGTCAACCTGCCACTCGCCCGGTGGAATTTCATCCTCAACCGGAAGCCTTCGGTGTTTCAACCAGCTCGAGTAGAGCACCGTCCGGACTAAAGTTGTTTTACCCGCGCCGGAAACGCCGCTGACTCCAATAAGGTATCCCAACGGAAAGGTTACAGAGATACCCCTGAGGTTATGCACACGGGCGTTAGAAACCGTGATACGTTTTCCGGTGATGTGTGATGGGCCATCCGGCAATGTCTGATCCAGAAGACGTGACGGGCAGCCCGTTCCAGCCTTCCTCAAGTAAGGTCCTGTAATACTTCGGGGATTGGATGCCAGTTCTTCTGGCGTTCCACGGGCGATGATTCTTCCACCGTTTTTTCCGCCACCCGGTCCGAGTTCTATGAGTTCGTCGCAGGCGCCCAGGATGTCAGGATCGTGATCAACGACAATAACGGTGTTCCCCTGTTCCACAAATCGCTTCAGCGCTTTTATCAGATGCTCCTGATCCCGGGGGTGAAGGCCGGTGCTAGGTTCATCAATGATGTAAAGCACGTTGCTCAAACCACTTCCCAGAACCCGGACAAGATGAACCCGCTGAACTTCACCACCCGAAAGCGTTCTTGACGACCGATCCAGGGAAAGATATCCGAGCCGTAGCGACACAAGCATCTCAAGACGTCTGATAATCTCCTGAGACACAATGGTCGATGATCTGGTAGCGCAGAGTAGCTCCCGGTTTTTCTCAAAAAACTGGAGACATCGTTCTATGTTCCAGGACTGAAGCTCATAAATAGGAATGCCAAGAAGCCTGAAAACTCCGGTCTCTTTCCGGTATCGAGTTCCACCACAAACCGGACAGGGAATGAAGGCCCGATACCGGGAGAGAAAAACTCTCACGTGGGTCTTATAGCGCTTTTCCTCGAGCCAGGCAAAGAAGCCCTTTACACCGTAAAAATCATCGGTGCCGTTAAAGATCTTTTCCTTAGCCTCAGCCGGAAGTTCCTCAAAGGGAACATCCGTGGGGATGCCTTCCTTCCAGCAGAATTTCATCAGATCTCTGTATTCGTAAGTGTCCGGAGTCCAGGGTTTAATAGCTCCATCTGCAAGGCTGAGAGATTTATCGGGAACAACAAGATCAGGATTTACTCCGATGATCCTGCCAAAACCCTTACATTCCGGACAGGCACCGATAGGGCTGTTGAAGGAGAAAAGTTCCGGGCGCTTAACGGGAATGGGGAAATTACATTTCGGGCAAGCCTCCTTAGTGCTGAAGGAGTGCACCTCTCCTCCCGGGAAGGCAAGTTCCACTCTGCCTTCGCCAACTTCCATGGCAATTCGCAAAGCTTCGGCAATCCGAAGTTCTTCTTCGGCGCTATGGACGACCCGATCAACAACAACTCTTATAGGAGGAGAGAGATTTTCCGGGATGGTATCCTCTTCAAGATGAATTTGTTGCCCGTTTACGTAAATCCGGACAAACCCGCGGTATATGAGCTCTCTCGGATTGAAGCCGTGTTTTTCCATATTCAGCGGAGCCAGAACCAGAAATCGCTCACCAGCTTTATTTGATCTGATCCAGGACAGAATGGACTGAACCGTAGCGGGACGTATAGGAACGTTGCAGTTGGGGCAGAAGGCCTCGACGAGAGAATGTTCGTTTAGCGAGACATCAAGCGAATAGAGAAGTTTCAGGTAATCATTTATGTCGGTCAGAGTGCCGACGGTCGATCGGGCGTTTTTTACGGTTGTGCCCGATTCAAGGGCTATTGTTGGCGGGATGTTTTCTATGGATTTAACCGATGGAGCGGCAAGTTTTTCGAGAAACTGCCGAACGTAAGGTGAGAAGGTTTCGACGTAGCGGCGCTGTCCTTCAGCATGAATTACGTGAAATGCAAGGGACGATTTTCCCGATCCGCTAACGCCGCATATACCGATCATCCTTCCCAGAGGAAGGTCAAGGTCGATATTGGCAAGATTGTGCTGAGTTACACCTCTTAGCTTTATCATCGCCCGATTATCGATTTGCCAATTTTTTTTGAATTAGGCAGGAACGGGAGTTCATCCTTACCAGCCGTCATCGCGAGACGCCGGAGTTGATTCTTTCCCGTCATTGCGAGCCCGCCGGAGTCGATTCTTTACCGTCATTGCGAGCCCGCCAAAGGCGGGCGTGGCAATCTCATAAAAGAGCAGTGACGTGATTGCTTCGCCCTCACTTCGTTCGGGCTCGCAATGACACAGGAGGAAGACAATGGCGAGATTGATTCGCTATCATCTCATCCAGCTTGCCATCCTGGTGGATCTGCACCTGCCACATACGTAAAAACATTACTTCAGGAACAATCTCATAAGCCCTGCTATCGCTATGATCTGCCCGGTCCAGAATGCAAACATCCATTTTATCAGTGTTGCC
>CAZWJX010000137.1:0-7029 GCA_964634695.1 uncultured Syntrophobacterales bacterium | reverse complement strand
GAGTGACCTGACTATTACTTCCTCCCAGTAAAGGAATGGCAAGCATCAGAGGAACTACTGATATATCCTGAAAAAGTAATATACCCACCGCGTATCGCCCGTGGGGACTTCCGGTTTCACCTTTTTCCATAAGTAGCTTCAAAATTATAGCTGTACTGCTCAGAGCCAGAAGAAAGCCGTAGAAAATTGCTTCATTTAAACTTTGTCGAAAGACAGTAACAGCAAGTAACGCCGAAAGGAATATAGTCAGGACTATTTGAAAGCTACCGGCTCCGAATACTTCTTTTCTCATTGAAAACAGCTCGGAAATGGAAAACTCCATTCCCAGAGTGAACATAAGCAGTATGACGCCGATTTCTGCAAAAATTTCTATTGCATGAATATCCTGTACAAGATTTAACCCTGATGGACCAATTAACAAACCTGATATTATAAATCCTATGACCGAAGGAACTCTCAACCTACCCAGAAAGAAAACCACGGCTGCTGAAATGCCGAAGATGATAACGAGAGATTTCAGAAGCTCAATCACCATATTTTCACCCCTCTAATACAATTTTCGATTTCAGTTCTAACCCAGTGATATTGTGAATGTCCAGAAACCAAAATAGGGTCGCATACTGGACACATCGAATAAATATCGTAATTTAAGCAGCTTACACCAGATTGATTTTGTCAATAGGGTCGTAATATGTACACCAGCTCAACACAGGTCAATAAACTCAAACTACGAAATTATCGGTAGTTTGCCGACTTTTCCCATTTCCTGACGATCTGGCAGGCAAATTGCTGAAATATTTTTTCGGAAGGTTTCTGCCGGTGAGGTTTGATTAAATGCCGGAAGGAAACCTGTGGTGTGAATAGTAGGTTTCACAAGAGAGGGAGGTTAAAGGATGGCGAGAGAACCACAAGAGATTGAAATCAAAAGTAGAGCCGACACGCTAAAGCCTAGACCATGGCCTGTAACACCTCCTCCGTCAAGGGAAGAGGTTGCCAAGGTTTATGCAAGGCGTAAGGCAGAGGAATTCGGTGCCTGGTGCGAAGAGAATTTATGGTTCCAGAAAGCTTTTGATAAGCCTGAGGCTCTTCAGGGGGTTAGAGTCCTGGAAGTGGGGCTCTGGCGCATAGGACATAAGTTCTGCACATCTCTTCTGGCAGAGCTAGGAGCAGAAGTCATTAAAGTCGAGCCGCCAGAGGGAGATCCGATGAGGCAGTTAACTCCCTTTGGACGGGAAGAGTACATGCTTAAGGATAAGTACACCGGAGAGCCCTGCGGACTGGAATTCATTCACGAGATGAGAAACAAATACTCCATCACTCTCAACCTGGATACTCCCGAAGGTCAAAAGCTTTACAAAGGGCTTGCTGCAAGAGCCGATGTGATTGTTGAAGAATATCCCCCCGGATATATGGACGAACGGGGAATCGGCTACAGACAACTCAGTAAGATAAATCCCCGTTTAGTTTACTGCTGGATTGGCGAACTAGGACAGTGGGGGCCGGAAAAAGACAGGGTTTCCAAACACGGCCAGTGGATGCTTGATCCATTCGGACAGGCTGCCTGTTCCTTCATCCATAACACCGGATATCCTGATGACTTCCTGCCCAGAGGATCAGGTGGAGACCCAACGAGGTCGGGAGTATGGTTTGCCGACTATGTGGCCGGCGAACAAGCCGCTGTGAACATCCTTGCTGCTCTTTATTACAGGGAAGAAAAGAGCGGTAAGGGGCAGTTTATAGAAGTAACGGCCGCCGAAGCTCTGATGGACATCCTTGATTTCGATATTTCCTGGTATGGTTTCAATGAAAGTATTAAGGCACGCACGGGTTCCTGGGACCCGAACCTCAACCAGTATGCCTGGAACCCCTGCAAAGATGGCTACATGATGATCGGTGGACAGACGGACCGTCTGTGGTACCGCATTGGAATGTGTATAGAAAGAGACCTGCCTCTCTTCGGTCGCCTGATCCATGAAGACCCCTTCCTCAAGGAAGTGGCCGCTCGTAACGCCTTGCAGGCTCTTATTAAAACCTACACTCTGACGGCAATGTGGCTCAGAGATCCCAACCGCGTCGAAGCGGAAGAAAAACTTCTTGAATACGAAATTGCTGCCGGGCCTCTTCTCTATATCGACGAAGTATGCGAATTTCCGCATTTCAAGTACCGTCCATGGGTTTACACCATTGAAGATGAACATTACGGAACACTTCTTTATGCAACATCTACCAATTCCTTCCAGATGAGAACACCTGCCAGAGTCAAATGGCTGGGCAGGCCGCTTGGAAAGGATAACGGCGAAATTTATCAGAAATATTTGGGTATTGGTCCGCGTATGCAAGAAGTCTTGAAAGAAAAGGGGGTGCTATAATGGCGGATCCAAGAGAAGTCAGACTGGAGGACCTCCCTGGTCCCAAGAGCAAGGAAGAACTTGAAGATATGAAAGCTCCCTACGAAGAGTACTGCCGAAAACTTTTCGACGTAGGGAACGAATTCGTAAAGCCCGGTGCCCTTGAAGGCATAAGGTGGATGAGCTGTACGATGTACATTTTTACGCCTCATGCAGTGGCAAACCTTGGAGAACTGGGAGCAGAGATTATCAAAATCGAATTCCCGCGGGTTGCCGATCCCATGAGGCATACATCGCCGTTTAATGAATGCTATTTCTATCCGCTCCATGATACCCGTCCCAAATCCGGAACCGGTATCGGTGTTCTGAACGCTAACGTGAACGAGTATTATATCTCTCTTGACTATCACCGCAAGGAAGCTCAAGAGGTGTTCTATAAACTCGTCAAAATGAGCGATGGTCTGACGGAATGCTACCGTCCCGGAACGTTTGATCGCTGGAAACAGAGCTACCGGTATCTTCAGGAACTGAATCCCCGCTTCATTTACGTATGGGGCGGCGGTTTCGGCTATGGCCCCAAAGCCTTTGGTGGTTCTTATGACATTCTCGGTCAGTCCCATGCGGGGCTCGCAAGTATTACAGGATTCCATGAAGACTTTGGAGGTCACCCGGTAAAGCACAGTAACTGGTGTATTGACTGGTACTCCGGAACTCAGATCACGGTGGCAATTCTTGCTGCTCTGTACTGGCGGAGGAAAACAGGTCTTGGCACAATGATTGAGTTTTCCCAGGTGCAGGCTGCCACAAGAGCGCTTGGTTACACAGTGCCTCTTTATGGACGTTTTGGTGTTGTGCGTCAGCGCTGGGGCAACTGGGATACTCAGCTCTGTGTGCACGGTATCATCCTCTGCGGTAAGTCCGACTATCCCGACGAAAAGAACCCGCAGCTAAGAAACGAAGCCCGTTACGTAATGGTCAGTGCGTTCAACGACCCGGACTTCAAGGAACTCTGTCAGGTCATCAAGAGAAACGATCTGTATGAAAAATATAAAACCCATAAAGAACGAGTCCGTGCCGAAGCTCAGGTCGAAATCTACAGAGAGCTTGAAAAATGGGCGGCAGATAAATCCCGTTCTGAAGTGGTTCGAATCCTCACAGAAGCCGGAATCCTCGCGGCACCGGTAAAGAACGACAAAGAAGTTTATGAATCCGAACACTTCCGTCAGAGAGGAACCATCAGATGGATGGACGATCCCATGCTCGGAGACGTGGTAGTTCAGAGCACTTATAGCACCGGTCTTATGTCAGAAACTCCAAGACGCAAATTCTGGGATTTCCGACCTGTTGGTGCCGACAACATGAAAATTTACCATGAGCTTCTCGGCTATCCAATAAGCACCATCAAGGAATGGTACGAGAAAGGTATTATCTAACCAAGGAGGTGTACCGTGTGTGATATTATTTGGTGCAAAAAGTGCAATACGGTCAATTATCTTGACCCGTATTGTTTCTGGAACTGGGAAGGGAAGGTCAATTGTGCCGAATGTGGCGAGGTATACTATATCCATATGATTCAGGGGCATATGTATAAGGGCCCTGAGCCTCGCCCGGGCGAAAAACCTGACATTCACCCCCTTTACGCCGATAAACCATACGATGGCTACACAAACTATCCACCGGGGGTGGAAGGAAAAACCCGTCCCTATAACTGCACCCCACGCCATATCTACCTCGGAAGGGCCGACCACCGAAAATTCAGCATCCGCAACAGACCCATGCGTGCCTGGCCTCAGCCGCCCTCTGCGGGCATTGCCGGGTCTCAGGGGTTCTACTGGGACATCAAAAAACTGACCCCGGAAGTATGGGAAGAGTACATGGAAAAAATCAAACGAGGCGAGGTAAGAGACTGGTAAGAAAGGGGGTGCTTTTATGGAACATACAAAAGATCTCAAACCGCATGAGTTTCTCGCCACGATACTCGTGCCGGAGAAACAGACCGCTCATATTTGCTGGAGCTGCAAATATTTCAAGCCCGTTCTGAAAGGCTCCAAGTTTCCACCGGCAGATCTCGTGGGCTGGTGCAAAAAGATTCACTGGCCCTTTTACTGGTGTGTATCGGAATACGACGTAGTAAAAAGCTGTTATGCTTATGAGAAACTGGAGTAGACCTGAACTGGAACAGGTTGCCTCCATGGTAACGGCCTGGAAGGAAGCATACTTCCTCCAGGTCGGCCCAGGGGAGGGTTGGGAAGTTCTTTGCGAAGAACTCCGTGATGAAATTAAGGAGTTCATTTATCCGTACGTATATAAGCTTTTCCTGATAAAATTTATTGAAAGAGACGAATTTGAACAGTTCCTTCGCTTCTGTGATGATACGGTGGAGGAACTCAGGAAAATGATAGAGGAGAGAAACCATGCCGGCTAAGTGTAGAGTAATTGTATGCGGGTTTGACCCTATGCTGGTGAGGGGATACCTTAAAACGGGAGAGAGGGCTCTCTGGTGGTATCTCCCTGACGAAATATTTGAAGAATTCAAGGTAAAGCCAGGGTATAAAATCAAAGGAAAATTGCTGGCCGTTTATAACCCTAAAGGCGAGATGAAGGTGGCCACACCTACGGAAGCTCTGGAGGGCGCTCCCGGTACTGTAGGTCCACCGGACGTTGCCGGTGATCCCTTTATCTGGGACACCACAAAGGAAACCGGGCTGGCCGTCCTTCTTCCGGCGCAAACAATAATAAAATATCAGCTTACGGCTTTTCATTTCCTCGAGCTGGTAATTGAATCGATCATTAAAGCAAACGGCGATGAAGTTGAAGTCTATCCCGGCGAAGAACGAATGACATCAAAGTGGTGGCCAGAAAACAGAATGAAACTGAGCTACTACATAGACTTCGTTGCTCCGTAACAAACTGTCACTGGGGGTGAAGGAAGCCGCTTCAGTCCTTCCCCCCCGATCAAACTTCTCACCGTAAGCCTTCTTTTACCAGAAAGGAAGAATCCAATGGAAGCAGAAGAACTCCAGTTTTACTCAGGATGGGTACGTCTGTCAGAACGACTGTCCAATAATCACCCCTTTTTTGAAAATCTCTTTGTAGGGGATGGTTTTGACATATCCTCGAACATTTATTTGCTGAAAACCTCTGAGGGGACACTGATAATAGATCCGGGGAACGATTACACAGCCTTTTACCAGCTTTTTCATCGAGATTCCACTGTCAGAATTGGAGAAATAAAAAAGGTTCTGCTGACACATGGACACAGTGAGCACGTTCTTGGACTATTTGAGCTACTCCGTGGCTATCCTTCTCTGAGAAGTTCCGACCACGGAATTGAAGTATATCTTTATGAGACCGCACCAGGAGCGCTAAAAACTCTTGCAGAACAACTGGGTTGTAAACTTCGGTTTGTCCAAGACGGCGATGTAATTTCGATGGGGGGATTCCATCTGAAGGTCATTCATACGCCGGGACATACAATGGATAGCCTCTGCTTCTGGCACGATGAAACGAAAAGCCTTTTCTCAGGCGACACGGTAATACCGTTTGCTGTAGCGTCACCAGATCCGGTTGCCGGAGGACGTATAGATTATCATATTTTCTCTATGAGAATTTTAAGACAGCAAGGTGTAAAGCATTTGTTTCCCGGGCATGGAGAAATCATATCGCAAGACGCCCATCTGGTATTGGATGGAACCTACGCCGGATTAATTAAAAAAGTTGTGGGCCTTCAGTGTCCCTGGCTGGAAGCAGCCCAATTTCTTATGCAAAAAGGCTATCTAGAAGAAGCAGCATTTTGTTGTGATAAAATACTTCAGGAAGATCCGAATAATACTACAGCACTTTATTTTAAAGCCTGTTGCCTTAACGACATGTCCCGGTTCGATGAGGCTCTGGATACTCTGAACAGACTGAACTCTGTTGAAAGCAAAATGCAACAGAATCCACTCTACCTGGTCGCTTACGGTTGCGCACTCATGGGGAAAGGTCATTACGACCAGGCGATTGAAAAATTTAATGAAGCCGGTCGTATTGCTCCTTCGTTACAAAACGTTTCTGTCTATAAGGGACTTGCCTTGTATTTGAGCGGCAAAGTCGACGAAGCTATGGAAATTGAACCCTTTAAGAATGCCTTCGTAGGACATCTCAAAGAAGAACTTCTCAAGCAGTATCAGCAAAATCCGGAAAATTCACAGTAAAACAATGTGGGAGTTTCCAGCCGTCATGATAAAACAGTCCCCAGGGGAGGTTCCCATCTTTCTTCTGTTAAAAACCCCTGAAGTTATCGAACATTTTAATTCGCTGTTTCACAAGTTAATGTGGAAGTTTAACCTCTGTGCAGATGTCCCGGAACTGCTGAAAAAAGTGTCGAACTTTTCCAGAGCCATAGTATTTCTGGAAGGCGTGATCCCCAAACAGGAGGGGACGAACATATACAAAGAAATACTGGACAATTGTCCAGGTGCTAAAATTGTGCTCGTTTGTAATCGCAATCACCGGAATTTAGTCAAGGAGATGATAGAAAAGGGAGGTTACGGGTCTATTATAGAACCCTACGATCCCTGGGAAATAACCACAATGGTAAAGCACCTTATAGCGGACCTGAGCGAAGTAGACGGAACACAATGAGAGATTGCTTCGCTTCGCTCGCAATGACGAACGTGTGTGTCATTGCGAGCACCCG
>CAZWJX010000136.1:4799-7099 GCA_964634695.1 uncultured Syntrophobacterales bacterium | reverse complement strand
CCGTGCTTTCTATGGAATTGAATCCATAAAGATCCAAGAAGACCTACTTCCGAAGCGTTAGAGCCAAAAGACCGATCCCCTAGAAAATGACTATCTTTATCCAGAACAAGATCAAGCACGGGGGCAAGATTAACGTTTATGCCGTGTAGTTTCAGCACTCGAGCCGTTTCGGAGGATGCTCGAGATACGTTCATTTGTTTCTCTTCGGGGGAATTCTGATCATCATGAGCAAGCCGCCATGGAGCCGGATTCTCAAGGAAAGGCAGTCGCCTTACTCTTCCTCCTTCCTGATCAACGGCTATGAAAAGTTTTCTTCCACACTTCGATAAAGCTTTTTGTTGAATCGTGCTAATCAGTTCGAACAACTGTTCTGAATCGGCAACGTTTCGCCGGAACAACACCAGCCCACCCACCTGGTAAACTTCCACCAGGTCCCTTAATTCGTCATTCCACGAAATTCCGTTAAATCCCACCCAGAACCTCAGGCCGATGGAATTTTTGTGCGCGTTGTTAAATCGGGAGACCAAAGCCATTGTTAAAAACCAAACTCGGCAAGAAGAGCATCGACATCTTCCTGAGATTTAAGGGCGTCTTCCTTTTTATCATGAGCGGGACCATAGAGAAACTCTTTTGGAGCCGGTTTCTCACCCTTTTTCCCGGAGATAGGAATACCAAAGCTTGTTATGAGATTTATAAGGCTGGTCTCCAGTTCTTTCATCAGTCGTATAATTTTAATTATGATCTGCCCAGTAAGATCCTGGAAATCCTGAGCTGTCATAATCGTAACGAGATCTTTCTCATCGGATTGTAAATGGGATATAAGCGATTCTGTAAGTGACATAATTTCATCAACCTTGCTCTTCGCATTGTCTCCTAAAGGATGTAATAACCCAATAACAGTCCGAATCCTGGATACTATGTTTTCTTCTTCCGCTTTCCGGGTCTGAAGTATCTCGACATGATCCAGAGTAGTGTTGGCCGCATGTTCGGTAAGTTTGAGGATGTGTTCAAGCCGATCACCGGAATCCGGAAGTTTTTCTTCGGCAAATTCTCTCAGCTTAGGATCAAGGGACTTGGAAATGTTTTTGAGAGCTTCATGGAGTTGACGGGCTAGCTTTCCTATTTCGTCGTATAATCCTCCCTTTGCGTCTTTGGGTTCCGCAAGTTCTTCCAGAATTTTTCTGGCTCCATTCACATTTCCCTGAGAAAAGGCGAACATAAATTCTTTTATTTTACCCACAAGCCATAAAAGCTTGGGATCCCCGTATATTTCCTTCCCTAGAAGCTCTTCGTCCGGATCTGAGAGAGCAAAAACGCGCTCAAGATAAGACACCGTAGAATGCTGGGCAGGGAAACGAATTGCAAGAAAACCATCATCTCCATTAGTGCTTACAACTTCGCCACCAATGCGCCCTACGAGATTTTTCAGATTCTCAAGGTCCAGTGGTCTGGTTTCCGGTGTTTCCCCTAGGATAGACTCAATTTTTGATATTTCTTCTGCCACAGCGCTTTCCCCGGTGTTTTCTTCTTCTGGAGATTCATTATCCAGTCTCAGACCCGTGAGTTCGCAAAATTCAGATATGTGATCAGAAGTAGGACACCACCCATTAGCTTCCAGTCTTTCCCTGAAAGTTGCAAAAGCAAATTGTAGTAATTGTTTTGTTTCTGATGAAGACGTATCTTCCCAGGGAAGTTCCTGGATGTAATTTTTCAGTGCCTTACCAAGATTTTCAAGTTCAGAAATATTCTGATTTTTTGATATTTCACAGAGCTTATCGATTTGACCCAATACATCACTCTTTTTGAAAGAGGTCGACGCTGTAGAACAAGCAGCTTCAAGTTCACGGAAAATTTCTCTAAGCCCATCCATGCCTATTTAATTCCCCTCTCAAAAGCCGTTATTATTCCTTTAACATCTATGATTAGTGCAACTCTTCCGTCCCCAAGTATGGCTCCACCTGAAATGCCAATAACATGTTTTAATGCATTGCCCAGACTTTTTATAACCACTTCCTGACGACCTATTATCTCATCAGCAAGCAAGCAATAGTCCCGTCCATCTTCACTGACCACAAGAAGCAATGCCTCCCAGGGGTTGTAATGAATCGGTTCAAGAGAAAATATTTCGTGAAGCCGGATAAGAGGCATAAGCTTGCCTCTTACGTTGATCATTTCACCTTTACCCTGAACCGTCTGGTAGTCATTTTGAGAAGGACGAAGGGATTCGCGGAGAGAAATGGTTGGCACGACGTAACGCTCAGAACCCACCTTGATAATCATTCCATCTATGATGGCCATGG
>CAZWJX010000136.1:0-4710 GCA_964634695.1 uncultured Syntrophobacterales bacterium | reverse complement strand
CTCAAAAAGAGTTCCTTCTCCCCGCTTGCTTTTTATTTCTATTTTACCACGCAGTTCTTCAACCGTGCGTTTGACAACATCCATCCCGACTCCACGTCCAGAAACGTCCGTTACTTCATCCTTAGTGGAAAAACCGGGATGGAATATGAGTTCGAATAGAGCGCTCTCTTCCAGCTTGTCATCCGGTTGAATGAGACCTCGTTCAATGGCACGCTTTCTTATTTTGTCTACGTCCAATCCCTTACCGTCATCCTTTATATCAATGACTATGTTCCCACCTTTCTGTTCGGCAGAAAGAAAGATCGTACCGTAAGGGGGTTTACCAAGTCTTACGCGTTCATCGGGGGGTTCAATTCCATGATCAACGGCGTTGCGGATCATATGAACCAGAGGCTCATAGATTTGATCAACCATATTGCGGTCAATTTCTGTGTCCTCACCGGCCATCTGAAGCACCACTTCTTTACCGGACTTACGTGAAAGATCTCGAACAAGGCGGATCATCTTTTGAAATGTTGCCTTAATGGGCACCATTCTTAAAGATGTGCTGATGCGTTGGAGCTCACCGGTGATGCGTCGGAGCTGGACAATATCTTTCTGAAATTTCTGATCCTTGATTTTCTGAACTTCCGGATTTTGAAGAACCATCGACTGAGCAATAACCAGCTCCCCGATCATATCAACAAGGTTATCAAGCTTATGAGTGTCCACTCGAATTGATGTAACTGATTCCTTAGCCTGCTTCTGTTCTCGCAAGGCAAGAGCTACATCTTTAGGTGCTACAAGCCCTTTTTCAATCAGCTTTTCGCCGATTCGCTTACCTTCCTTAATAGCTTCCTCTGCGGCTTCCTCAATTTTTTCTTCCTCCACAACACCCTTTGTCGCAAGTATTTCTCCCACTTTGGGTATCGTAACCGGAGGATTGAGACTTGTGGGATCGAAATTTCTAACATATTTGATAAACTTGGCTACTCTTGGATCACCCTGTGTTGTAATCTCACCTTTAGCCAGACCGGCTTCAAGAAAAGACAATTGTTCTTTAAGAATATCAACGGCCTGAAGCACAATATCTATAATGGCAGGCGTAACCGGGAAATTCCCGGCACGAGCTCCATCAAGGAGATTTTCAACCTCATGGCTAAGTTCGTGAATATCCTTTAAATTAAGAAAACCTGCCACTCCCTTTATGCTATGAAACGGTCTGAATATGGCGTTTATAACCTCTTTGTTTTCAGGGTCTTCCTCAAGAGATATGATGTTAAGTTCGATGGAGGAAAGATGTTCCCTGGACTCATCGAGAAAATCTTTGAAAAGTTCCGGGTCTTCAACGGGAATTGTGATTACCTGCCGTTCTTCTTCGGTCTCACTTTCAACAATTGCGCTGGAAGATCGTTCTTCGACAGGAACTTTAGCTTCTTCTAAACCAGCTTCCGTCGTCGTACCGCTTTCAGTGACAGAAACAGAGAGCTGTTCAGCCTGCTCAGATTCGCTCGCTGTAACTATAGAAGCCTCCGTTGAACGATCACAGAGGTTTCTTATTAAACCATTTATGGACTGCCAGTCTTTCTGAGGATCTTCGGACTCTTCTAGAATCAGCCTTCTAAACAACCCTCTTAGTTGATTAACTATCGATAATTCGTTCTGAGAAAGCCCACAAGCTTCCAGATCATCGAGAATATTAAGAACCTCGCCCATACCCATGAGGTCGTCCATTCCCGCAATCACGCTCGCAGCAAGCCTGTCAAGCAACTCCTGTTTCGTCAGTCCGCTCATAAGCTTCCTCTCAGTCTTTTGGAACGATTTTTTCTATTTTCTCTGCAAGGGTTTGAGCAGTAAAGGGTTTAACAATATAGTTACTTACTTTCGCCTTTACAGCTTCTATAACGTTCTCTTTCTGCGCCTCGGCCGTTACCATCAGAAATGGAATATCCTTTGTGTCCTCGTTTGAACGAACCCACTTGAGGAGTTCGAGACCGGTCATCTTTGGCATATTCCAATCAGATATGATCAGATCAACTTTCTGAGTTTTCAGAATATCAACGGCGGCTGTTCCGTCTTCAGCTTCAAGAATTTTTTTGAACTCCAGATCTCTTAAGATGTTTCTTATTATTCTTCTCATTGTTGCAAAATCATCCACAACAAGAACGGTCATATCTTTATAGGACGGCACCGATATCTTCCTCCTTTCCCGTGATGTTCATCATCAGGTTACGGCTCTCATGTTTTTCTCGTCTTCTTGTAGCATAGACAGGATCACCTTAGGTATATCCTGCAAAGGTGCGACTATGTCAACAGCTCCCAACTTTATGGCTTCTTTTGGCATTCCGAAAACCACACAGGTTTGTTCATCCTGAGCAATAGTTTTAGCGCCGGCCTTTTTCATTTCCAGAAGGCCGCTGGCTCCGTCTCGTCCCATCCCGGTCATTATTACACCGATAGCGTTAGCCCCGGCGTAACGTGCTACCGAGTGGAACAGCACGTCAACGGATGGACGCTGGTAGCATACTAGAGGTCCGTCTTTAATTTCCACATAGTATCTCGCACCACTTCTTTTAAGCACCATATGGTAGTTACCCGGGGCAATTAATGCCACGCCGGGGATAACAGGGTCGTTATTCTGAGCTTCCTTTACTTTGATCTGACACAGGGAATCCAGCCTTTCGGCAAAAGCCTGAGTGAACTTTGGCGGCATGTGCTGAACTATAACTATTCCGGGAGAAGTGGGCGGCATCTGAACAAGAACGGTTTTTAAAGCCTCGGTCCCGCCCGTAGATGCTCCCATAGCTATAACCTTGTGGGTCGTCTGAGTAAGAGAAAGTTTAGGAACTTCAGCTCTAACAGCTTCGGATGGTTTAGGAACAGCCACCTGCGAGGGCGGTAGAATACGTGCCCGTGCGGCAGCTCGAATCTTTTCCACAAGCTGCACGCTCATATCTCCAACGGAATATGATCCGCCCGGTTTTGCAAGGACTTCAACAGCGCCAGCTTCAAGTGCTTCAAGAGCCATTGCGCGGTTTTTGGGTGTCAGGGAGCTTACGACAATGGTTGGTATGGGATAATACTTCATAAGCTTCTTTAAAAAGGTAAGCCCATCCATCCGTGGCATTTCAATATCAAGGGTTATAACATCGGGTTTCAAGGCCACAATTTTGTCTCTCGCCACGTATGGATCCGGTGCTGTGCCAACCACTTCAATATCTGGATACTTTGACAATTCCTGAGTAAATATCTTCCTGACAATAGCTGAGTCATCAACAATAAGGACTCTTATCTTCTTTTTCGGCTCCATTCCTGCCATCGTTAACGATCTCCTTCGTAGGGATACCAGTCTTCCCGGCGGATGCGATCTACATGGATGATCGCAATTTCATTTGTAAAGGTATTGAAAACCACCTTGCGCCCTTTGTGGCCTCCCACATCTTCGGCAACCACAGGAATAGCATAATGTCTGAGAACCTTTCGAGCTACAGCTATGTTATCCCTGGCGATCATCATATACTCTGAAGGGGCATCAAGCGGTACGGCACCGCCGATTATCTGGGCTTCGAGATTTTCAATCTCACTTCCGTCTTCTCTAAAAAACTTTATCAATGCCAAAGTTGCTACAGTACCATAGATGGATCTTGTGTCGGCTCTATGATGTGGTTCAGGATAAAGAAAATAATTCATTCCGCCTCTCTGGCGTTTTCGATCCCAAAGGCAGACGGAAACTCCGCTACCTAAAACGGTTGATATTAAAGTGGGCTTATCCGGAATGTAAATGTAACCTTTTTTCAAGAAATATTCTCTTTTTTGAATTGACTGATGATCTGCCATGGAGAGATTTCCCTGAAAATTAGAGAGTACAAATGGCTACTTCGCCCCACTTTTCTCCTAATACGAACATTGGAAATGATGCGCATTTGTCCGGGACATCCACTTCCGGAGGATAACCGATTTCTGGCAATCCCAGAGAATATTGTCCTTTTACCACATTGATACAATATCCTCCCACCATATTGGCCAGTTCTTTCAGGCAATCTTCTACGTCTGCCATTTTAACTTTCTCAACCACCACACCGGTGAAGTCAGCAGCCAGCTGAAAAGCTGAAGGTTCGGAAATGGTTATAATAATTATCACACTTCCTTCTTTGCCTGATAGCTTTATGTGAGAGGTTATCTTTTTCGCATTTTCCCAGTCAGAACTATCGCCAGAACTTTCAAATTCTATAATAGTGTAGAACATCTTTTCCAGAATATTAGAAATCGCTTCCTTCGTCAATTCCACCCAATTCATAAACTGGCTCTCCCATTATGCCTTTGAGATATTCCCGAATCTGTTCAGGTTCAAACGGTTTCCTGATGTAGCCCTGAGCACCCATGGTCATAGCCATCTGAAGCTTTCTTTCGTCGCCTTCGGTGGTAACCAGGACTACAGGCACATCCTTAAACTCCTCTCTTTTCCTGAGTTCTGCGAGAAATTGATAGCCATCCATCACAGGCATATGGATATCGGATAGAATAAGATCAACCCAGTTGGAATCCAGAACATCAAGGGCTTCTTTACCATTGGATGCTTCGTATATTTCTCCCACATCAAAACCCGAAATCTGCAACACTTTCCGAATAACTTTTCTCATCGAACTGGAATCATCTACGATTAAAATATTATATGCCATCTTCCCTCACCTTCACGGCTTTCAAAACTCAAATTCGCCATCACCCGACACT
>CAZWJX010000135.1:4720-7166 GCA_964634695.1 uncultured Syntrophobacterales bacterium | reverse complement strand
TAGCAACGACCGAAAATTACCCAAAAACGCCATTGACGTGACAAACTCGGGTTAAGGGAATGCTCCGGCTCTCAATGACACAAACTGATGCAGCATCAAAAGCTCCATAGAACAAAAAAGCCCGGGACATCATGCTCCCGGGCTTACCAGTTCAACTAACGATTGCTAAGAAGGTTATTTTTTACCGTTAGCACTTCTTACGCGAACGGCCTGAGGGCCCTTCGAACTCTGTTCGATGTCGAAACTGACCCGATCTCCATCATGAAGCGTCTTGAAGCCTCTACCTTCGATAGCAGTGTAATGCACAAATACATCACCCTGGGTCTCGGTTTCAATGAACCCGTAACCTTTTTTCTCGTTGAACCATTTTACTCTTCCTTCAGCCATCTTAATTCTTCCTTTCTAAAATGCTGATACTATCTAGTAACCTCGCTGGAAAGATAGTCTTACGACAACTCTGCGGATCAACCGGACCCGGGCATTCATTTCGCTCGGACATGCTCTTTCCAACTTCCGGCACATAAAAAAAGCGATCCCGCACACCGCAGGCTCGCTTTTTTGCTCTTTTTTCCTGATAAAAACATCAAATTCCTTTGCTTCAAAATTAAAATTCCCGGCGACTATACACTCTCTGATTCGAAATGCAAGCCTTTTTTCTCAGTCAGCCCAAATTTTTTCCAGATCGGTCTTCTTTGCTTCAACGCTATTTCAGTAGAGCTTCTTTTATGCCTTTGGAAAAAGGTCTTACTATAACTCCCACTTCCGTTATGATGCCGGAAATATACCTGTGGGGTGTAATATCAAAGGCAGGGTAAAAGGCTCTTGTGTCTTTCGGTGCAATAAGTTTTTTCCCGATATAGATAATCTCCTTGGCGGGACGTTCTTCAATCACTATAGCATCCCCCTTTGGAGTTCGCGGATCAATCGTGGATCTGGGCGCGGCCACAAAAAAAGGAATACCGTGATGCTTCGCAAGAACAGCAAGGCTGTAAGTTCCTATCTTGTTAGCCACATCTCCGTTTGCCGCAATACGATCGGCTCCAACCACTATGACGTCAATTCGCTTCTTCTGCATGAGGTAACCGGCCGTGTTATCCGTTACGAGCACAACGGGAATACCGTCTTTCATCAGTTCAAACACCGTAAGACGAGCCCCCTGAAGGTAGGGGCGAGTTTCGCAGGCAAACACCTGTATTGTTTTGTCTTCCTCCCAGGCCGCTCGTATCACGCCAAGAGCCGTTCCGTATCCTCCGGTAGCCAGAGCCCCGGCATTACAATAAGTCATGATTCTGGCTCCGGGCGGAATCACGGTTCTACCCCAGCGCCCTATGCTTTTGTTCATGGCAATATCTTCTTCGATCAACTGCTCGGCCTTCTCTCTGAGAGCCTTCACAATATTTTCCAGTGGTTCCTGACTGCGCTCCACAGCCACAGATCTCATGGTCTCCACCGCCCACTCCAGGTTATACCCCGTGGGTCTGGCTTTCCTGACCATATCGCAAAGGCTGTTCAGGTTCTTGAAAAAACTGTCCTTTCCGGAAGATTCCAGCAATCGTCTGGCACCCAGAGCAACCGCGGCCGCTCCCGCAAGCCCTACCGCTGGAGCTCCACGTATTGCCATGTTTTTGATAGCGTCCACAACCTCCTCCGGCGTTGAGCAACGAAGGTACGTTTCTTCATGGGGCAGCAGTCGCTGATCCAGAATAACACAAGTGTCCCCATCCCAGAATATAGGTCTCACTTCCGATCCTTCGCCCATAGCCCCTCCCTTAAAGTTCTATTGTTCCTTTGATTTCAACCTGCTTGACAGAATTTCGTTCACCAGTTTGGGATTGGCCTTTCCCTGAGTCTTTTTCATAACCTGTCCCACAAAAAAGCCCATAAGTTTTTCTTCACCGTTTCTGTACCGCTCAACCTCCTTCGGAAATGCCTTGAGAACCTCATCTACCACCTGTTCAATGAACCCTTCATCGGCAACCTGTTTCAGCCCTTTTTCGTTCACAATTTCCGACGCTTTCTTGCCGGTTTTATACATTTCATCGAAGACGGTCTTGGCTATTTTCCCGCTGATGGTTCCGTTTTCGATCAAAGAAAGAAGCTCTCCCAGATTTTCAGGAGATATGGGGCAGTCAGAAGGCGAATGACCGCTTCTGTTCAGTTCTCTCAACAGTTCCGAAAGTATCCAGTTGCTCACCATCTTCGGATTATTGAACACTTCCACGGCCTTCTCGAAATAGTCGGCAAGAACCCTGTCTGAAACGAGCACATCAATATCTTTTTCCGGCAGCCCGTATTGTTCTGCAAAACGCTTTCTCTTCTGGTCCGGAAGCTCCGGAATGGTTTTTCGAATCTTTTCGATCCACGCTTTATCCACAACGACAGGCACAAGATCGGGATCGGGAAAGTAACGATAGTCATGCTCCTCTTCCTTTGCCCGCATCCCCAC
>CAZWJX010000135.1:0-4710 GCA_964634695.1 uncultured Syntrophobacterales bacterium | reverse complement strand
CCGTAACGCCTTTTGCGGCATCCCACAGGCGGGTTTCCTGAATAATCTGTTCACCTTTTTCAAGGAGCGCCCGCTGGCGTCGAATTTCAAACTCCAGCGCTCTCTGAACGTTCCGGAAGGAATTCATGTTCTTGAGTTCCGTTTTTACGCCGAGTTCACGGCTACCTACAGGCCTCAAAGAAACATTTGCATCGCAGCGGAAACTTCCCTCCTCCATATTGCCGTCACAAATGCCGAGATAGACCACAATGTCACGCAGAGCCTTGAGGTAGGCGGCAGCTTCCTCAGGAGAGCGAATGTCGGGTTCGCTGACGATTTCGAGAAGAGGCACACCGGCCCTGTTGAAATCAACATAGCTAACAGGTTGATGTTCATCATGGATAAGCTTTCCCGCATCCTCTTCCATGTGAATTCGACGGATCCTTATGCGGCGAGTAGTTCCGTTAGTTGTGACGTCAAGCCAGCCGTTTTCAGCAATGGGAAGTTTATACTGGGAAATCTGATAACCCTTCGGAAGATCGGGATAGAAGTAGTTCTTTCTAGCGAAACGGCTAACGGGCGCCACAGAGCAGTTTGTAGCCAGAGCAAGCTTAAGGGCAAAATCGACGACCTTCCTGTTCAAAACCGGCAGAACACCGGGCATCCCCAGACAGACAGGACATACGTTAGTGTTTGGTTCGGCGCCGAACTTTGTCGAACATCCGCAAAAAATCTTCGTCTCTGTTAGAAGCTGAGCGTGGACTTCAAGTCCTATTACGGCTTCGTATTCCATAATCTTCTCCCCCGGTTAGACTGGCATTCCAACCAGCATGTTACGGTGTACATCGTATTCTGTTACCCGAATTTTAGCAAGACTTCCCTTGGGCATACCCTTATTACAGTTCATGACGAGGACAGAAAGGTAATTCCCTGACGTCGCCCGCCACAGGTCATCATCCATCTGAGATTCGAGAATTACGTCTAATTCACGACCCACCTGAGAAAGCATGAAGTTCGATTTTTTCACACTTCCCAGCTTTCTAAGCCTTGATACCCTGCTTTTAATCTCCTGTCCGGAAAGCCTTCCTCGCAGTGCTGCAGCGGGCGTTCCCTTCCTGGGCGAGTAAGGAAACACGTGAAGATAAGTTAGTGGAAGCGATTCGATCAGTTCGTATGTCCGACGGAACATTTCTTCCGTCTCGCCAGGGAACCCGACGATTACGTCGGCGCCTATGGCGGCATCCGGAAAGACGGCTCTGATGTTTCTTACAACATCGGCGTAAAAAGCCGGATCGTAAGGACGCCCCATAAGTTGCAATATCTCACTATCTCCGCTCTGAAGAGGAATATGGAAATGATGACAGAACCATTCCTTATCCTTCAGATAATCAATAAGATCCGGGGTGCACTCGGAGGGCTCAAGGGAGCTCAACCTGAGCCTCGGCGCAAGAATACCATTCTGTTCCAGAAATTTCAGCAAATCCACAACGGTTTGAGCCGGGGATAGATCCTGTCCCCACTGTCCCAGATGGATTCCGGTAAGGACCACCTCATTGTAGCCCGCCTCAACAACTTTCTTGATCTCCAGGGCCACTTCTTCGGCCGGAAGACTCCTGCGGCACCCTCTAGTGTAAGGAACAATGCAATAGGAGCAGAAAGAATCACACCCGTCCTGAATTTTTATGAAAGCCCTCGAACGATCTTCTAACATGTGTTCATAAAAAATGGGCTTAAGCGGATTACCGGCGTGATTTCGGAGGTCTGAAATGGCCACTACGGGATGTTCCAGCGAAGCCGGCCTTTCCAGATATTGACCTATGTCCAGCTTTTCTAAATTGCCGAGAAGATGAGTTACGAGGCGACGGTCGGCGAGATCGGTGCCTTCATACTGAGCGGCACAACCGGTAAAAACGTAAGCAATAGCTCCCGGATAACGTCGATGAAACTGGTATAAAGCCTGCCTGGATTCGTAAGAGGCTCTCGATGTCACTGCACATCCATGAACAATACAGACATCTACCGGATCCCCCGCCTGAGCCGGTCTGAAGCCGTGGCGAATAAGCACCTCTATCATAAAGGCTGATTCGCATTGATTAACTTTGCACCCGAAGGTTTTTATCAGAAATGTGCCCTTTGCCATTTTATCTGGATAACTTTTGCCGTCCTTTCTTTAACGTTTGTGCTGAACATCCAGCACAATTTGCCTCAACATAGCTCCCAATTCTTTAACAGGCGAAACATCCATTCTGGAAATACCAAAAAAGAACCTGACAAAGTCTTTTAACGATTCACTCACATCAAGCTCATGAACGTAAGGCTCATCTCCGGATCTTGAGAAAACAGCGGGCGAAATTCCTTTAAGGCTGCTCTGTATTGCGTGAAAAAACTCATCCCACGCCATATCTTCAGGATCTTCAACCTGTTCAAGGGCTATTTCCACAGCAAGTCGCCAGGCTCGTGGTTCAAGATCGGCCCTTAAGAGAAAACCCAAATGCCAGACTGCTTCGGTGGCCGACCAGGATTTTCTTTCACTCCAGAATCTTACGAGTTCTAATATGGCTGGTCCCCAGCGAAGAAGATGGAAAATCGGGTTAGCTCTGGGACTTGAAAAATAGAAGCTGTTTAGCCCTCGAACCAGTTCCAGCCAGAAAACTTTAGTCTCATCTGCGAGCTTTTCAAACTGGCGTGCTTCATAGCATAACTCCCGTGCGCATTTCGCTCCATAGCCGGTAAGAGACCTGAGGTCAACACCTTCGTGCCGGGCGGGATGAAGAAGGCAACCTATGGTTTTGAGATGTGGATCGAGATACCCCAGAGCCCAGCACCAGAAGCCCATTACAGGCTTATTAAAACTTTTACCCGATAGCATCCGATCCCGATTTTCCCTGAACTCCCTTTTCAGACTGGACACGAAATCGAGATGATCGTAGCCGGCGGGTCTAATCGGTGGACAACATCTGAAACAGGATGTATCATAAAAAGGCATACAGAGACTGATAGAGCCCATTGATTCTATGACCGATTATGGCTAAGGGTTCCGGATGCGAGGTTTAGTAAAATAAAGGATAACGGAGGAAAATACAATGCCCATCTATGAATTCCGATGTGCCAAATGTGGAAATATCGAAGAGGTGCTTGTGATCTCTTCCAGCGAAAAGGTAGAACTTCGATGCAATCAGTGTGGTGGAGAAGAACTTGAACGAGTCGTGAGTCGCACAAATCATTTCGTAAAACCTTCCGCCTCATCGGGCGAAGGACCGTCGCTGACGACTCGATCCTGCAACCCGGGTTCTTCCTGTTCGACCATCACTTTGCCCGGCTATACTAGATAGCTTAATGGTTGATAGTTGATGGATGAAACCGGAAATCGAGAGAATCCATCAACTATCGGCTATTTTTAAGAACTCAAAAGTGCTCTGGCAAACATCGCTGGATCAAAGGGCCGGAGGTCGTTCACTCCCTCTCCCACCCCGATAAACCTTATCGGTATGCCGAATTCATGGCAGATGCCTATTACAACCCCGCCTTTCGCCGTGCCGTCCAGCTTTGTAAGAACAAGGCCGGAAATATTCATTTCTTCTTTAAAGATTCTTACCTGAGAATAAGCATTCTGCCCGGTTGTGGCATCGAGAACAAGAAACGTCTCGTGTGGAGCGTCGGGTATTTTCTTTGCCATCACTCGACGAATTTTTTTCAACTCCTCCATAAGGTTGGACTTGGTATGCATGCGACCTGCCGTATCAACGATCACCACATCGTGGCCTCTCGAAATGGCCGCATCAAGGGCATCGTAGGTTACCGCTGAAGGGTCGGCTCCCGGTTTTTGCTTTACTATGGGAACTCCTACCCTTTCCGCCCACATTGCCAGTTGATCTATGGCTGCAGCTCTGAAAGTATCGCCTGCAACAACAAGAGGATTCTTGCCTTGAGTTTTAAGGTAGTGGGCAAGCTTAGCTATAGTGGTGGTTTTCCCTACACCGTTTACACCGATAACCATAATGACAAAGGGATTAGCGCGGTTATAATCGATGGGCTCAGAAGGAACATTTACCAGGTTTGTTATTTCTTCCTGTAGCATCTCGTAGAGAATTCCCGGCTCCTGAACCGATTCTTTCCTGACACGTTCTGACAGGCGATCAAGAAGTTTCTTTGTGGCCGTCATTCCCACATCGGATGTGATAAGAATTTCCTCCAGTTCGTCAAACAGCTCCCTGTCGACGTTTTTACGGTCGCTGAAAAGACGACCTATACGTGAGGCAAAGTGTTCGCGAGTCTTTTGTAATCCTTTAATGAGCCGTCCCCATAATCCCTCGTGACTTTCCGGTTCCGGTTTATCCTGAACATCTTCTTTGGCGGAAACTGGCTCTAGGGACGCTTCCTCGACTGGTTCGCTCTGAATTTTCTGTTCAGGTTCTTTAAATTCATCCTTTTTCTTACGCCACCAGATCATATCATCTCCTTCGTTTCTTATTTTCTGCCGACACCTGCATCAGGCATGGGATAGTTGATTTGTTTATCTATGACCACTCTTTAGGTAGCACATTTTCCGGGACTAAAAAAATGACTTTTAGAGATGTCATTGCGAGCCGGAGCGTTCCCTTAAGCTGTCCTTGTGAGCCGAAGCGTTCCTTTCATGTGTCATTGCGAGCCTTTTTCTTTTGCGTCATTGCGAGCCGGAGCGAAGCGAAGGCGAAGCAATCTCTCATTGTCCTTTACCGTGTCATTGCGAGC
>CAZWJX010000134.1:3605-7192 GCA_964634695.1 uncultured Syntrophobacterales bacterium | reverse complement strand
AAACCCTGTCACCAATAACAAGTTACAGAACCGAAATGAGTGATAGCAAGGCTTTTACCCATTACTATTCTCCGAAAGATCCGGAATTTAATGACCTTATTATTGGAAATCTCCTGAGAAAGTATAGAACACTAACAGGAAATGCTCTTTCGATAGACGAAAAAGCTTATGTCAAACCGGTTAGAATCGCAAACCGTGAGAACATTCTTTACTTTAAAGATACATTGATTAAGGGCTGGTCAGGTATTTTTGAACTTTCACTTCCAAAGGAACTCTTTTACGTCGCTTTTTCCTGTGGGCTTGGGGCAAAGAACTCTCAAGGGTTTGGTTGTATTGGAATATGGAGGGGTGGTCCATGAGTGATGAACAGCTGGTCCTTTGTCCATCTAACTGGCTTTACAATGCTGGGGTAATCGGACTGCTGAGGGTATTAGAAAGGAGTGGAGCAGACCCTGTAAGATGCCTTTCAGTAGCAGAGGTTCAAATACCATTCTCAGTATTACGCTCCAGTATCAAAGATGTAGAAGTAGTGCAATATGGTAAAAAATTCGAAATACCTTTACTTGCCCGAGAGTGGCTACTGGAAAGTTGGGAAAAACTGACAGAGAAAAAAGAAAGTACAGAAAGCGAAAAAATTAAGAAAGTCTGGGGGAAGCTTTTCAACACCTGGTACAGGGGTTTCTTTAATGCTAACACAAGTTATCTCTTCAAAAAATCACAAAAATCTAAACCACTAATCCTTCAATTTGGTGAATTTGTGAAATCTCTTGCACAGGCCTGCGGAAACGGCGATAGATGTTCCTTCTGCTTCAGGAATTCTCGATTTTCCTACAAAAACCTCTTCACCTCAGAACATTCTAAACTGTTGGGGGCCTCTGCTAGCGAGAAAGGGGCTCCCAATTCATTTTGGAATCTCAACCCTGAACACAGTCTTCGCGTTTGCGATTTCTGCAGTTTTGTGTTGCTCAGTCATCACCTTGCCCTCACCCGTCTTTCTGACGGTTCGGAAATGTTCATCAATGCGCCGTCTTTTCAGGTGATGTGGTACCTCAACAAGTTTGCCAGGGAAGTCTTTGGCTCGGCTTCCTCCGAGGAGATGCGGAGCAAAAGAAACATCTTAGCCATGTCTGTGATCGAGTATGCTATGAAGATCCAAGCCACACTCGGAGTCTGGACGGGAATGAATATAGAAGTTGTCAATAAGCATGGCAGTAAAATTGAATTCTTCAGCCTTCCTTATGAAGTCATTCAACTCCTTGCAGACCGACGAATTGCTTCACTCCTCAGCCAGATCGGAGAGTTCAGCGTTCTCAATCTTGTGCTCGCTCAGGATTTCTCCCGTCTCCTGGAACTCGGCTATAGGCTCCTGCGCATCGGACTTAAGCCTCATGAAGAGTGGGGAAAATCTGAGAGAGACTTTGTGAATCAGACGTTGAGGCTGGACAAGAACAGAGAAAATCCTGCCAGGGTGGCTGATCAAATCTTTCAGCTTTACGCACTCCTTGAAGAAAAACGAAAAAGGAGGGAACCTTATGAGCAATACCGTATCTTCTGAAGAGAGCTTGGAACAGAAACTGCGACAGCTTGAAGAACAACTAAGAGAGGGGACTTCCAATGTCGGAGAGTTCTATAATGCCTATGCTGCGATGAGGGAATTGAGCCGCAGGCTTCAAAGCCTTCTCCAGTGGGCTACAGAGCAGCATAGGGGCGAGAAGGAACTCAAAAGTCTGTACCGCCGGGTGGCTGGTTGGAACGCTTCTGAACTCATCGAGAGCTTAAAGAGAACCGGATTCGCTCTGAAACAAGATAGAGACCTCAAAGATGTTTTTGACCGCCAGGGATACCGAATATTGGAGCTGGTGCGTGCGGGGAAACGCGATGAAACCTTTCATGCCGTACTGCGCATCTTCGTCTCGGCGAAGAAAGAATTTCCTTCCCAGCTTGTGGAAGCCTTCAAGCCAGTTTATTCAGATGAGTTATTCAAAGTATTTCTATTTTCGTTTCTGAGCGGTGTCTTGGGTAAGGAAGAAGCAGAGCGAGAAACCTAATAAAGTGTAAGGAGTAAGCCGTGAGCAACACAATAAAGAATGTCACTGTTACAATCATTTTTGAAGGTGCAGCTCTCAATCGTGACGAGAAGATCGGGGGCAACATTCTCTCGATCAAGAAGCTCAATGTGAACGGCGAGGTCCGTTCCTTCATCGGCAAGCCTGCGATACGGCATTATCTGTTTCAGACATTGCGTCGAGGTTTTCAATGGGAGCCGGCTAAGGTAACAGGACAGGGTCAAGTTGTCCAGTTTGACCTTACACAAAACGATATTCTTTCAAATCCTGAGCTTGATGTTTTCGGGTATATGTTCACAGTAGGACGTCGGGCCATTACCCGAAAGTCTCCTGTAGGAATTACTAAAGCCGTAGCTCTTTCGCCTTATGAAGCCGATCTGGCGTTCTATGCAAACCATGATTTGGTAGCTCGTGGCAAGCAAGAAGGTCTTAATGTTAACCCTAGCCCCGTGAACAAGGAAGAACAAAACTCGTTTTACAAAATCAGCTTCACTCTCGACGTGGAAATGATCGGTAAAGACATCTGGATAGTTGAAGATCGTAAATACAAAGACGGCAAACTCAGTCTTCTCATTGCGAAACCCCAGTCAATTGAGTTCGATAAGGTGGAAGAAAAGAAGGATGATGAAGATCGTCCGTATTACGAAGTAGGAGGCAAAAAGATATACTTGGATGGGTTAACGTTAACTTTAGACGAGGGATTAATGAAGAAAAACCCGCCAAAACAAAATGTTGAGGAACATCTTGTCTTTAAGGATAAGGGGAAGTCAAAGTTCCGCATTTTTGACTTTTCCTATGACGACGAATCCAAAACTTACACGTTCGCTGTAAGCAAGGCGAAATATGACAGGAATAAGAAGACGTTGACCTTAGAGATAGGTGCGATAAGGGAAATACCATGTACGAAGGAGCCGAGCACATCAGCAAATGGAGAAGAAATTTATTCCTTGAAAAAGGATAACGCAGAAAGTGCCAAAATCTACATCGAAGAACTTAAGTCGTCAGGACCTTTCAAGGTCAAGTTTGAGCTTGAGAGCGAAAAAAGATGTGAAAGGGTGCGTGACCTGCTCTGCGCTATTGCAAACGGCCTCTACGCCCAATCCAGCGGTGAAGCAAACACGATAGTCCCGCTCTTTCTCATCGCCGGGGCGGTGAAGGTGCCTTCACCTATCTTCCATCCTTACATTGATGTGCGCAAAGAAGATGGACAGTGGAAGGTTATAGGCGTTGGGGATGCGCTTAAAAACTCCTGGCTGGAAAAGAATGGAAATCAACCTATCGTCTACATTCAGGACTGTGAGCGATTGAGAGTGGACGAAGACCGAAAGAGTGGGCTGATTACGGACTGGAACGAGTTTCTAGAGATGCTGGGGCTTTTAAATAACCAAAACACTTCGGGAGTTCAACGAAATGGCTCGCAAAGTGCAGGAGAATAAAGATGACCGAAAGTCAGACTTTCATCTTGCGGCTCAGAATTTACCAGCCGCAGGCGCACTATCGCGTGCCCTTTACCTACCAGCG
>CAZWJX010000134.1:1555-3595 GCA_964634695.1 uncultured Syntrophobacterales bacterium | reverse complement strand
ATAGGGTTCCTGTGTAATATATTGGGAATTGACGACCAAAAACAGCATGCAGAGGAAGCCAACGGTGATTATAACAACCTGAGGAAAATCAAAATCTCTATTGCCGGTCGCTTTGAGAGTAAGACCACTGAATATACCTGGTTTCGCAACCTATCCAAATCATATCATGTGGATCGCTTTGGTAGCATTGAGAATCGGGGTGTCGGCGGACATGTGGAACACATCGGCGGCCAGTCCCCTATTCTCATTGATGTTCTCAATGATGTCCACTTAGTGATTCACCTGGCGCACGAGGACGAGTCATTTCTCAAATCTACTCAGTCTTCATTAGAAAACCCCATCAAACGACTGGAAGTTTTACATTTGGGTAGAGCAGAGGACTGGATTGTTATTGAAGAAATATCCGAAGTAATTGAGCTTTCAAGCTTTCCAGTAAGGAGAGTAGATGGCAATTTTGGTCATTTCTTCTGGATTCCAGAGAAAATGTTTTCAGAAGCAGAAAGTGGAGTAACCGATTTCAGCCAGTACGAGGGACTTATGTATCGGCTCCCGACCTTCTGGACTGTAGAAAACTATATGCAGACTCGGAATCGCCATGGCAGGCGAGTTTTTGATTATATTACCGCCAAATTAAGCGATGGTTTATTCACCCATAGAAAGTTTATTTTTGATGAATATAGCAATCTTCCAGTTTTTCTTGCGGACTTCGGAGGATGATTATGAGCGCAGTTTCAGATATCTGGGCAAAGAGCAGTAAAATACCCGGTGGGCTTCCGATACATCTCCATGAGCACATCCAGGATGTTCTTTGTGTTTTCGGCAAAATCAACCAACGGGTCAATATTCCCCTGTGCGAACTCATTTGTCTTGCTATCGTCTGCCACGACTTGGGAAAAGTCCTGCCGGGATTCCAGATTCGGACAGTAAAGAACAAAAATTATACTCCAGCTTCCCCCCTTATTGATTTCCCCCACTCGCTTTTTTCCCTTCTGTGGATAGATGAAGATAAGTTAGGGCAAAGACTGCCGCAGCAAGATGCGGATACCTACCGGGAGTTTGTTCTTTCCGCCATTGCCTATCATCACTGGCGGGAAAGCTTCTTTGAACTCATCAGTACTTCTTACTCAGAAATTATTGACCTATTAGATGAATTGCTAAGAGTAAAAAATGATTTGGAAAAAAATTTGAAAGCGGAGATACAAAGACTTAACAGCGACTGGCATGAGCTTGTCCGTTTCGATGATTCGATGGCTCAAGGCTTGTGTAATGGTGTGCCTTTTTCAGAATATGCTCGCCCGCCATACCAGCTCTATTTTTTGCCGAAACGCGTTGGGTTGGATGACAAGAAAATGCGCGAATGGATATTCATCGCCGGATTCCTCCAGCGTGCAGACCACTTTGCTTCCTTTTGTGAGGAAGAGGGCGAAGATGTAAGAACCTCTGAGCCAGAAATATGCTCGATACCTCATGATGTCGTCGAGCATAAGGTAAAGGAAGAAATCCAAAAGAGGCAGGCGTCCAAATCAGGAGGTAGCGAAAGCATATGGCAACTTGAGAAGATTGATAGTTGCAAGAATAAAAATGTCATTCTGGTTGCTCCTACGGGTTATGGAAAAACAGAATTCGCTTTTCTCTGGGGCAGTGACGAGAAGTTCTTCTACACGCTACCTTTGCGGGCGGCCGTAAACCAAATATACGAACGGGCGAAAGTCATCTTCGGGGAGGGTAAGACTGGCTTGCTCCACTCCGATGCAGATGTCTTTTTACTGGGAGACGGCGGGGAAGAGCAGGCTAGCCTAAAGACGTATGATCTTGCCCGTCAACTGGCTTTCCCGGCTATTATATCCACAGGCGACCAGTTCTTTCCTTACGCCTTACGCCCGCCAGGATACGAGAAGATCTATGCCACTTTCTCTTACTCACGGCTTATAATTGACGAAGTGCAAGCCTACGATCCTCGAGCCGCCGCGATTGTGGTCAAGTTCATGGAGGATATTGTCCGTATGGGCGGGAAGTTCCTTCTGATGACAGCTACTTTGC
>CAZWJX010000134.1:573-1545 GCA_964634695.1 uncultured Syntrophobacterales bacterium | reverse complement strand
TAAGAGTACAATTGGAGAAAGCAACTTTAAAGAGATCAACTTATATGAGGAGAAAAAGGGAGATTTTCGATTCCTTACAAAACACAAGATCAATGTTAAACTTATTGACAATAGCTCATGCGATGGGGGGGCTGGTTTTTCTATTCCAGATGATCACATAGAAGAAATCCTGGACCGGGCGAAGGGAGGTAAGCGTGTACTGGTCATCGCTAACACGGTTAAGCAGGCCCAGAATATTTTTCAGAGACTCAAGGAGTTGGGCAAGAAAGACACCGAGGATGGAGAGCTTGGGGATAAAATCTTGCTCTTGCATTCAAGGTTCACACAAGCTGACCGCAGCGAGTTGGAAACAAAAATTTGCGGCAACAAAGGGATGAACGGTGAGTTTCAGAACCCGAAGCCGGATTCAGATCAGGAGGGTAAAATCCTTGTAGCGACTCAAGTCGTGGAGGCGTCGCTGGATATCGATGCTGATGTTCTGTTTACTGAAACTGCTCCAATGGATGCACTGGTTCAGAGAATGGGGAGGGTGTTAAGAAGATACGGACCCATGGCATCAGTTGGTAAAATTTCTGAGCCCGCTGAACCTAATATTATTGTATGGGTTTTCAAAAATGGACTTCAGTCAGGGAAAGGTTATGTGTATGACAACGATCTCGTTGTCTTAACTTTAAAGTTCTTAAAAGACAAAGATGGTTCCGTAGATGATTGCAAGAGTTGGTTCTCAAAGATAAGAAAAAATAAAGGAACAGTGAGCGAGTTAATTTCATCTGCACTGGAAGACTTATTCGGTGATGAGATCAAGAACAGGGAAAACAAACGTAAAAGAAAAAAGTCTAAAAGTTCTGGCAATGACAATCCACAAATTTCTCGACAGGCCTTTGAATTGGTATGCTCCGAGTTTGATAAATACGAGTTAGTAAAGAAGTTGTATGAATCATTACCGGATGACAGCAGTTATCTGAGCAAGTT
>CAZWJX010000134.1:0-506 GCA_964634695.1 uncultured Syntrophobacterales bacterium | reverse complement strand
GAAGAAAAAGGAGTTTTTGGAGGAAATTATCAAATTTTTGGGCGAAAAAGACAAAAATAGATTTTATACCTGGTTCAAAAAAGAAGTATTGGCTAAATTCGTTGTCCAGGTTCCACTGCGGGAAAAGGAAGGCGAGAGGCTTGTAAGTGATTGGCTAACCATCCAGGGCATCAATGAGGAAGAAAAGTCAAAACTTGTGCGATGGTGCAGGGATATGTATTTTGTAAATTACCCTTATGATAAAGAAAAAGGACTCGAGGTGAACCCAGTAAAGAATAGGTCTTTCATCTTATAAATTGGCTCCATAGTGTTTAATCAAGTGTATCCGGAACCTGTTAAGCCCGAGTTTGTCACAACAAAGAGATTGCTTCGCCTTCGCTTCGCTCCGGCTCGCAATGATACCTGTAACCCGTCATTGCGGGGCCGCCGTAAAGCGGCCGTGGCAATATCTTACCCCGAGTTTGTCACGTCAATGGCGTTTTTGGGTAATTTTCGGTCGTTGCTAT
>CAZWJX010000133.1:1668-7209 GCA_964634695.1 uncultured Syntrophobacterales bacterium | reverse complement strand
TTCGTCTTGAGGTTGAACAGGTAAGGAAGGAACTCAAAGAAACCGAACTGAGACTTCAAAAAGAGATAGAGGCAGTTCGTCTTGAGGTCGAACAGGTAAGGAAGGAACTCAAAGAAACCGAATTGAGACTTCAAAAAGAAATAGAGGCAGTTCGTCTTGACGTCGAACAGGTAAGGAAAGAACTCAAAGAAACCGAATTGAGGGTTCAGAAAGAAATCGGTGAGTCAAAGGCAACGCTTATAAAGTGGATGTTTGCATTCTGGACCGGACAGATTATAGCGATAGCAGGGCTCCTCAGATTATTCTTGAAGTAGAGTTTTTATTTTATGTCGAAGACGTAGATATAAGTCGGTGAATCTGAAACTACTAGTTTTATCAGGCAAATACAAAAAGTTTATACTTTTTATCTCTGGAAGGCTCGTAATTCCTTCTGGAGTAACCACATATGACGGACACCAGGCGGGCGTAAATAACTCATTTCCCGTGTTATTGCGAAGGATTCGTATCCGGCGGACGGCGAGGCAATCTCTTATGGTAAAATGTAGGGGCAACCATGGTGGTTGCCCCGTTTTAGGCAGGCATAGGGGCTGCGTCTATTGTTGTGTATAGAATTACGCTTCTTTCTTATGTCCTGCTTTCATTTCCAGTCCTAAACCTTCAAACAGGTAGAAGATAGCGTAACCCCACCACATAGTGTAAATTACATAGAAGACAAGAGCGAATGTGACGATGCCCGCTTTTTCCCTGATGCTCTGAGCGTTTATACCGTAAAAATTGTAACCAACTTCGACGGCTTTTGTGATCACTTCATTCATGATCTTTGCCTGAGCAAACTGTTTCTGCTCCATGAGAGCTTTCTGGGCTCCTTTCAGGAAGTTCCACCATGCAAACATGGCTTCTTTTTCCGGAATGCCATACATTGATTTTACAACATCGCCTTTATTTTGATACATGAGATCGGAATCTTCGAGAGCGTTAAGAAGAAGAGTGCCGAGATCACCCGATATGGAAATTTTATCTTTGGATCTGGTGACATTGAATTTTCGTGCCACAAGAAGTTTTTCAACATTCTCAGCTAATTGATCTGAGGAAAGCTTCACTTCAACTGAAAATTCTTTTCCTTTGAGGGGCTCTACCTTCGCTCTAACTTCTTTCATGTAGTAGGCGGAACCCTTTGAAATAGAGTTGAACAGATCGTCGGCCGCCTGTAGAGCATTTTTTCCACCGAACAGCGGATGAAACATAATCCACAGAATCACAAAGAAGCCTATGGTTAGCACGACACCGAAAATAAAATATTTTTTATGGCGGATCATGATTTATACCTCCTCTCTCAGGGCAGGAATGTTTCCAAAGAACTTGCTCATAACCCACAGAGCAAAGAACCCTATGATAACGAAGAATATCCATGTGCCGAGTGTGTCAATAACTGCGAGAGTTGACTTGGGTATGGATATGATTTTCAGGCTGGTGAGTTTTCCGGGGAGGGAAAAGCCTCGGTTCAAAAACCCTGCCAGTATGGACACGGCGTAAAAGCCGCGGATGTAAATACCTTTGACCACTTTAGTTGTGAGGGCTCCAATCTGAATTCCAATTAGCGAACCTAGGAGCATACCCATTGCCAGAGTATAAAACACGAAGCCGTATATAGCATACTGGCTGATGGAAGCATAACCGGCGGTGAAAATAATCTGGAGAATATCGGTTCCTACTGTAGTGAAGGAAGAGACACCCAGTACGTAAACAAAGATGGGAAATGTGAGGAATCCTCCACCAACTCCCATTATTGCCGCTGCGAGGCCCACCACTACTCCTGCTATTGCCACGTAGAGGGCAGGAATGGTTTTTCCGCCCGGGACAAGGTCTTCGTCGAATCGAATAAGAGGCGGTATTTTGGAAGCCTGAAGTTTTGCAGGTAGTCCAACTTTCCCGGTTGCTATTTGAGTTCCTTTAGGGCTTTCTCCGTGGTGAGCTCCTACATCGCCCGGGCTTTTTCTCAATTTTAGAAAATCGATAAGGCTGTAGATGCCGAGAAATCCAAGTAGAACAGTGTAAACCATGCTGATAAAGGCGTCACTGAGAACCGGGTTAATGTCATAGAGAGTACGGTTCAGGAGCCCTCCCCCCGTTGCTCCTATTATCGATCCTACAAGGAAAGCTATGGCAAGTCCTACCGATACATTCCCGAGCTTTTTATGGACGGCCGTTCCCATGATTGCCTTGGCAAAGATGTGGAAGAGGTCTGTTCCTACAGCCAGGATACCCTTGACCCCGACGGTCATAAGCGCCGGAGCGATTATGAACCCGCCGCCGGCTCCGATACAGCCCGTGATCAGTCCCGCGCACAACCCGACGATAATAGAGACTATGAAGACCTTATTACTGTAAAAGGCCGGGCCGTAGGCTTCTTTTCCTCCAATTATTGATGGGAGAGCATCCGCAGCGACAGCTATGGAAAAAAGAATTGCGGGAAGCATGAGTAAAAAGAGGATAAAAAGGCGCTTTTTGCTCCCGAGAATGGTTTTTGAGACCTCCAGTTCCCATCTGGCATGGGCTTTTGATGCTTCTGCCAAAAAAGCTGCTGTCATTCGTAGTGTCTTCATAAAGGTGATCCTCCTTCCTTTTAGTGATTGATGGTTCTTTCACAAATATTGCTTTTTATTTAGGGCAGGTCTAAAACCTGCCCTTGACATCGAGACCCTGGGGGACATAAGGGGGGTGATGATGGGCCTCGATACCGGCAATTTTATCGGATACAGCATTGTTGCCAGCCCTCAGGGGCGAGCCTTGCGTCTGTCCCTAATCCGCCTCTGGCGAATGAGAGGGGTTGTGTTTTTCTATCCTTTCATTCTTTCGTTAAGCTTCTTCCTCTTATAGGCATCTTCGATTTTGTAAACCAGGTCGTCTATGTCCATTGGTTTCATGAGGTAGTCGAAAGCACCGAGATCCATTCCGCGTATGGCTACTTCCACGTTGGCATGACCGGTTAGCATGATCACTTCAACAAGCGGGTGAATGGCCTTTATTGCGCTTAAGGTCTGGATGCCGTCCATACCGGGCATGCGAACGTCCAGAACGACCACATCAACGGGATTGTTCTGAATATAGGCCAGAGCTTCTTCACCGCTGGGAACTGCATCAACTTGCATTTTGCGCTTTCGCAAGCGTTTGATAAGGGTTTCAAGAAATTCTGCTTCATCATCAACGAGGAGCACCTTGCATTTATTTTCTTCCATAATTAACCCCTTTTATATCAATCCGCGAATTCACCGAATTCTGGACTCGCAACGGGTATCATTTGTTTAATGACTTTTTTAAGTTCCTCCACATTTTCTTTTTCTACTATTACAATCGGAGTTTGAGCTTCTCCGGGCATGTTTTTCACGATGTATTCTTCTACCCAATGTTCAGGCAAATTAGAGTGAATCACTACGGGAATTCGGTTTCCACTGATCCAGGAAAGAATTTGCACCGTATTTGAGTCGGAAACATCGACGTCCACGATAAGGAGATCAAACGTTAGATCTTTTTTTAACTGTTCCCTTAGTTCCAATAAATTTCTAACCAGCACCACTTCGTACCCTTCTCTAAGAAGCTCCCGTTGCAAAAAAGCTCTCACATTTCGGTTTCTATCCAGCACTAGAAGCTTCGTGCCCACCTATGGAGTCTCCTCTTCTTTGCTTTTAATGTCACATCCTGTTTAAGCAACGAACGTGCCACTATAGATTGTAAGAACTTTTACACGCCTCCATGAAAAGAATATGGTGCCCGAAAAGAGCACAGGTTGCAGATTGCTATGGGATCTACAGAATCTAAAACAAAAGGGATGTGTCCGATCTTTTTACATTTTGGAAAAATCTTTCCTATCCCGTTGGAAGCCCAATTCAGATCTTATCGTAAGGTTTTCGACTCTGCACTCTTGAATGTTTCCTTTGATAAAAACGTTATGTTATAATTTGAAAACCAGGCTTAGAGGGAGGTGACGCGATGTTTAAAAAGGGAGACTTGGTCGTCTATCCTGCTCATGGTATTGGACGGGTAGATGATGTCCAGGTCGAGTTTGTGAATGGAGAAGAAAGAGGTTTTTTCGTAGTTCGTATAATCGAAAATGATATGAAGATCATGCTTCCCATTGGAAATGCTGAGAACGTAGGAGTTCGTCATCTTATAGATAAGACGGAGGTCAGCAAGGTTTTTGAGACTCTCAGCAAGAAAGAAATTACTGTGGTTTCTTCTAACTGGAATAAACGTTACCGTGAATACATGAGCAAGATAAGATCTGGGTCTATATATGAGCTGGCGGAGGTTTTCCGGAGCCTGTATCTTACTCAGGCGGAAAAAAATCTATCTTTTGGTGAACGCAAAATGCTGGAGACGGCAAAATCTCTTATTGTAAAGGAAATAGCTTTGGTAACTGGAATTTCTGAGTCGGAAGTTGAGGCTATGGTTCATCGTTCAGTTGCCGGAGATGGTAACCTGGGGTTGTAAAGCGGACATTCCCTGTTTCGACAGGAAAAGAACTTATGGAGGGCGGCCAGACACGGTTAAAGTTTGCCTCGTACCGGGTTTGGCTCTTGAAAAGGTGACTTATTTGCAGCCGCAGCTTTAATTTTATAAGACGGTGAATTTGTTGTTGGTTAGAGTCTAATTATGACACAGGAGGGTTAATGCAAACTTCTTGGATCTGGACAGGTCTTAAAATTTTTATTGTTATTGTGTGCGCTATAGGAGGGTATTTTATTACGGCTCAGATTGACTATTTTTCCGCCTACTTCTGGGCCCCCTTTGTTGGAAGCTTCGTCAGTGGTCTTATTGCAACAATAGTAATTGCGCTTGAAAACATTATTAGAAAGCTGCCTCTAAAAAGAATTCTTGGTGGAACATTAGGTCTTATTCTTGGTCTTTTTATTGCCAGATTGATCGGTGGGAGTTTCACAAGCCTCCAAAATCCGACGGTTCAGGTAAGTATCTACGTCATACTGTGTTCTCTCTTCGGCTATATTGGAACTGTTCTGGGAAGTATTAAGTTTGCCGAGCTTACAACGGGATTTCCATGGATTGGCAAAGGATATCTTAAATCCGGTTCAATTCCAAAGGTTCTTGATACGAGCGTTCTCATTGACGGGCGTATTGTGGATGTGGTTGAAGCCGGCTTTCTGGAAGGTCCGCTGATTGTTCCCGGTTTTGTGCTTCAGGAACTTCAACACATTGCCGACAGTCAGGATCAGCTCAGGAAAGCAAAAGGGCGTCGGGGACTCGACGTAATGAAGCGCCTTCAGGAAAATAAACAAATAGAAGTCCGTATCGATCGGTATTCAGTCAGGGATGTTCAGGATGTCGATACAAAGCTTGTTAACCTAGCTCTTCGCCTTCAGGCTAAGATTATAACGAACGATGCGAATCTGGCGAAAGTTGCTGAAGTTAGCGGAATTCAGGTTCTGAATATGCATCGGCTTGCTCACGCCATGAGGCCTGTCGTTCTGCCGGGCGAGGTATTGAAGCTGCAGATACTGCGAGAAGGAAGGGAACAGGGACAGGGTA
>CAZWJX010000133.1:0-1658 GCA_964634695.1 uncultured Syntrophobacterales bacterium | reverse complement strand
GGGTATTGCTTATCTTGAAGACGGAACTATGGTGGTTGTAGAAAACGCCAGTAAGTATCTGGGAAAAGAGGTAGAGGTTTCTGTGACAAGCGTGCTTCAGACTCCCGTCGGTCGGATGATCTTTACGTCTCTCAAGAGTTCAGATGATGGACGTCAGCATTGAAAAGGCGAACACCAGACTATTCGTAATTCAGGATGAAGCTCATAACCGCCAGAGACTTGATGTGTTCCTTGCAGGTGTCCTTGATGGATATTCCCGAAGTGGTGTGCAGAAACTTATTGAGTCGGGCCATGTTAAGGTAAACGGACGATCTCAAAAGGCAAGCTATCAACTCCGGATGGGTGACGTGGTTTACTGTGAGCTCTTTTTGTTATCAGAACCGTCCTCTCCCGTTATCGAACCAGTTTATATTCCGTTGGATATTCTTTACGAAGATGAATGCATCATCGTTGTGAATAAACCTGCGGGTCTGGTAGTGCATCCAGGGGCAGGACAATCCGATAAGACGCTTGTTCATGGGCTTCTTTATCATTGCGGCAAGTTAGCTTCTATCGGCGCACCGCTGAGGCCGGGGATAGTTCATCGACTGGATCAGGGAACTTCTGGAGTTATGGTGGTTGCCAAGACCGATAAGGCATACCTCAATTTGATCGAGCAGTTCAAAAGCCACACCGTTGAGAAAGTATACCTTGCCGTTCTGTGGGGGGTCCCGTCGTCAAACTCTTCGCCTATTGTAACGCTCATGGATAGACATCCGGTTAACAGAAAGAAAATGGCGGTTTCTAAATTCAAAGGCCGTGAAGCTATCACTTACTGGAAGATTTTGAAAGACTGGAACAGGTTTTCTCTCGTAGAAGCCAGACCCGTTACTGGAAGGACTCATCAGATCAGAGTTCATTTCAGTTACATTCAGCATCCTATAGTCGGGGATGAACTTTACAGTAATTTCAAGAATCGATGCAGAAATCTGAAGGATGAGGTTTTGCGAAAAAGCCTGGAAAAAGTTAGCCGACAGATGTTGCACGCAGCGTATATTTCATTTAAACATCCCTGTACAGGAGAACGTTTGCATTTTGATGCTCCGATCCCGGAGGATATGGCAGAGCTTACAGAAAGAATTGCCAGCCGGGCGTGCGTGGCATAACAACCGGTGACGAAGTAATACCCAGTGTGTCATTGCGAAGCACGCCTTCTGTCTCGTCATTGCGAGGCCGCAAAGCAGCCGTGGCAATCTCTACCGAATCCGTCATTGCGAGGCCACGAAGTGGCCGTGGCAATCTCAAAGAAACACAATGAGAGATTGCTTCGCTTCGCTCGCAATGACAAGGGAAAGGACAACAGAGAGATTGCTTCGCCCTCACTTTGTTCGGGCTCGCAATGACGAATGTAGGTGTCATTGCGAGGCTGCGAAGCAGCCGTGGTAATCTCTACCGAATCCGTCATTGCGAGGCCACGAAGTGGCCGTGGCAATCTCAAAGAAACACAATGAGAGATTGCTTCGCTTCGCTCGCAATGACAAGGGAAAGGACAACAGAGAGATTGCTTCGCCCTCACTCCGTTCGGGCTCGCAATGACGAATGCAGGTGTCATTGCGACGCTGCGAAGCAGCCGTGGCAATCTCTACCGAATCCGTCATTGCGAGGCCACGAAGTGGCCG
>CAZWJX010000132.1:0-7221 GCA_964634695.1 uncultured Syntrophobacterales bacterium | reverse complement strand
TCTTGCTCTTCGAATATACATAGCAGAGCACGAACATCACATTTTTAGGCCGAAGTCAATAGAAAAAATCCAGATTCTAACACTAAATATCGATTTTCGATACCCGGTGGTCAAACTTTTCAATAGCTTTTCGGATAGCAGTAACCGAAAATTACCCAGAAACGCCATTGACGTGACAGACTCGGGCTATCTTATTTTATGGATCCATGAGCCGCAACGGTTGTCAGCAGTTCCTTAGCAGTCCAGACATGGTCGATCAAGCCGGCGGCCAGCACTGGCGAGCAAGGCTGCCAGAGGCGTGCCCGTCGTTGACCTCGATGCGTAGTGTTTTGACAAAGCGGGTCAAGTTGCACAACCGGTCTTTCTAGAAGCAAGTAGCTTTGAGTATCTCCTGTTCTCTGTAAAAGGACAGGGTCTTGCGCACCAATCGCCCGTTCTTCTGCCGGGATGATAGTTTTGCAAGTAATTGAAGTCATTGGATGCAGGCCAAAAATTTTACACTATATATAATGCATTGCAAAGACTTTAGCAAAATCCCCAGTAAGAGATTGCCACGCCCGCCTTTGGCGGGCTCGCAATGACGGGGAAGAATCAACTTCGACAGCCCTTGCAATGACTATATCAGATTGCCACGGCCGCCTTACGGCGACCTCCCAATGACGAAATAGGGGGATTGCCACGGCCAATCCGGGGTCTCGCAACGACGTTAAATTTAAATTAAGCCGTGACATCACAATGCTATTGAACTCCGTTGATGGCGGCCACAAGACGTGCCTTTACAACCGTGGATCGCAGGCAGGCACAAAGCGGTTCCCAGAGCCGCCTTTTTATGTTTCGATGTCCTCACCAGATAAGATTATCCGATCACTTTTTTATTGACCCTCACAGCGATTGATGGTTCAAAATTGCCCTCGTTTTTCATAAACTAAACTTACCAGTGCTGGAGGTCTTAAATTGCCAATGAACGATGAGCTTTACTTTTACGAACCCATTACAATGACTATGCGTCGTGGAGTTAAGATCAGCGCCGTTCTTCATGCCAGACAATCACCTTACCAGCTCATAGAAGTTGTCGAGACCGAAGATTACGGTCGAGTTCTTTTCCTTGACAGGCGTTTCCAGACTTCTGAACGGGAAGAATTCTTCTATCACGAAAGTCTGGTCCATCCCGCCATGATGACGCATGAAAATCCGCGGTCAGTCCTCATAATAGGCGGTGGAGACGGTGGAGCTCTGGAAGAAGTCCTTAAATATCCCAGCGTAAAAAAAGTTACCATGGTAGAACTCGACGGCGAAGTCGTTGAGGTTTCCCGTCTCTATTTATCATCTATCTGCGGAAAAGCTTTCGACGATCCACGCGTTGATCTCGTGATAGACGATGGCAGAAAATTTCTCGAAAACACAAAAGAGCTTTACGATGTAATCATTCTCGACCTTACCGACCCGATGGAGCCATCAAAATTTGTATACACAAAGGAATTCTACGAACTATGTAAAAAAAGTCTCGCACTTAACGGCATACTTTCTCTTCACAACGATTCGCCCTTTTATTATTCCGAAGCTTTCAATGTGATAACCAAGACCGTTAGCGCCGTTTTCCCATTCATGTCCCAGTTCATAACCTTCATCCCGGGCTATCTTTTTGATTTCGCCTTCGCAATCTGTTCAGCAACCGCTTTTCCCAGCCTGTCGTCCGAAGAAATGTGTCGTCGCTTCGAAGAAAGAGCCATAGGAGAACTCCTGTGGTATTCGCCAGAACGCCATAATTCCCTGTTTTTCCTTCCCGGGTATGCAAAAAAGATTCTCCAAACGCCATGCCAGATTTCCACGGACGTCAGTCCCTACATGATAAAAACCCCTTCTCTGGATGACTACGTTAAATGAACAGAAGAGCCGATATTCATCGCACCATAGAGCGAGCTCAGAAGGTTTACCTATCCTTCGAAAACCCCTTGAGGAAATCTCTGAGCTCGCTTCTAGAAAACGCTCGTAAAGCTGTTCTAAGATCGCGGGAACTCTGCCGGAATCTCGGAGTAAGCGAAATCTGCAGTCGTTGCGACAGAGACGAGGGGGGAAGCTGTTGCGGAGCCGGCATAGAAGATCGCTACGGTGAGGAACTCCTTGTTGCAAACATTATGGCGGGAATCTCCCTTCCCTCTTCAAGATTCGACGAAAAAAGCTGCTATTTCCTTGGCCCCGAAGGATGTATACTTTTCTTTCGACATACTCTATGCGTAAACTTTTTATGCAAGAGGCTTTACGAATCACTGGGAATGCAAAAGATTATCCTCATACAAAATACTGTCGGTGAAGAAATCGAGCTTACATTTAGACTATGCGACGCAATATATCGAATCACCCATGGTGAGATTAAGCCATGATCGATCCCGGAGTAGAAAAAACCCTAAAAACGGTCGCCGATTTCTTTGACCGATTTAAGGTCGGCTACACCGGGCACAGCGGTTACAGGAAAACCACCGATCTTTACGTCCTTCTTGCAGCCTGTCGTGAACTTTCGGAGCGCAATCTTATCGATGCTCGAAGAACCGTCTTTCTGGATCTCGGTTGTGGCGACGGGAGGGTAAACCTGTTTATGAGCTATCTGTGTCGCCTGTCTATCGGCGTTGAGCTCGAAGACTTCATCTACGAAGAATACGCCATTCGAAGACGAGAACTGGAAGACCTGATTGCCTCCGAAAGTCTCATTCCTATCCCCGATAATGTTTTCGTTATACTCGGAAACTCTCTTAAAGAGGACACTCACAACGAAATACTCAACCAGACCGGTGTTACACTCAGAGATGTTGATATTTTCTATACCTACATAACCCTTCACGACGCCTTTGCAGAACTGATAGCCGAAAAAGCACGTCCGGGTGCTCTCTACATGGTTTACGGTTTTAATTCAGTGCTTCCCCGGTATGATGGTTTTACCTTGCTGGAGCCCGATCTGGGAAATCAGGGCCTTATAGCACTTTACAAAAAGAGTTAACAATGAAGGTTTTCTTTTACTGCCAGCACATTCTCGGGATAGGGCATTTTTTCAGAAGCTTCGAAATTGCCCGGGCTCTGTCACCACATGAAGAGTTATTCGTATAATGAGGCGAACCTTTTCAGAATATTCCTTCTCCACCTCATGTGCGACGATTCTTCCTTCCGCCTCTAATGATGGACGAGGCCTTTGAACGATTCAATCTGGAAGGTGATGAACTCGTAAGTGTCCAGAACGAGCGAAAGGAAAAACTCCTTCGGGCTTACGATGAATTTTCTCCCGATGTTGTTATCATTGAACTTTTCCCCTTTGGCCGAAAAAAGTTTTCTTTCGAACTTATTCCTCTTCTGGAACGAATCAGAACGGGTTCCCCGAAAACTCTAACGGTTTGTAGCCTTCGAGACATCCTTGTTGAAAAGAAAGATAGAGAAAGTTACGAGCTCAGGGTGACCAAGATTCTAAACAAGTATTTTGATCTGGTTCTTATACATTCCGACGAGCGGATATTCACACTGGAGGAGAGCTTCTTCCGATCGGACGATATTAAGATTCCCGTTTACTACACGGGCTTTGTGGCAAGAAGTTCATCGCGTCCCGGTAGTCCCGGGACTCATGACGGTCGAAGAAAAATAGTGGTTAGCACGGGTGGAGGTAAAGTAGGCTCTGAACTGATTGAAGCCGCCATCCTTGCGATACTTGAAATTCCCGATTCGTCCCTGATTATGGAAGTTTACGTAGGTCCCTTCATGGAAGAATCAAGAAGGCGAGAGCTTGAAGCCATAGCAAGAGAAGATGAGCGAATTCAGTTCAAACCGTTTGCTCCGGACTTTATAGATGTTCTGTCTCAGGCCGATATTTCAATAAGCATGGCCGGTTACAACACCGTGATGGATCTTATCTGCACGGGCACTTACGGTATTCTTTATCCTTTCAAGCGGAATCGTGAACAGCAGTTACGGGCTGAACGGCTTGCCAGATTCGGAAGATTTGTCGTCATAAACGAAGCCAAACCGGAAATTATCCGGAGGGAAATTCAGCGAGGGTTAGATCAGGTCTCACATATTACATCGAAAAAAGAACTTCCTGACGCGATAAACCTGAACGGAGCACAGAGAACAAAGGAAATTCTCGAAGCGGAACTACAAAAAAGGATTCTTTCTGTCCATTGACCGATACTGGATAGCCTCAAGCAGATGATGGTCGTGTATATCCCTCTTACCCTCCAGATCGGCAATGGTTCTGGCAACTTTGAGAATTCGGTGGTAGGCTCGAGCGCTCAGCCCCAGATTCTTTATTGCTTCCTTTATCAACTGTTTTGACGCCCGAGTAAGGCTGCAGAAAGTCTCTATCTGAGAAGCTTTAAAAGCAGCATTGCAAAAGATACCGGTTCCTTCAAGTCTCCGGAGCTGTATTTCCCGCGCTCGTATAACTCTTTCCCTTATGAACTCAGAAGATTCTCCTGAAGAAGACTTTCCCATTTCCACAAGATCGTCATAGCTCACGGCTGGCACATCAAGATGAATGTCTATTCTGTCTATGATGGGCCCGGAAATACGGCTTCTGTATTTCAGTACCTGTTGAGAGGAACAGGTGCAGGTCTTTTGAGAATAGCCAAAATATCCACAGGGACAGGGATTCATTGCGGCAACAAGCATAAATCTCGCCGGGTATGTGATGGTGGTCGTAGCTCTGGATATGGTTACCCTGCCGTCTTCCATGGGCTGCCGAAGAAGCTCCAGAATGTTCCTGCTGAATTCAGGAAATTCGTCCAGAAAAAGCACCCCATTATGGGCAAGGCTGACTTCACCCGGCCTGGGCACGGTTCCTCCGCCAATAAGTCCCGCATACGATATGCTGTGATGAGGGGACCTGAACGGACGGAATGTAACAACCGGAGCGCCACCGAGCAAGCCGGCAACGCTGTATATGCGCGTGGTCTCCAGAGCCTCCTCGAATGTAAGAGGCGGAAGAATACCGGGAAGCCGCTGAGCGAGCATGGTCTTTCCTGCACCGGGAGGACCAACAAGAAGTACGTTGTGACCGCCTGCTGCTGCGACTTCCAGCCCTCGCTTGGCGTGTTGTTGCCCCTTAACTTCGGCAAAGTCGAGCATGGTAGCAGAAAAATGCCTGAAGATCTGACCTCTATCAACTACGCGAGGCAGGATTTTTTTCTGTCCTCCAAGAAACATTACCGCGTCTCTCAGGCTTTTTACTGGATAGACTTCGAGAGAATCCCCCACGAGAGCTGCTTCCGACGCGTTACCATCGGGAACCATTATAGCCTTCACCCCATCCTGCTTTGCTCTGAAGGCCATCGAAAGCGCTCCATAGATAGGCTTAACATAGCCGTCCAGAGAAAGTTCTCCGCTCATAAAAATAGTGTTCGAGTCAACGGGAGGGATTACTTCCGAAGCCATAAGGATACCGACAGCAATGGGGAGATCAAAACCGGCACCTTCTTTTTTAAGTTGAGCTGGTGCCAGATTTACCGTTATTCGCTCCATGGGAAAGTCGTAGCCGCTATTTTTCAAAGCCGAACGAATTCGCTCTTTGCTTTCTTTCACCACATTATCGGGAAGGCCTACGATGTTAAACTGAGGAAGCCCCGGCGAGAGATCGACTTCAACTTCAACGGGGTAAGCGTCAATACCTACAACGGTAAAGCTGAAAACTTTTGCAAGCATCTCATGCCCTGCAAGGTTTCAGAGACTTACTAAAGGGTTGAACTCTCGTTTCTTCGTTTGATAAACTTCAATCGTCACATACTATAATTTGCCTTTTAGTGAAAAGGAGAAAATCATTTGAGAGAATGCAACGATGGGCTGTTATTATGAACTTTTAGGTTTATCGGTAGATGCGACGGAAGAGGAGATAAAGCGTTCCTTCCGTCAGATGGCTCTTAAATGGCATCCAGACCATTGCAAAGATCCCGATGCTACTGAACGCTTTCAGGAACTCAGGAAGGCATACGAGACTCTGATAAATCCCGTCACAAGGGAACTCTACAATCGTTCTCGCGGATACCCATCCTCAAACGGCAGAAGAGGGCAAAAGCGCACAATAAGAACGGTCTCGTCAGAAATGGCAACCCACTTTGAAGAGACAATCCGCGAGATGCTAAAGGAATACTTTGGCATTTCGTGGAATCTTACGAATCATAACTGGTGGAGAGACCTCAGATTCGATATTTACCTCACATCAGAACAAACGAGAGAAGACCGGATAGAATTAATCTCCTATACTCGGCTCATGTATTGCCAGACCTGCATGGCAAAACCGGGAAAATTCAGAGACTGCACAGCCTGTATGGGTAGAGGATTTGTAGAAGAGCCTTACAGTCTGGAAGTTAAAATTCCGGCGCAAATTCCTGCAGAGTATAGCATCTATTACCCCGGCGCCGGAGACCAGCCATCGCCGGATATGCCCGCCGGAGGATTGATCGTTAGAATCCATGTGGTCGAGTAAGTTCAATCTCCACTGCCAGGTGCCCGGAAAGTCATTCTGGCGTAATATTTCACGACAGAATAAGGGTGTCACTATTTTTGTGTCATTGCGAGGTTGCTGTAAGGCAGCCGTGGTAAATATCCCACAGAAATCGTGAATCCGCCGAAGGCGGACGTGGCAATCTCTACCGAACCCGTCATTGCGAGCACCCGGAGGGCGCGTGGCTATTTCGTATTTGTTACAACAGAGAGATTGCTTCGCAATGACACGGGGAAAGAACAACAGGAGATTGCTTCGTCGCTTCGCTCCTCGCAATTACACGGTGGCATGACAAAACGTATGATAACCCAAAAGCGATAACACTTCATTATTGCACCAAAAAGAAAAGTTTGGTAACCTCAAAAAGCTTTTACGTCAGTCTATTATAACCTATTAACAATAACCTCTGGTTCAGTATCTGAGAGGGTTACAGATGGGCGCAGATAATGATCTCACAATGGCAGTCAAGGCTCTGAAATTGGGAGCCAAGGTAAGAGAACTCAGGATGAAAAACCGTTTTACACTTCAAGACCTCGCAACCAAAACAGGGCTTTCTAAGCCTTTTCTGTCCCAGATAGAAAATGACCATGTGGTTCCACCTATTGCAACACTTCTTAAGCTGGCGAGAGCTTTAAACGTAAGTCTTAGCTACTTTTTCCAGGATGAAACCACAACGCAGAAAGTCTCAATCACCAGACGTAACGAAAGGATACGTATCGAACGCAGACCTCACCATGACCGGGAAG
>CAZWJX010000131.1:0-7243 GCA_964634695.1 uncultured Syntrophobacterales bacterium | reverse complement strand
CCGTCCCCGATGGATCCAGAATCACGTGAGACAACGTTACGGTAAAAATATTTCGCCAGACAGCGCACGTTATATTGCCGAACTGGTGGGAACAGACTTCTACGCTCTAGATCACGAACTGGAAAAACTGGCGATTGCTTTACCCGATCAAAAACATATCACAATCGAGGATATTGGTAACCTTGTTGCCGGATCTCGCGTTTCTTCTTCCTTTGATGTCATGGACGCTCTTGCCGGGCAGGGACCCGCCTCTGCCCTTCTAAAACTTATGGAACTTTTGCAAAGCGGTGAGCAACCCATAGCTTTTCTGGGACTTCTTGCTCGCCACGTTAGACTTCTATGGCAGATAAAATCTCTTGAAGAGAGCGGAAAAGACTATCCGGAAATAAAGAAATTGCTTGGCCTTCCCGACTTCGTTCTGTCAAAGCTCAAAGAACAGAGCCACGCTTTTTCGACAAAACAGCTGCGGGTTTTACACAGAAGGCTCTATGAAGCGGACATTCAGCTTAAAAGCACATCGCTTCCGCCCATCCATGTTCTTTCATCGATTCTACTGTCTTTTAAATAAAAAATGCTAACCGGCGGGGCTAGACCGGTTAGCGAGACGAGGAGGAAAGAGTTTCTGTTCCTTCTTCTGTAACTTTTGTTAGCAATCATCGTGCCATTTCCTATAATTTAAACACTAGAAGGAGCATGGCAGGGGGCAAGAATTACCCCAGCCACGATTCTTGGACAATATCACGACATAATCACGCCTCACTGTGTCGCAGTTATGTCGTGATTATTCACTCCGTGCGTGGACAATCCTCACGAAGCCATGAATCTCGGACAACGACTCGACACCATAACGATTTTGTAGCTCTCTAAAATTGCAATCTTCCATCGCCTGCCATCCCACAGCCTCAAGAGATTCCCCTAATGAATCAGGATAGCTGTTCAAATTGCCAGGATAGCTCACCAGGGGGTTTTCGCAATTTTTACGAAAGCTCTCTTAAACGACGATGGGTTGAGAGATATAGAAAAAAGTTCATAACTTTTGCGGGAAAAGAGCAGAAAAGACCCGATAACGAGCCTTCCTTTCTCATTATCATAAACGCAAATCCTGATAACAAAGAAGTGAAAATACACTTTGAACATGATCAACAAAGAGTCTCAGAAAGCGGGCAAGGATGGGGACGTAATTGTGCAATTGACATAACCATAAAAGGAGCCGGTACGGAAAATCCTACAATAGAGGTTGACTGGGATGTTTTTTACAGCAGCCGTTAATCTCCTCCCAGCACAGCATAAAGCCGCACTCGATTCGCATTCCGGGCAAGGCGAAGGGAGATCAACTGTTGTTCGGCGGCATAAAGGGATCGCTGAGCGTCGAGGACGCTGAGGTAGTTTTCAATCCCTTTTTCGTAACGCAAGAGAGCCAGCCGATAGGTTTCTCTGAGCGCTTCAACCAGAGCTTCCTGAGCCCTTATTTGTTCATCCACGGTGCCTCTTGTGGCCAATTCGTCGGCCACTTCACGAAAGGCTCTCTGGATGGTCTGTTCATATTGAGTTAGCGCTATTTCACGGTTGACTTTTGTCACCCGTAGTGCTGCCCAGCTTCTTGCGTCAAAAATAGGCGTTGCAAGATTTGCGACAAAGTTCCACGTTCCCGATCCCGCCGCAAAAAGCCCCGTCAGTTCATTGCTCGCCGTTCCTACGGTGTTCGTAAGCGCTATTCTCGGAAAGAGAGCGGCTCTTGCGGCTCCAATACTAGCGTAGGCCGCCTTCAGTTGATGTTCTGCATACAAAATATCGGGACGTCGTAAGAGCACTTCGGAAGACAAACCGGGTTTTACATCGCCGGGTGGTTTTACGTCGGATTCGCCTTCAGGAAGGAGTTCCGCCGGGATAGAAGCTCCCACCAGAAGTTGAAGAGCATTTTCATCCTGAGCCACCTGCCGCACGAGACGCGCCACTTCCGCTTTCGCGGCTTCAACCTGAGTTTCGGCTCTCCGGCGATCTATTTCGGTGGCAAGCCCGACGATAAAGCGTTTATTGATAAGATTGTAGGTTTCTTCCTGGGTTTTCAGGGTTGATCTGGCAAGGGAAAGAGCTTCCCGGTCGGCTGCGAGAGCATAATAAGCCTGAGCGAGAGATGAGATGAGGGAAATCTGAGCACCTCTACGGGCTTCTTCCGTTGCGAGATAATCCTCCAGAGCCGCTTTTTCAAGACTTCTTATGCGCCCGAAGAAATCCAGTTCCCATGAAGTAATGCCAAGATTGAGGCTGTATTTTTCTTCCACCCGGGGTTTTCCCGTGGAAGAGAGTTTTTCGGCTGTCCGCTGCAGACTGGCACCGGCTGTTCCACCTATCGACGGTAAAAGCTCCGCTCGCTGAACGCCGTAGAGAGCTCTAGCTCGCTCCACATTCATCGCCGCAAGTTTCAAATCTCTATTATTTTTCAGGGCAAGGTCTATGAGTTTCTGTAAACGTTCGTCCGGGAAAAACTCCTTCCACGACAGATCATAAGCATTGGCTCCCGCAATATCCTTATAGGCCTCCCCCTTTGGCCAGGAAGCTGGAATTGGAGCGGCAGGGCGTTCATACTTCGGGATCAGAGTGCATCCCAGAGTTAGCTGCAAAAGCAAAACTATCGTGATAAGTCGAACTATCTTCATGGGCTACTCCTTACTGGCTGGAAGCTCAGGTGTGTTCTGAGATTTGTGAAAAACTCTGTAAACAAGCACAAAGAAGAAGGGAATATAAAAGAGGTCAATGAATGTGGCAGAAAGCATTCCACCCGTCACAGCCGTCCCTATAGCATTCATTGCTCCTGCACCGGCCCCGGTTGCAATGGCAAGGGGAAGTGTTCCGAAGAAGAAAGCAAAAGACGTCATCAGCACCGGTCTGAACCTGATACGAATCGCGGCAAGAGTGGCATCAACAAAGTTCATACCCTGAGTTTTCATGGCGTGCTGGATGAACTGAATAATGAGTATTGCATTCTTGGTTGATAGTCCCAGAGTCGTGATAAAACCTATCTGAAAATAGACGCCATTAGGAAGTCCCCGGAGATAGGTTGCTACAAGCGCGCCGAAAACTCCAAGAGGAAACATCAGCATATTGACAAAAGGAACGCTCCAGCTTTCAAACAGAGCAGCAACGCACAGGAATATCACAATGACCGAGAACGTGTAGAGTATTGGAGCCTGAGAAGTGGACATGCGTTCCTGGTATGAAAGTCCCGTCCAGTCAAAACCGAACCCCTTCGGCAGCTTCTGAACCAGCTCTTCCATGGCTTTCATTGCTTCGCCCGTGCTCCTTCCCGGCGCCGGTTCTCCCCAGATGTTGATGGATGAAAAGCCATTGTATCTTTCAAGTCTTGGTGATCCGTAAGTCCACTGCCCTGTGGCGATTGACGAAAAAGGAACCATCTTTCCCTGAAGGTTTTTCACATAGAGCTTGTCGAGATCCTTTGGGAGCATACGGTAAGGAGCATCCGCCTGAACGTAAACTCGCTTCACGCGTTCTGCCTGAATAAAGTCGTTCACGTAGGCTCCACCGAACATTGCCGAAATCGTCTGATGGATCGAAGATATTGGAACACCCAGAGCTCCGGCCTTCTCCCAGTCAACGTCTATCTTGTATTGTGGCACATCATCCATCCCGTTGTGGCGGACTCGGGCAAGCCGTGGATCCTTAGCCGCCATGGCAAGCAACTGGTTTCTTGCTTCCATGAGAGCGGCGTGTCCCATGCCGCCAAAATCCAGAAGCTGGAAGTCAAATCCGGTAGCATTTCCAAGTTCGATGATGGAAGGCGGCGGAAATACGAACACAAATCCTTCTTTGATGCTGGAAAAGGCCATCATAGCACGGCGTGCAACCGCCCATACTCTCAGATCAGGGCGGTCCCTGAGATGCCAGTCTTTCAATTTGATAAAGGTGAGACCGTTGTTCTGAGCCCTGCCTGCAAAACTAAAACCGGCGAGCGTTCCGCAGGATTCAACGGCTTCACTTTCCTGCGTCAGGAAATAATCCCTTATACGATCGAGAACCTGCTGTGTCTGTTCAAGCGTGGATCCCGATGGCATTATGACCTGGCTTATAAGAATTCCCTGATCTTCGTCGGGGAGATAAGCCGTGGGTATTTTCATGAGAAGCACCCCCACGGTGACCACAATTAAAACGTAAACTACCATGTACCGAACAACTCTTTTGAAGGATCCCTCAACGGTTTCAACATAAAACCGTCTGGAGCGACGCAGGCCCCTGTTAAACAGCCGGAAAAACGGCCTCAGAACAGGACTGGCACTTTCTGCGGGATCACGCCCCGGAACCGGGGGTTTAAGGAATGTAGCGCAGAGAACCGGAATCAGAATAAGCGCCACTATGACCGAAAGAAGCATGGCGGATATAATGGTCACGGAAAATTGACGGTAGAGAATTCCAGTAGAACCTGGGAAAAAAGCCATCGGAGCAAAAACTGCCGAAAGGACAAGACCAATTCCGATTAAAGCGCTTGTTATCTGTTCCATGGATTTTATTGTGGCTTCCTTTGGTGGAAGCCCCTCTTCCTCCATGATCCTTTCTACATTTTCCACAACAACAATAGCGTCATCCACAAGAAGTCCAATAGCAAGGACCGAAGCAAACATTGTGAGCATGTTAATGGAAAAGCCCGTAAGAGAAAGAATTCCAAAGGTGCCGAGGAGAACTACGGGAACGGAGATGGTGGGAATAATCGTTGCCCGGAAAGTTCCCAGGAAAATCCACATTATGAAAAAGACCAGAATAATGGCTTCAATGAGCGTTTTTACAACTTCTTTTATGGCGACCCGGGTAAAGGGTGTTGTATCAAAAGGATAGACAACCTTAAGTCCTGGCGGGAAGAAGGGTTTTAGCTCATCAAGTTTCTTCTTAACCCGATCGGCTGTAGCGAGAGCGTTAGCCCCTGCCATAAGCCTGATTCCCATAGCGGCACCGGGTTTGCCGTTATAGAAAAACTGAACGTCGTAGGATTCGGTTCCCAGTTCTACCCGCCCAAGGTCTTTTATACGAACTATTGACCCGTCCGGGTTTATGCGAACAGGAACGGAAGAAAATTCATCAGGGGTTTTGAGAAAATGCTGAACAACAATGGACGCATTGAGCCTTTGCCCCGGCACTGCCGGTGTTCCGCCAAACTGCCCTGCTGAAACTTCCACGTTATAGCTTTTAAGAGCCTGGATTACTTCCCCTACTGTAAGATTGTAACTTACGAGCTTATCGGGATCTAGCCAGATTCTCATGGCATACTGAGTGCCGAAATTCTGCACCTCGCCAACTCCGGGAATTCGGGCAAGAACCTTTTCAAGATTGGACTGAGCGAAATCTCTCAGGTCATTACCATCCATACTTCCGTCTTCCGAAATAAGACCAACTATCATGAGAAAGTTTCTGGTAGCTTTACCAACGGTTATACCCATTTCCTGAACGACAGGCGGAAGACTTGCCATGGCTAGCTGAAGTTTGTTCTGAACCTTTGCCCAGGCCAGATCGGGATCGGTTCCGGGAGCAAACGTTAGTTCGATGCGGGACATGCCCGATGAATCGCTCGTTGCCGACATGTAGATCATGTTATCCAGCCCAGTCATCTTCTGTTCTATGATCTGTGTGACCGTGCTTTCAACGGTTTCCGCCGAAGCTCCCGGGTAGTATGCCATGATGTAAATAGAAGGCGGAGCAAGATTGGGATACTGGGAAACGGGCATCAGGTATATTCCAAGAATCCCGCCGAGCATCAGAAAAATGGCAATTACCCACGCAAAAACCGGTCTATCAAGAAAGAATTTTGAAAGCATATTCGGTTTCCTCCATTTATAAGAGGGTCGGCGTTAGTGTGGATTCTGATCTTTTGATGCGGGAGATTGGGAAGACGTAGAGTCTTTTTTAGTGTAGGGAATTTCCTTCACTGCCATACCGGGTCTGACCTTAAGAATTCCCTCCACGATGACGTGATCGCCGGGATTCAGGCCGGATACTACCAACCATTTATCGCCTATGGCACGATCCAGAACAACGGGACGGACTTCAACCTTCTGTTCCTGATTAACCACGAATACGAAGGGATTGCTCTTTCTGTCCCGCTGAACGGCTTCCTGCGGCACAAGAATGGCCTGATCGTTCACTCCTTCATAAACCATTGCTTTTACATACATTCCGGGAAGAAGCGCATGATCCGGATTCGGCACGACGATACGGATAGTGACGGATCCTGTTGTTGGATCGACCGTCACATCTCGAAACTGCAATGAACCTTCACGGGAATAGATAGAACCGTCATCAAGAACAATCCTTGCCACGCTATTTTTTGGCCCCTTGTATTTGAGCTTACCTTCTTCAAGCCGTTTCTTAAGATTCCTGAGCTCTGCTGTGGACTGAGTTACATCCACATACACGGGGTCTAACTGCTGGATTGTCGTAAGAGGTGTTGGCTGGTAGGCTGTTACAATGGCGCCTTCAGTCACGTTGGACTTTCCTATTCGTCCCGATATGGGAGCAGTTATTCTGGTATAGCCGAGGTTGATTTCGGCCGATCGGACGGAGGCTTTCCAGTATTCGATTTCTGCGAGGACCTGCTTGAGAGCGGCAGAAGCATCGTCATAATCCTGCTGGCTTACGGCTTTTTCGGCAAGGAGTTCTTTGAATCTCTCCACTTTGAGCTTTATTGACGGGAGTTGAGCCTGAGCCTTTCCGAGGGCAGCTCGGGCGTTGTTTAAAGCTGCTTCGAAGGGAGCAGGATCGATCTGATATAGAACCTGACCGGCTTTTACGTCTGAACCTTCAGTAAAGAGCCTTTTCAAGATAAGCCCGCTTACCTGAGGCCGAACCTCTGCAATTCTAAAGGCGGAGACTCTACCGGGAAGTTCCGTGATCAGCTCAACCGATTCGACGGAAACAGTTACCGTCGAAACTTCGGGGGGTTGCATTTGCTGTTGAGACTGAGCCTGATTGCTGCAGCCGACGAAAACCCCGACAAAAATCAGCATAACAGCCACGATGCCCAGAAATCTTTGATCTGGAAACAAACGTTTGTTTATTATCATGTAACTACCCCCTCTTTTCGGTTTTTTCACGCACAAGAGCTTGCATAAAGAAGCCTGGAAAGTTTGTCAAGATAATTGGCTACATGGCAAAAGTTAGTCGTAACGCTCCAAAAAAGTTACAAACAGGTGATAATCCGAGTTTATCAAAGCCTTGTTTGAACTATTGCAATCAACTGTTT
>CAZWJX010000130.1:0-7295 GCA_964634695.1 uncultured Syntrophobacterales bacterium | reverse complement strand
GGGCGTGGCAATCTCTTCGTTGTTTTTTATGAGATTGCTTCGCCTTCGCTTCGCTCCGGCTTGCAATGACGTAACAGAAAACAGCGGCTTCGCAATAACTTTCCTTTATCCGCCCAAGCTCCACGTGAAATACACCCGTTGTCATCCATTAAATCAGTTTTTTCGAACGGGCTCAGGTCTTACCGAGCCCTGAAATTTAAAAAGGGCGTGGCATGTAATTGAACCACGCCCCATCGTCCGCCTGTTTGGCTCTTATTCAGTCTTAACAGCAATCTTTCTTGGTTTAGCCTTTTCTACCTTGGGCAGAATCAGAGTCAGCACTCCATCCTTCATAGAAGCTTCGATCTTCGATTGATCAATAAGCCGACCCAGAGCGAACTGACGGTAGTAATCTCCGGGCTCGTATTCCGTAATGATTGGCCGTTCATTCTGACCATAAACATCCACCGTAGCTCTGATGGTCAGCGTATCGTCTCGAAGATCTATATCCACGTTTTCCGGTGATGCACCGGGGATATCGGCTACGACTACAAGAGCCTCACCGGTTTCATATATATCCACGTCCGGTATATAGACCGGCACGTTTCTTGTGCTTTCAGCCGCTCTCTGGACTTCCTGTTTTTCTTTTACTCTGATCTCGCTCATGGCCTGCACCTCCTTCCCCGGGCAAGTTTATTCTTTCTTCACCTGGATCTGGCGAGGTTTAGCCTCTTCAACCTTCGGGAGCTTTATCGTGAGGATGCCGTTCTTAAATGTTGCTTCTACGGCATCGACATTAAAGCCTCCCTTCAGAGTGATAACCCGTCTGAATTTGCCAAACTCTCTTTCCTTCCTGTGGTAAGAAACCTCTTTGCCCAGGTCTTCAGGCTTTCTTTCGCCACCAATTGTCACGCTGTCGCCTTCAACCGAAATGTCGATGTCTTCAGGCTTCACACCGGGAAGTTCTGCTCTGATGTAGTAATTGTTATCATCCTCGGAAATATTCACCAACGGGTAAACCCTCCCTGCAACGGGCCAGGGCCTTCGTCCCATGACGCTTTCAAAGAGCCTGTCCATCTCCCGTCTGAGCTGGCGAAGTTCTTCGAAAGGTCTGAACAGATCGGGCGTATCGAAGAAACGCACCTTTGCCATAGCACAACACCTCCTTTGTTATTGAATTTACTACTGTTTTCGGATCCAAACATAAAGTAAACAGTAAGGAGTCTTAGTCAACCATCAGGGATGAAATTAGATTCCGGGTTTCCGGGTCAGGGAAGTAAGCCGTGATTGTAGAAGGATCTGGAATAGACAGAATGTTTTCTTCTTGCCACGATTTCTTCAACACTACCACATCAGGCCTCCAGGGTGCCCACACTGATGGGCTGGTAGGGCCGAATATAACAATCGCAGGCACGCCGCATGCGGCCGCAAGGTGGCTCACACCGGAATCATTTCCAATGTAAAGCCGGCCAAGACTCAGGACAGCCGAAAGAACGGGAAGGGAAACGTTATGAATTCTAATAGCGCCGTGATGTTCTGCCGCCCATTTTGCCAGTGGTTCTACCGAACTGTCAGCCGGACCGGTAACCACGGCAAAGGATTGACGGGGAAAAGACGTTTTCATCCATTCTATCAGCCCCATCCAGTTAGCAAGTGGCCAGATTTTCCTAACACCACCGCTTCCGGGATGAATTAAAACAGGGTTCCCTGCATCGGCCAGAATTTCTCTCGCCTGTTCCAGCCTTTGTTCGGTGATATTTAACTTGAAGGGCTTTATCTGGATCGGAACGCCCAGAACGCTCTCCAGATGATTGGCTATAAAGACAGGGACAGGGGTTTCTACGCCGGGCTCAGGAAAAGATGGACACCATACACATCGTTTACCGCGTTCACTTAACCTCTGGTTCAATCGCTCAGCAACAAGGTTAAGGCTTCTCTTTCCCAGAAAAACGACAAGATCGGCCTCCGCACAGGGTGAAGGTATCGGTGCTTTCTTCCACAGATTTTCATCAAAGAAAGGCAGTACAGACAAATCATCGTGTGGGAAAAATCCTTCAAAAAACGGTTCATTTTCAATAAGTTCGGCGTGTTGACGACGAGTCCATAACAGTATACGTCCCGACGTGGTCAGCCTTGCCAGAGCTTCAAAAACCGGACAGGCCAGCAGGAAATCTCCCAGAGCTCCCTGATGGAAGACGGTGAGCCTAGAAAATGGGCGTGAGACATTTCCGACTATCGCCATATCTTAGAACCGGCAAAAAGAAGGCAGATGGAACCCCCGCTATAAGAAAACACGGAGATTTCAACTCCAGTTTGTCACAACAAGGAGATTGCTTCGCTTCGCTCACAATGACCACCAATGTCACTGCGAGCAGTCCGTAAGGACTGCGTGGCAGTCTCAAGAGATTGCTTCGTCGCTTCGCTCCTCGCAATGACGGTATAAAAAAGGCTCGCAATGACAGTATAAAAACGCTCGCAATGACACCACCTTCTCCCGTCATTGCGAGCGCCCGAAGGGCGCGTGGCAATCCCTTTTTTACAAAGAGATTGCTTCGTCGTCCGCCATAGGCGGACTCCTCGCAATGACACAAATAGGGCATCATTGTGAGGCCGTCGCAAGTCGGCCGTGGCAATCTCTTACTAAGGATTTCGGTAAGGTCTTTACAACGCATTATAGTGTAGAATTTTGGGTCTACATCCAGTGATTCCAATAACTCACAAAACGCTTTGACAAACTTGGGTCAACGACCAAAATGAGGCCTGATTGCAATTTTATCGGCTATTTTTCTAACTTCTTTCATGAGCTCAGCCTGATCCACGAAGGTCAGTCTGCCGTTTTTTACCACCGCTTTGCCGTCAACCCACACGTGAGCCACATCGGAAGCCTTTGCCGAATAGACTATGTGAGACACAGGATCGTAAACCGGGACGGCGTTAGGGACGTCAGTACGAAGAGCTACGCAATCGGCTCGCTTACCCTTTTCAAGGCTCCCCGTCTCGCTCCCAAGCCCTATTGCCCGGGCGCCTCCAAGAGTTCCCAGATGGAGCACCTCCAATGCAGAACACACGGTGGGATCTTTTTTCACACCTTTATGAAGCTTTGCCACCATGCTCATTTCGCCGAGGATGTCCAGATTATTGTTGCTTGCGGCCCCGTCCGTACCAAGTCCCACCGTGAGCCCTGTATCCATCCATCGAGTAACATCAGCAATGCCAGATGCGAGCTTGAGGTTGCTTTCCAGGCAATGAACCAGTGCAACGCCGTTGTCTTTGAGAATCTTCACATCCTCATCATCTAACCAGACTCCGTGGACGCATAAAGTTTTATCATCCAGAACGCCCAGATCATACATGTACCGGGCAGGGCTTTTCCCTGTGCGATCCAGTATTTCTTTTCGTTCCCATTCGCTCTCGGCAAGATGGATCTGGAAAAGCGCCCCGTAAAGTCTACACAGTTCCTTTGTCCGACGTATGGTATGTTCCGAACACGTATAGGGCGAGTGACAAAAGAGAGACGCCCGAACATTTCCAGCCGTTCCCGGGGAAGATAAAAACTTATCAGCCCGATCAAAAATCAAAGCCACATCCCGCACATCCGGTGTGGGGAAGTCCAGCACACCCTGCCCTGCCACACCCCGTATGCCACAGTCGCTCGCAGCCCTAACAACTTCTTCCTCGAAGAAATACCCGTCGCAAAAGCAGGTTATGCCTGACAGAAGCATCTCACAGAAGGAAAGAAGGCTTCCCAGATAAACCGTATCTTTATTTATCCATTTAGCTTCGGCAGGAAAGATAACTTCGGAAAGCCAGGTATTCAGAGGAAGATCATCGGCAAGCCCTCGAAACAGGCTCATGGCAGCATGAACATGGGCGTTGACGAGACCCGGCATCAGAATATGCCCCCGAAGTTCCACAAATTCACGGGCTCTGTAAGAATCTTTAATTGTGGCCGATGGTCCCAGATCGTAAATGAATCCATCCTTTATGGCGATGGCCCCGTCAGCAAAAACTTTTCTATCGTTATCGCATGTCACGACATAATCGGCATGACTCAGGATCAAATCGACCATCTCAGAAGCCCCGGATCTTTCGGGCGATTTCTCCCACATGAGCCTTCACCTCATCGAAATCAATTGTCGTGAGATTACGGTTTCTCATGAGCCATTCGCCGTTAACCATGACATCTCTTACATCACCACCTCGAGCTGCATACACAATATGGCTAACGGGATCATAGCAGGGTGTAAGATGGGGCTTATCAAAATCAACGATGATAAGGTCGGCCAGCATACCGGGTGCAATCCGGCCGATCTGTCCATCAAAGCCGAGAGTTACTGCACCGTTCACCGTTGCCATCCTCAGGACTGTGGAAGCAGGAAGGACCGTAGGGTCTCTCATAATACCCTTATGAAGCTTGGCGCAGGTGTCCATCTCGGAAAACATATCCAGATCGTTATTACTGGCACAACCGTCAGTCCCGAGAGAAACCACAACTCCACGGCTCAGAAGATCGGCAACGGGCGCAATACCCGATGCGAGCTTCAGGTTACTTTCGGGATTATGGACGACTCGAACCCTGTTTTCTGAAAGGAGAAGCCGGTCCTCCTCCGAAAGCCACACACAGTGGTCGGCTATAACTCGATCCGAAAGAATACCAAGCGACGCAAGATGAGCAACGGGGCTTCTGCCGTAACGCCTGAAACTCTCCTGAACCTCGTCTTCCGTCTCGGCAAGATGAATCACAAGGGGAACATTGTAATTTTCGGCGATTCCAAAGCTTTCCAGCAGTAGCTCCGGAGAACACGTATAGACGGCGTGGGGATCAACGGAAACTTTTATGCGTTCGTGTCCTCGCCATTGCTCAATGAAGTTTCTCGTAAAATCAAATCCATTTTTGAGTTCACCATAGTGAGGCGACGGAAAATCGTATAACACCTCTCCCACAACTGCTCTCAGCCCGGATATATCAACCGCCTCTGCTACTTTGTGCTCAAAGAGATACATGTCGCAAAAGGTGGTCGTGCCTGAAAAGATCATTTCCGCACAGGCAAGCATTGTGCCCCAGAACACCCATTCTTCATTTAGCTTCCTTTCGGCGGGGAAGATGTGGTCTTCAAGCCATCGTCTGAGAGGAAGATCATCGGCAAGACCTCGAAAGATGGTCATGGGAGCGTGGGTGTGAGCGTTTACAAGACCGGGCATAACAACGCACCGGCTTGCGTCGATAATTTCAACTCCCGGGTATTTATCGGACAAGCGCCTGGATATGCTATCGTCCCATGGCGATACTTCAACTATTCTGTTCCCTTCCACAACAACAAGGCCGGGATTTAACACGTCGTTCCGGTCATTAACTGTTACGACCATTCCGTTGACAATGGCTTTTGCCGGCATGAGACCGTCCTTTCTAAAGTTTCTTCAGGACAAGAGATACAAGCTTAAGAAGAGTTGGAGCCGCGCTGCTTGCCCGGGCAATTACAGTTTCAAGAGGCACAGGTTCATAACAGTCGGGACGATTCACGTTTGTTATGACGGAAATGCCCAGAACTTCCATCCCCAGGTGAACTGCCGTGATGACTTCCATCACCGTGGACATTCCAACGGCATCGGCTCCCAGCATACGGAACATGCGAGTCTCCGCCGCCGTCTCCATACTCGGGCCCGTAACACCGATATAGACGCCTTCTCGAAGTGGAATTCCATTCTCTCGCGCAACAGATTTTGCAATGCCTATCAATCTCCTGCTGTATGGCTCCGTCATATCAGGAAAGCGAGGTCCCCAGGTTTCAAGATTTGGTCCTATAAGCGGATTCTGGCCTGTGAAGTTGATGTGATCAACGATAAGCATCAAGTCTCCCGGTTCAAAGAGCGGGTTGAGCCCGCCGGCGGCGTTTGAAATGATGAGTGTATTCACGCCTAAACTTTTAATGACACGAATGGGAAAAGCTATTTCTCTGGCCGTATAACCTTCGTAAAGATGGAACCGTCCCTGAAGAGCGACAACGGGAGTTCCTTCGAAACGCCCGATAACAAGCTGGCCCTGGTGTCCTTCTACCGTGGATACGGGAAAATGGGGAATGCGCTCGTAGGCAATCACCGTATCCCGTTCCATCATATCGGCGACTTTCCCGAGGCCTGTGCCAAGAATAATGCCTATCTCCGGCACGGAGGAAACTTTCTTAAGGATGAAAGATCTGGCTTCTTCAACCTTTTTGTATGCTTCAAACACCGTTTACTCCTTACGTCGTCTTGTGATACTTGTTTTACGAACTTCACAGTTTCGTTTATTTTAAGATGAGAAGGTTTGTCAACGGTCGCCACGCAGATCAACAGGAAAAAGGATGCACCTGAAATGGAAGTTAAAAAAAATCTTGAATCGATCCTTGATCGCATTGAGCTTGCGTGCCGGCGAGCAGGTCGTTCGCCTTCGTCGGTCACCTTGATCGGGGTAGGGAAAACCATGCCCGCCGAAAAAATACGTCAGGCTGCTACTGCAGGGCTCAAGCACATCGGAGAAAATTACGTCCAGGAAGCACGCGAAAAAAAGGCATTGCTCGCCGACATGGATCTTACCTGGCATTTTATCGGGCATCTCCAGACTAACAAAGCTAAAGCCGCTGTAGAAATATTCGACTGGATTCAGACGGTGGACAGAATAGAGCTTGCGAAAAAGATTGACAGGGCTGTATCCAGTCTGAGGAATAAGCCTCTTCCTGTGCTAATAGAAGTAAACATAGGAAACGAGCCGACCAAAAGCGGTGTGCCTCCCGAAAACATCGAAAGATTCTACGATGATCTGTTAGCCTTTGATGGGCTGGTAGTGAAGGGCCTTATGGTAATTCCACCGTATTTTGAAGATCCGGAACAAGTTCGGCCATTCTTTCGAAAAACACGGGAATTGCTGGACAGATTACGTCTCCGATCCCGGACGCCGGAAAATCTGACAGAACTTTCTATGGGCATGAGCCATGATTTTGAAGTTGCCATAGAAGAAGGAGCAACGATGGTAAGAATCGGCACGGCGCTTTTTGGGGAAAGGAAAGTCAGTTAGCTGGAGTTTGTCAAAGTATTTTGTAAGTTACCGAAATCACTGGATGTGGGCCAAAAGTTCTACACTATATACGTTGCAGAGACTTTAACGAAATCCCTGAGAAGAGATTGCCACGGCTGCCTTGCGTCAGCCTCGCAATGACTCTTTTTTTGGGTCATTGCGAGGAGTCCGCTTCTGGCGGACGACGAAGCAATCTCTCGCTGTTATTCCCTAACCCGAGTTTGTCACGTCAATGGCGTTTTTGGGTAATTTTCGGTCGTTGCTA
>CAZWJX010000129.1:3438-7306 GCA_964634695.1 uncultured Syntrophobacterales bacterium | reverse complement strand
GAGGGCGAAGCAATCTCTTGAGATTGCCACGCGCCCTTCGGGCGCTCGCAATGACGCAAACAGGTGTCATTGCGAGGAGTGAAGCGACGAAGCAATCTCGTCATTATCTTCCCCCGTGTCATTGCGAGCCCGAACGGAGTGAGGGCGAAGCAATCTCTTGAGATTGCCACGCGCCCTTCGGGCGCTCGCAATGACGCAAACAGGTGTCATTGCGAGGAGTGAAGCGACGAAGCAATCTCGTCATTATCTTCCCCCGTGTCATTGCGAGCCCGAACGGAGTGAGGGCGAAGCAATCTCTTGAGATTGCCACGCGCCCTTCGGGCGCTCGCAATGACGCAAACAGGTGTCATTGCGAGGAGTGAAGCGACGAAGCAATCTCGTCATTATCTTCCCCCGTGTCATTGCGAGCCCGAACGGAGTGAGGGCGAAGCAATCTCTTGAGATTGCCACGCGCCCTTCGGGCGCTCGCAATGACAGAAAAAAGGCTACCATTGCAATGAGATCCTTTTTGAGTCATTGCGAGCGAAGCGAAGCAATCTCTCGTTGTGTTATTTTTGAGATTGCCACGCCTGCCTTGAGGCAGGCTCGCAATGACGGGAAAAGAGACAAACGGCCTCGCAATAACGCAAACAGGTGTCATTGCGAGGAGCGAAGCGACGAAGCAATCTCGTCATTATCTTCCCCGTGTCATTGCGAGCCCGAACGGAGTGAGGGCGAAGCAATCTCTTGAGATTGCCACGCGCCCTTCGGGCGCTCGCAATGACGGGAGAAGGCGCAGTCCTGTACGGGCAGGCACAGGACCTGTTCCTACGGTGGTCTTTGCCGTAAGGACACAACCGATAATTTCGCAGAAATTCCAAATCTCGTTTAAAAAATTCACGGTTTCTGGTATCTAGCTATGGAACATTTGAAATTTTGAGTAGCGAGGTGTTGGCTAACTTGGAGGAAAAAGTCCACATAAGAAATTTGACATTGTCCGAACTTGAAGAGCGGGTTCGCAGTATGGGCGAACGTCCGTTTCGAGCAAGACAGATATTTCATCATCTTTACGTGAGGTTCGTCACGTCCTGGGATGAATGCACGGATCTCAGCAAGAATTTCCGTAAGGAGCTGGAGCGGTATTTTTACATTGACGAGCTTTCTCTTTCTTCTCGCCTTGTATCTTCAGATGGGACGGAAAAGTTTGCTTTTAAGCTTTCTGACGGCCATGTCGTTGAATCTGTGCTTATTCCCGATCCTCCCCGGTTTACTCTTTGCGTTTCTACTCAGGTGGGTTGTCCTCTAAAGTGCAGCTTTTGCTATACGGGGTCTCTTGGGTTCAAAAGAAATCTGACCGCAGGAGAAATTATCGACCAGTATGTGCTTGTGCAAAAACTTTGCAAAAAACGCATTACGAACATTGTGTTTATGGGCATGGGGGAGCCTCTGCTGAACGAGGGCGAACTTTTCCGCTCTCTGGAAATTATGCTTGAGCCGAAGGGGATAAACTTTTCGCACCGCCGAATTACAGTATCCACGGTGGGAATCGTTCCGGCGATGGATAGGCTGGGGGCACGTTATCCGGTAAATCTGGCGGTAAGCTTGCATGCACCCAGAAATGACCTTAGAAACGCTCTCATGCCGATAAACAAAACGTATCCACTGGAATCCCTGATGAATGCCTGTGCTAGATATCCTCTCCCTCCACGGAAGCGAATAACCTTCGAATATGTTCTAATAGATGGGGTCAACGACAGCCCTAGAGAAGCCAGGGATCTTGTTGATCTGGTGCGGCCAATCCGTTGCAAAATAAACCTTATTCCTTACAATCCCCATAAGGGGGCTTCGTACAGAAGATCTTCAGACAAGGCGATTGCTGAATTTCAGGCCGTATTGCAAAGTGCAAACATTACAGCTACCATAAGAGAAAGCCGTGGTGCTGACATCCACGCTGCCTGCGGACAGCTAGCAGGATCCCTTGTTGAGGAGGATTAGTTTTATGGAAGAATCAAAAAGCGTGAAGCCCGATTTTGCCAAGGGCGGGGGATTACTTCCCGTGATAGTGCAGGATGTTGAAACCAATTCCGTTCTGATGCTTGCCTACATGAACGAAGAAGCATGGGAGAAGACCCTGGAAACTCGTAAGGCTCACTACTGGAGTCGTTCTCGACAGAAAATCTGGCAAAAGGGCGAAACTTCCGGACATACTCAGGATGTTGTTGAAATATTGCTTGATTGCGACGAAGATACTATTCTTCTCAGGGTGCACCAGCGGGGAGGTGCAGCCTGCCACACGGGTTACAGGAGCTGTTTTTATCGTAGAATTGACGGCAACCGCTGTGTGATTGTAGAACCCCGCATATTCGATCCAGAGGAGGTATACAGGAAGTGAAAAAACTGGTCTTGGGCATACCAAAGGGAAGCCTTCAGGATGCAACTCTGCGCCTTTTCAAGAATTCCGGGTGGAACATTACCATCTCGGAGCGAAGCTATTTCCCCGAGATTAACGATCCCGAAATTAGCTGTGCGATCTGTCGTGCTCAGGAAATGTCCCGTTACGTCGAAAACGGCACCTTTGATGCCGGCATCACGGGAAAAGACTGGATTCTGGAGAATGACTCAGATGTGGTGGTTGTGGCAGACCTGGTCTATTCCAAAGTGTCCAACAGACCGACTCGATGGGTAATAGCCGTTCCTTTCGATTCACCGATTCAAGATATAAAAGATCTTGAAGGCAAGAAGGTGGCGACGGAGCTTTTGCAGTTTACCAAACGCTACTTTGCTCAGCAGGGCATCAATGTGGATGTAGAATTTTCATGGGGCGCCACTGAAGCAAAGGTCATTGCCGGGCTGTGCGATGCTATCGTGGAAGTGACCGAGACGGGAAGCACTATGCGTGCTAACGGGCTGCGGATTATAAAGGAGCTTATGGTGTCCAATCCGCAGCTTATCGCTAACAAAAAATCCTGGGAAGATGAATGGAAGCGGGAAAAAATTCAGCAGATTTCAACTCTGCTTCAGGGAGCTCTTAGAGCCGATGAGTTCGTTGGGCTTAAGATGAATGTGCCCGAGGAGAAAATGTCTCAGGTTATGGAAATTCTTCCCAGTATTACTTCGCCGACAATTTCGTATCTTTACAACAACGAATGGTTGTCTGTGGAGGTTGTGGTTTCCAAAAAGATGGTGCGTGATCTTATTCCGCAATTAATAAAGCGAGGAGCGGAGGGCATAATTGAGTATCCGTTAAACAAGGTTATTTAAAGGGCATAAAAGGGTAGGGAAGGAAGAGGAGAAATGGTAGGAGGAAGGATAGCGGTAACTATAGTAGCGGTGATGGCAGCTATCGCTCTGATCTCATGCGAGACCTCACAGCAGGCTGCTCAGCCTAGAACTCAATCATCGGTCCCTTCACAGTCAACCTCCTCTTCTTCGCCTCCTCCATCTCCTATAAATCCGCCGCAAGCTTCCAGGCCTCAGCCAACCCAACCTGTCGAACCTCCATCGGTTGAAAAAGTTGAAGAACCTCCACCTGCTTCTATCGCCAAAGAGCTTTCGGGTGATCCGGAGAAGCTCAAGTCTATAGGAGAAAATTACCTTGCCGCTGGCAATCCCGCTATGGCTTTAAGGTATCTCAAAGCAGCAGAAGCTCGCCGGCCTAAGGATGTGCAACTTCTTTACGAGATTGCGATGGCCTACAATGCGAGAGGTTTTCGGCAAGAGGCAAAAGAATACCTCCAGAAGGCCCTTGCAATTCAACCGGACTATGCTGAAGCCAGCAACGCTCTCGGAGCCTTTCTTGCCGAGGAAGGCCGGTTTGAAGAAGCTCGTCGAGCTTTTGAAAAGGCTCTCAACAACCCCTACTATGAAACCCCACAGCTTGCAGCCTACA
>CAZWJX010000129.1:0-3428 GCA_964634695.1 uncultured Syntrophobacterales bacterium | reverse complement strand
ACCGTATGGGAAATTATCAGGAAGCCGCAAAGTATTACAGGCAGGCGATAGGGTTTGACCCGAATTATGCCTCCGCTCACCTTGAACTTGCGAGAACGCTCGAAGCTCTAGGCGATAACGAGGGAGCCTTCAACGAATACAGGGAAGCTCTCCAGTATAATCCTCAACTTGTGCAGGCCAATTTTGGTTATGGCAGGCTTCTTTTTCAAAAAGGGGATTATGTGGCTGCGAAGTATTATCTGGAGCAGGTCATAAAACTTGCGCCTGACTCTTCTACAGCGAAGGCAGCGAGAGATTATCTCGATAAAATGGGTTATTTGGAAAGGAAAAGGTAATGGCCGGAGAGCATATTGCGGAAATTAGGCCCTTTATTGTGATGGATGTTCTCGAGCGGGCTCAGGAGCTTGAGCGATCAGGGCACGACATAGTTCATCTGGAAGTGGGAGAACCCGATTTTGATACCCCTGCCGCCATTCGAGAAGCGGCCGTAAAAGCTCTTAGAGACGGGGAAACTCATTATACTCATAGCCTGGGTATTTTAGAACTTCGAGAAGCCATTTGCAATTTCTACGAACGTAACTACGGTGTGAAGGGGCTGGATCCCGATCAGGTTGTTGTCACCTCAGGCACATCGCCCGCTTTCCTCGTTGCACTGGCCCTTGTTCTCAATCGCGGTGACGAAATAATCATCAGCAATCCCGGTTATGCCTGCTATCCAAATTTTGTGCGCTTTATAGAAGCCGTGCCAAGATTTGTTCCTGTAGAGGAGAAAACCGGTTTTCAGTTCGATGTGGACAGCCTTAAAGCACTTATCACAGATAGAACCAGAGCCATCATGATCAATTCACCATCGAATCCTACGGGACAGATTACGGAACCGGAACTTTTGCAAAAACTTGCCGATCTTGACCTGTGGCTTTTCAGCGACGAAATCTATCATGGACTGGTATATGATGGTGTTAAAGCCCATTCGGCACTTGAATTTACAGAAAGATGCTTTGTTTTTAACGGCTTTTCAAAGCTTTACGCCATGACCGGCTGGCGCCTGGGATATGTTATTGTGCCAAAAAGCTTTATCAAAACGGTGAGATGCATGGTTCAGAATTTCTTCATTTCTGCCAATTCTATTTCGCAACGTGCCGGTTACGAGGCTCTTACAAATCCTGAAGTATCTCGTGATGTCGAAAAGATGGTTCGAACATACGATGAAAGACGTCGCTTCATGGTAAACCGCCTGAGAGAGCTGGGCTTTGGAATAGCAAGGGAACCAAAGGGCGCCTTTTATGTTTTTGCCAACGCATCAAGATTCGGGCATGATTCTTATAAGCTGGCTTTCGATATTCTGGAAAAAGCTCACGTTGGAGTTACACCCGGGATTGATTTCGGATCTAATGGTGAGGGGTTCTTACGTTTCAGCTATGCTAACTCAATTGAGCGAATTGAAGAGGGGCTCAGAAGGATAGAGCGCTTTCTTGGTGGGATTTAGGGCTTTCACCTTCAAAGTGAACTAATGGCAGGCTTTTGGGTTATGGCAGAGAACGATGCTGGTAGCCTTTCCATTAAGATTTCTTCGGCGGAATTTGTTACTTCTGCTTTTACGCTTCAGCAATTTCCCGAAGAAACTCTTCCTGAAGTAGCCTTTGCCGGGCGGTCCAATGTGGGGAAATCTTCTCTGATAAATGCCCTTCTTCTTCGGAAGAAACTTGTTAAAACCAGCAGCACACCCGGGCGAACTCAAAGCATAAACTGGTTTGTCATAAACAAAGCCTTTTATTTTGTAGATCTGCCCGGTTATGGCTTTGCGAAGGTGCCCAGAGAAGTTCAGGCCAAGTGGAAATGGCTCATCGAAGGGTATCTGCAAAATCGGAAGAGTCTCAAAGGCGTTGTGCTGATTATGGATAGCCGGCATCCTGCAATGCCTCAGGATGTTCAGCTCTACCACTGGTTGAGTGCCCGGTCTTTCACAATAATTCCGGTTCTTACAAAGATCGACAAACTTAGCCGCAACCAGTGGCAAAAGGCCCGAACTGAGTGTGCTCGCATTCTTACTATTTCTCCGGAAGATATCATTCTCTTTTCCGCTATAGACAGGACGGGAAGAGAGGCATTATGGGAAAGGATCCTGGCTGTAATGGGAATAAACCTGCTCTCAGAATCGTAGTGATGGAGTTAAGCAAAATGAAATTGCAGTTTGAGCGTGTGCCGGTAAGAAAAATAGTTGGTATTCTGGTCTCGACAGTGCTGGTTCTGCTGGTTGGAAACGGCCTTTACGGAGCGCCCGTTGCCTCATCTAATATGCCGAGTGGAGTTACTGCCGGTCAACCTGTATCACTTGAATCCAGAGCCGCTGTCCTCATTGAGCCTGAGACTGAATCTATACTTTACGAACTCAATGCCGATGAGAAAATCCCACCGGCGTCACTTACAAAAATTCTCACGCTTTATCTGGTCTTTGAAGCTCTGGAAAAGGGAGCTGTTCATCTCGATGATCAGGTTTACATAAGCCACAGAGCGTGGAAGACCGGTGGGTCCCAGATGTTTCTCGAGGTAGGGCACAGGGTTCCTCTGGAAGAGTTAATAAAAGGTATTACTGTAGTTTCCGGGAATGATGCCTGTGTTGCTGTGGCCGAACACATAGCCGGCACGGTTGAGTCTTTTGTGGCGCTGATGAATCAGAAGGCTCAGGAACTTGGGATGACCCAGAGTCATTTTGCCAATGCCCATGGGCTTCCCGATCCTCAGGAATATTCCACGGCCAGAGATCTGGCCAAGCTTTCGGTTGCTTACATAAAACGCTTTCCACAGGCACTCCAGTATCATTCTATGCGTGAGTTTACGTTCAATAACATTGTTCAATACAATCGAAACCATCTTTTGAATAAGGACCCTTCTGTTGATGGGCTTAAGACGGGCTTTGTGGCCGCCGGAGGGTATCATCTTATTGCGACGGCTCGCCGTGACGGCATGAGGCTCATAGCAGTTGTGCTGGGAGCAGCAAAGCCGAGCATCCGTGAACGGGACGCCATGCAGCTTCTCAATTACGGCTTCAGGTCTTATGCTCTGATTAAGCCGGTGAATTCTTCAGAGACAGTAGGAACGATAAAGGTCTGGAAGGGTGTTAAAAACAGTGTGGCGGTGTATCCCTTAGAATCCAGGGTTTTTCTGGTGTCCAAGGGGGAAGAGAAAAAGATAAAGACATCGGTAGAACTTTTGCCTGAACTTGTTGCTCCTGTGCGAGCGGGACAGACGGTCGGGCATATTAACGTGATAAAAGGTGAAGAAGTTGTCGAAACCGTTGCCGTAGTAGCCGGAGAAGATGTTGACCGAGCCGGCTTCTTCAAGAGAACGTGGCATTCCATTCAGAGGCTTTTTACGAAAAGTAGCGAACCTTCTTCTTTTCAGCTTCCCGGAATGAAAACTTTGGCAAA
>CAZWJX010000128.1:0-7322 GCA_964634695.1 uncultured Syntrophobacterales bacterium | reverse complement strand
GAAATTTTGAGCGACCCCACCTGCGCATCCAGCCGACAGGCCTTCGGTTGCTTCGCGGCCTCCGGCCTGCGGCTGATGCGCGACCCGTTAGACAACTAAAGAGGAAAGGAGTAGATCTGTAGATGAACAAGGTGTCAAAAGGGTTCTTCCTGGGATCGGTCGCTACCGGTTGGGGAATTGGAGCTGTCCTTATCGCTCTCGGCCTTATACAAATCAGAACAGGCGATCCAGAGTCCGGCCTCCGTCTCCTCGTTCTGTCTAACATACCGATGTTGTACGGAACCATTGCGAGGAGCGAAGCGGCGAAGCAGTCTCATTGTTGCTTTTCTTTGTCATTGCGAGGGGCTTTAGCCCCGAAGCAATCTCATCATTGTCCTTCTATGAGATTGCCACTATTCTGAATTATTGCTCAATTCGTTCGATGGTTATGAGTCGTTCATCCTCGCCGATTATATCAAACAAAACGTCCCATCGGCTTTCAGGGAGTTCATTGCGTCCCAGCCGGTCAGGCCATTCAATGACGCACACTCCATTGCCGTAAAAGATTTCTCTCAGGGCCAGGGATTCAATATCCTCGACGCCTCGTATTCTGTAAAGGTCAATATGGTAAAGTTTAAATGTTCCATGATACTCGTTGATTATCGTAAAAGTAGGGCTCGTTATGGGAATTGAAGGGGGAATTCCGAGCGCCTGTGCTATACCTTTTGTAAATGTAGTTTTTCCGGCGCCCAGGTCTCCCCAGAGGGCCACCACGTCTCCTGATTTCAACCTGGAGCCCAAAAATCTTCCGAGCTCTACCGTTTCTTCGGCAAGCCTTGTTGTGTAGGTTTCTTTCATAGTATATCCGGGGTAAACTGCCTGTAAATCCTTCGATTAGTTAAGAACTTTCCAGTTCCTTCAGGACTGCCGGGATTTCCTCCAGAAGATCCGTTGCTGCTAAGCCTCTGGTTCCCCAGCCTCGTTTTTCCACGACACGATCGGCCGCCAATCCATGAACGAAAACACCTACGCAGGCCGCTTCAAAGGGATCCAGCCCCTGCCCTATGAGGGAAGCAATCAAACCTGTAAGTATATCACCCATACCACCGGAAGCCATGGCCGGATTTCCTGTTGTGTTCAGTCCGATCCTTCCCGACGGATCGGCAACAACGGTTCTGGCCCCCTTGAGCACAACCACAACACCGAAGTCTTTTGCAAATTTTTCAGAAACACCTATGCGATCGGTCTGAACATCAAGGGTTGAGGTATCGAGGATTCTTGCCATTTCGCCAGGGTGGGGTGTTATGACGATGGATGAATAAGCCTCTTTAAGAATCTCACAATGTCCGGCCAGAGCCGTCAGGGCATCGGCATCTGCAACCACAGGACATGGTGATGTGATTATAAGCCTTCGAACAAGTTCCTGAGTTTCAGGATGGAGGGATACACCGGGACCTACGGCGAAGCAGTTTTTATTCGATAAGAACTCCATTATTTCGTCCATAGCATCCAGGGAGACTGACTGAGCCTCTGTTTCAGGTAGAGGCAGGGTCATGGGTTCTGTTGTTTTCACTTCCAGTATGGGGTTGAGGCTTTTGGGAACCATAAGAGTAACAAGGCCGGCTCCGGCTCTCACGGCTGCCTTAGCCGCCATGGCTGCCGCACCGGTTTTGCCGGGCGAACCGGCAAGTATGGCCACATGTCCTACCTGCCCTTTATGAACAATGGGTGATCTCGGTTCGATAACGTGGGCCATGAATTCCCTGGTTAGCAGATAGCGAGTTATTTTGTGATGCTGAATTGCGACAGGGGGAATACCGATGTCTATAACTTTTAACTTACCCGTATGTCGCATTCCGGGCCAGCACACCGTGCCTATTTTAGGAAGCCCGAAAGTGGCTGTAGCGTAGGCGTTTATGGCTGTTCCCATAACTCTACCTGTAGATCCGTCAACTCCTGATGGAATGTCTACGGAGAGCACGGGAACACCCATCCCGTTTATTCTGTCTATGGCATACTTGTAAATGCCTGAGACTTCCCTGGAAATGCCCGTTCCCAGCAGTGCATCTATTACAACACTACTTCTGTGCAGAAGTTCCCACTCCTCGGATTCCGGATCTTCAAGGAAATATACCGGCACACCAAGTTTTAAAAGAATCTGATAATTGAGATAAGTATCATGGGAAAAATACTGGGGCCGTGTTACGCAAAATACTTTTACGTCTGCTCCTTTGCCTGCAAGGATTCTGGCTATGGCCAGCCCGTCTCCTCCGTTGTTTCCGGGACCTGCCACCACGGCAATAGCCCGCTTGAGAAGATCCGGCAAAACTTCTTCGAAGAACTGACAGGCGCCTCTGGCAGCATTTTCCATCAGGACAATACCGGGAATACCTATTTCCTGTATGGTGAACCTATCTATCTGAGCCATTTCCTGGGCGGTGACAACATGCATTTTTAATCTCCTTCCAGAATCACAAAAGCGATGGCATAATCGTCAGCATCTGAAAGACTTAGATGCCAGCGGACAATGTTGTTTTCCTTGCACCACTTTTCAAGATCTGGTGATAAGCATATTTGGGGTCGTCCCAGAGCATCCGATTTTATCTCTATCTCACGCCATTTCAATGGGGATCTCATGCCTGTTCCGACCGCCTTGGCAAAGGCTTCCTTAGCGGCAAATCGCAAAGCCAGAAAAGCTGCTTCCCGGAAACGCTTCCCGGCATTAAGGAGCTCATCCTCTGTAAAAATTTTCCGTCGGAAATGGTCCCCCCACCTGACCAATGCCGCTTCGATCCTCGGTATGTGAACAATGTCAACTCCGATGCCACGGATAGGCATTTCTAAAATCCTGAGCCCTACCGTCTTAAAAGCTCTACCATGTCTCTTACTGCTCTCTCCATTCCTACCAGAACGGCTCTGGCGACAATAGCGTGACCTATACTGAATTCTTCGATTTCGGGGATCTCTCTGAGCCACAGGATATTTTCATAATCGACACCGTGTCCTGCGTGAACATGGAGTCCCAGTTCCCGCGCCGCTTTTGCAGCATTGCGTAAGACTTCAAACTCACGGCGTCGTTCCTCCGGTGTCTTAGCTTCGGCAAAGATACCCGTGTGGAGTTCCACGACGTCAGCTCCTGTTCTGCTGGCTGCCTGAATCTGTTGAATTGACGGATCTATGAAAAGGCTTACCTCTATGCCAGCTTTGTGTAAAAACGAAACGGCTTCCTGGACTCTTGCCTCCTGCCCGATAACGTCAAGACCGCCTTCTGTGGTTAGTTCCTGCCTTTTTTCAGGAACCAGAGTTACACGATCCGGCTTTACTCGGGCAGCTATGGAGAGCATCTCTTCTGTGATTGCCATTTCCAGATTCAGGTGTGTTTTTACGGTTTGCCGAAGAAGTTCAAGATCTCTGTCCTGAATATGCCGGCGATCCTCTCTGAGATGAACCACAATGCCGGTTGCGCCTCCAAGTTCTGCAAGTATCGCTGCCGCAACGGGATCTGGATTTTTCGCCCTCCTTGCCTGCCGCAATGTAGCCACATGATCAACATTTACTGCAAGTCTGGCCATGAGCCCTTCTCCTTCCATCCGTATCTTTGAGAGGTGGTTTTTTTATTCTCATTGTGAACCTGTATTCTTTGTCGTCATTGCGAGGCTGCGTTCTCCATTTGTGTCATTGCGAGGCTGACGAAGTCAACCGTGGTGATTGCTTCACTTCGTTCGCAATGACGAGATTGCTTCGTCGCTTCGCTCCTCGCAATGACACATTGGATGATTCCTTCGCCTTCGGCTCGCAATGACACACCCTTTCCTGTCATTGCGAGCGCCCGAAGGGCGCGTGGCAATCTCACTCTGTCATTGCGAGGCTGACGAAGTCAACCGTGGTGATTGCTTCACTTCGTTCGCAATGAAGAGATTGCTTCGCCCTCACTTTGTTCGGGCTCGCAATGACAAAATAACTTCGCCTCCAGCTCGCAATGACGAGATACGAGATTGCTTCGTCGCTTCGCTCCTCGCAATGACATAGCAGCAGTTTCAGGAATTCAGCTCTTCACATTTTGTAAGATACCACGTCCACGATGACGATGTATAACCTAAAGATGATAACAGTTCTGTGGTTTTTTTGTCCATCATAGAAGCTTCCTGAGGAGTTGCGTGGTCGTAGCCAATTAGGTGCAGGATACCGTGAGTCAGAAGAAGGTCAAGAACCATTTCCAGAGAACAGCCGTGCTCCCTGGACATTCTGAAAGCTGTGGGGACAGATATTACAACATCCCCGAGCATTTTCAGCCGATCTTCATCCGGCAACGGCATGTCGTCCATGGGGAAGGCAAGAACGTCTGTTACACTGTCAATGCCGAGGTAACGGAATTTAAGATCTCTTATGGTTTCGTCATCGGTAAGAAGTATGCTTAGTTCAACTCCGTCACAGCCCAAGGCGCTTAATATATGGCTGGCTGATCTTTTCAACCTCTCCAGGTCGATCTCCAGATACGTCTGTTCGTTTCGAATCATCACCTCGTTCATCGCCTACCACCTTTTTTGTTTCAGCCGCTTGTTGCTGAGGATATTCGATGCGTTTATGATGAATCGCTGCAAGAATCTGGTAGAAGCATTTGGCAATCTGATGGAGATCTCTGAGAGTAAGTTCGCAGTTGTCGAGCTGTCCGTCTGTGAACGCCTGATTAATGAGCTTTGAAACCATGCCTTGAATGCGTGCAGGGGTGGGATTGGGAAGGGAACGACAGGCTGCTTCTGCAATATCGGCCAGCATCACGAGACCGGCCTCCTTTGTCTGGGGTTTGGGGCCGGGATAGCGATAGTCCTCAATATTAACCGGTGGAAGTTCAACGCCCCTTTTGTGCTGTTTTACTTTGCTTCGAAGCTCCAGCGCCTTGTTGTAAAAGTAAGTTATAAGGCTTGTTCCGTGATGCTGCTGGATTATGTCTATGATAGATTGTCCGAGCTTATACTGTCTGGCAAGTTCGACCCCGTCTTACACATGCGAAATCAGTATAATACTGCTCATTGATGGTGCAAGCTTTTCGTGACGGTTTTCGCATCCGAACTGGTTTTCAATAAAGTAAAGAGGCTTTTTAATTTTCCCAATGTCGTGATAATAGCCAGCTACCTTAGCAAGAAGTCCATGAGCGCCTATTGACCTTGCAGCGGCTTCTGCCATCGTTCCCACTATCAGACTGTGGTGATATGTTCCCGGAGCCTGGATCATGAGTTCTCTAAGAAGGGGATGATCCATGGAAGCAAGCTCCATGAGCCTTATATCTGTCGTATATCCGAAGAGGTATTCCACAAGGGGTATAAATCCCGAAGCGAGAACTCCTGAAAGAATCGCGCTGAGCAAAACTACGCCGGTGTAAGAAACATAAAAGCTCCAATCAGTTATTCCTGCCAGAAATAGAGAAATCACAACAAAAACTGTCTGAAATAGTCCGCTCCACAGCCCTATTCTTATTGGTTTTACACGGTCATGATAAGGATGAAGGAGGTGAGCACTCAATATAGAGCTGAGGAATAAATAAACGAACATCCACAGAGCTCCACGAGACAGAAATGTGACCACAAAGCAAAGGACGAATGAAAATAGATAGGCCACAGCAACATTAAAAAACGTTGTGATTATCATCGGCGCTGCTATAGTGGGTATGGCCAGAATGAGCAGATCGAAATCATTTCCAAATGGGAATGTTCTCGAAATCAGCTTTTCCCCCGAAATTTGCAAATGCACACTTGAGATCCAGAACGCGATGCCGGCGTAGATGACTATAAGTGCTTCCAGTAAAAAAAGATCTTTGTCTTTTAACTTTAGTTTTGCAGAGCCCAGGTGTTGCAATCCTATGAACAAAGGAAGAATTATTACTACGAAGCATAGGAGAGATAGCAAAGTGAGAAAACCAGCTAAGGAGATTTGTAGCCCTTCAATGAATGGTTTTTTCCAGTATAGACAGGCAAATAAAGTCGCCACGATAACCGAACATAACGCGGTCGTTACTAGCTGTTTCCAGTAAGGAACGACTTTTAGTCGAAGCGAATTTTTGATTCTGTTGTAATAGTCGGTCTTTTTTTTCATTACAGTCTTAAATGTAAAAGAAGCACTATTATTTTTTACCGCCTCCAGAAGAGCTCGACGTTCTTTCATAAGCCATGATTATATCCTGAACCAATCTATGTCTTACAACGTCACGGTGGGAGAAAAACACAAAACAGATCCCCTCGATGTCTCTAAGTATTTCTATGGCTTCTATAAGGCCTGACAGTTTTTCGTCAGGAAGATCTATTTGTGTAATGTCACCTGTTATAACGGCTCTGGAACCGATGCCCAGACGAGTAAGGAACATTTTCATCTGCTCTCGAGTGGTATTCTGCGCTTCATCAAGAATTATGAAAGCTTCATTGAGGGTTCTTCCCCTCATGAAGGCAAGAGGAGCGACTTCGATAACACCTTTCTGAATAAGCCGTGATGCATCATCGAAATCCATCATATCGTGCAGGGCATCGTAGAGAGGGCGCAAATAGGGATTGACTTTTTCTACTAGATCGCCCGGGAGAAAGCCCAGCTTTTCACCGGCTTCCACTGCTGGTCTTACAAGCACTATTCGTCTAACCTCTTGTTTCATGAGAGCAGCAACGGCCATTGCCATTGCGAGATATGTTTTTCCCGTTCCTGCCGGTCCAATACCGAAGACCACATCGTAATTTCTTATAGCCTCTATGTATTCCTTTTGTTTCGGGCTCTTGGGAGTAACAGCCTTTCGGTTGGATCCAACGACGATTCTATCGAAGAAAATGTCTTTCAAACGAGCATCGATGTTTTCGCTAAGGATGCGAGACGCGTAAATGACATCACTTGCGTATATGGGATAGCCTTTTCGAATGACATCTGAGAGTTCTTCTAAAAGACGGAGGGAAACATCTACCTGATGGCTGAGACCTTCTACTGTAAATTGATTCCCCCTCAGATGAAGTTTAACCCCGAGCTGTTTTTCAATGATCTTAAGATTACTGTTACGCTCTCCGGCAATTTGCCTTACGATTTCTACATCGTCAAAAGAGCATGATTCTCTTGCTAGCAAATTATTTCTGGCCTTCAAGTTTTTACGTCCACCCTCCTAACTTAATTAAAACCACAAGCTCTGCATTTTTCCCTTTACCACTGTAATCTTTTAATTGGAATAGACCATTTGTCAATGGAAAGTGAGTCCGTTCGCTCGCAATGACGAACGTGTGCGTCATTGCGAGCACCCGAAGGGTGCGTGGCAATCTCGAGAGATTGCTTCGCCGCTTCGCTCCTCGCAATGACGAATGTAGGTGTCATTGCGAGGC
>CAZWJX010000127.1:0-7446 GCA_964634695.1 uncultured Syntrophobacterales bacterium | reverse complement strand
GACGAATGTGTGTGTCATTGCGAGCGCCCGAAGGGCGCGTGGCAATCTCATAAAAGAGCAATGGCGAGATTGCTTCGTCACTTCGCTCCTCGCAATGACACGGAAAAGGACAACAAGAGATTGCTTCGCCTTCGCTTCGCTCAGGCTCGCAATGACTCATGGGTAAGCCGCTCCGGCTCGCAATGACCGATGGGTAAGTCGCTCCGGCTCGCAATGACACAAGACTATACAGTTACGCAATTTTTGAACAGGCTCCCTTTTATGATTGACTTAAATTCTGGCTCTTTCTTATAATGACCATGTGGTCATCAGGTTTTTTAAGAGCGGGGACAGGCAGGTGGAAGACACAAACCGTAATCTGTTTGAACGTTTGCCCGAAGAGAAAAAGGATAGAATAATCCAGGCTTCCATAGAGGAATTTGCCGAACACGGCTTTCATCAAGCCAGCATAAATCGGCTTGTGACCAGACTGGGGATAGCCAAAGGCTCCATTTTTCAATACTTTGGCTCAAAAGAACGTCTTTTTTCTTTTGTATTCGATTATGCGATAGAGCTGGCGAAGAATCGTTTGCGAAACGTTAGAGAGGTTAGCAGCAGAGAGCCATTTTTTGAACGATTGAGGCGGATCATCTGGGCTGGTATTGACTTCGTGGAACAACATCCCAACATCTACCGCCTTTATCTCAAAATGATCTTTCAGGACAATTTCCCTCTGAGGGAGGAATTGCTCAGGAAAATCCATCTTCTATCTGCGGAATACTTAAAACCACTGGTTGAAACTGCAATATCGAAAGGAGAGTTGAGAAGCGATCTGGATCCCGATTTCGTTGTTTTTTTCCTTGATTCTACCCTGGACCGCTTTCTCCAGGCATACAGCGTAGCCTTCTGGGATGCGGGAGCAGGCATATATAAAGCATCGCGAGAGAAGCTCGCCAGAATGATCGATAATCTAATTTCACTTATCGAGAAAGGTCTTTCGGCATAATGGAGAAAAATCGCGTATGACCGGAGATATAGACAAAATTGCGAAAAAGATAGAAGCTGGCGAAAGATTGAACCGGGAAGAGGGAATCAGCCTTTTTAACCATCCTGATCCCACGGCGGTTGGCGCTCTGGCCCATCGGGTTAAAACGAACCTCCATAGCGATCGGGTCTTTTACGTTATAAATCGCCATATCAACTATTCCAATGTGTGCCTTAACGGGTGTTTGTTTTGCGCATTTGGAAAACCCCCGGGGCATCCTCAAGCCTTTGAATTAACCATGGATGAAATATGTCGGAAGATCGAGAAAGAATCACCACCCTCGGTCAGAGAACTTCACATAGTTGGCGGATGTCACCCATATCTCCCCATCTCTTATTATGAAGATCTTCTTAAAGCTGCAAAGAGTCTTCGCCCTGGTGCTGTGGTGAAGGCATTTACGGCCGTTGAAATTGATCATATTGCCAGACTTGAGGGCATGCCTGTTGAATCCGTTCTTGAGCGTTTTCATGCTGCCGGACTCGACATGATGCCAGGCGGGGGAGCGGAAATCTTTGCAGATCACGTGAGGCAAAAAATCTGTCCCAGAAAGATAGACGGTTCTCAATGGCTTGAAGTTCACAGGCTGGCGCATTCTCTTGGAATACGCACCAATGCAACCATGCTTTTCGGGCACATCGAATCTGTGGAGGATCGGGTGGATCATCTCCTTGCACTTCGCTCTCTTCAGGACGAAACCGGCGGCTTCACCTGTTTCATTCCACTGCCTTATCAGGCAAAGTTTTCACCTTTGAAATCCGTGCCATCACCTACCGGAGTTGATATTTTAAAAACAATTGCTGTAAGCCGCCTCCTGCTGGATAATATTCCACACATAAAAGCCTACTGGGTAATGCTTACGGTGAAGCTTGCTCAGCTTGCCCTTTATTTTGGCGCCGATGATCTGGACGGAACCGTTGTGGAAGAAAAGATAGGCCACATGGCGGGAGCAGAATCGGAAGATTCTCTGACCAGAGAAGAGCTGGAGGAGATCATTCGCTCGGCAGGTTTCGTGCCTGTTGAAAGAGACGGGTTTTTTAACTCCTTAACGAGGACATAGAGATACCCATGGAAGAAAGCGTTACGGTTCAGGCGGAACTCGACGGAATCATAGAAAAAGTCGAAAGCGGCGAACGTATTACCGGCGACGAAGCCCTGAAACTTTACACCTGCGCCGATCTTTTTCTGCTCGGTCGGTTGGCTCACGGCATCAGAATGAAGAAACATCCTCATCCCTATGTTACTTACGTTGTGGATAGAAATATTAATTACTCCAATGTCTGCGTATCTGGCTGTCGGTTTTGCGCTTTCTATCGTAATCCCGATGAGTCCGATGCCTATGTTATCACGAAAGAAGAGCTCGCTCGTAAGATTGAAGAAACCCTGACTCTTGGCGGCACTCAGATTCTTTTACAGGGAGGCCATCATCCCCATCTGCCTCTCTCTTTTTATGAAGATATGCTTGCTTTCATAAAAACTTCTTTCCCGACCATTCACATTCACGCATTTTCGCCACCAGAAATTGTATTTTTTGCAAAGAAAGAGTCTATCAGCGTTTCGGAAGTTATCGCCAGACTGAGAGCATCCGGGCTGGGTTCAATACCGGGAGGTGGAGCTGAAATCCTCTCCGATGAAATCCGCCGCGTTGTATCCCCTAGAAAGTGTTCTGTTGCGGAATGGCTTGCAGTCATGGAAGAGGCTCACCGCCAGGGGCTTAGAACAACAGCCACGATGATGTTCGGTCATGTAGAAAAACCCCACCATCGCATTGAGCATCTTATAAGAATCAGGGAACTTCAGGACAGAACAGGAGGATTTACAGCTTTTATTCCCTGGACATTTCAGCCGAAAAACACGGCTCTGGAAAAGGAAGTAAAGCCGGCCATGAGCGTCGAATATTTGAGGCTCCTTGCCATTTCCAGGATCGTTCTTGATAATTTCGATAATCTTCAAGCTTCCTGGGTCACAATGGGGCCTCATGTGGCTCAGATGGCTCTTTTCTTTGGAGCAAACGATTTCGGATCGACAATGATCGAAGAAAACGTTGTTGCTGCAGCCGGCGTAAGATTCCGGATGTCGCTCGAAGAAATCCACCGCATTATTCGAAGCGCAGGATTTATCCCCAAACAGAGAACCATGGCTTATGAATGGATCGACTGACAGAATTATCACCATCAGAGTTCCCTGGATTTTAGGCTCAGGTGGTGAATGGCTTCATAACGCTTTGGTGGTTGTTGACCCGGTGCAGGGCGTGGTTTTAGAGGTTCAAACCGCCAGGTCTTGCAGTCTGGCAGGACATAATGTTTTAGACCCGGGTTCAAAAGCCCTCATTCCCGGACTGGTGAATGCTCACACCCATCTTGAACTCTCATTTCTGTCCGGTATCTATCGAGAAATTTCGCCGGGAGATTATTTAGGCTGGGTCCGAAAAGTAATGTCCCGGCGAAGCGAAATACCCGAAGAAGAGATTCGAAAAGCTTATCTAGAATCTGGCCTGAGATGCCACAGAGAAGGCACGGCTCTTATAGGTGACATATCGAATAACCCTTCTCTGCAGCTTCAGGACGGTCTGCGCACAAAAAATCTGCCGGTCCGGCATCTTTTCTGGGAATGGATCGGCTTTACGATTGAGTCAGCGGGTTTCCCCGATGAGTCAGAGGTTTTGAATGAAAAAGCCTGGGCAGGTCGTGTAAGCATCGTGCCGCACGCAGTATATTCAACATCATCCTTTATCATCAAGGAAAGCAAGAGATGGTGTCGGGAGCGAAACCGTCCGTTTTCTATTCATGTGGGAGAAACGGAAGAAGAGGTGACGTTTACAAGGGAAGGGAAGGGCGTGTGGCGTGATTTTCTGGAAGAGCTCGGGAAATGGAACGGCCGCTGGACGCCTCCTGCCACAACACCAGTGAAATATCTCGACTCTCTTGGGGTTCTGGATAATTGCACACTCCTGGTTCACTGTCTTCATCTGGATTCAAGCGATTGGGATATAGTCAAGAAAAGAGGATGCTGTGTTTGCCTTTGCCCGAGAAGCAACCACACACTGAAAACGGGAACAATACCCGCCCGCGAAATTTTGAGCCGTAACATTCCATTTCTTCTGGGGACGGACAGCCTTGCCAGTTCGCCGAATCTTAATATGTTTGAGGAGGCCGTGTTTCTGCTCGAGCACTACCCTGATTTCAGCCCGGATGCTGTCTTGAGAGCCATCACGGGAGAGGGCAACCGTTTTTTTACGCAGTCCGATGCGTGTTTTGTAGAAGTGGGCTTTCATGGGCGGCTTCTTGCTGTGAATGTCCCGGAAGGGGTTTCTAAAAAGGAACTTTCCGAGCATGTTCTCTATAGTGGATCACGAGGAGAATATACATGGATTACGGAAAATTGAAAGTCGGTCGGATTGGTTACCTCAATGTTCTTCCCATCTATTATCCACTGGAACAGGGGACTATAAAGCACAATTTTTCCTTCGTTTATGGTTCTCCTGCCGAGTTGAACGGCCTTATGGCTCGAGGAGAGCTGGATGTAAGCGTTGTCTCTTCTATTGAATACGCAAGGCATTTCGAAAGATATGTTGTGCTTCCGTATCTTAGCATTTCCTGCCGGGGTGCCGTAAAGAGCGTTCTCCTTTTTTCCACGGTTTCTCTGGAAAAACTGGCGGGGCAGGTTATTCACGTTACACCTCAGTCTCACACTTCTGTAGCGCTTCTTAAGATTCTACTTCGCCGGTTTTACGGCGTTGAATGCGAATTTGCAGGAATGGCAAGGCCATTGTGGCAAAGCAGCGTAACCCGACGGCCGGACGCTTATCTGGCAATAGGTGATGAAGCACTCTACTGGAAAAAACGAAGAATATTTCGATATGAGTGGGATCTTGGTGAACTGTGGAATAGCTGGACTCATCTTCCCTTTGTGTTTGCGCTCTGGGTATGCAGAAGGGATCTTGCCCAACGTGAGCCTGATAAACTTATTCGATGCCTTGAAAGCTTCCTCAGTGCAAAGGCATGGGGGCTGAAAAATCTCGATCTGGTCTGTTCTCAGGCATCTCGAACCACTTTTATGACTCAAGATGAGCTAAAGGTCTATTTCCGGCATCTCTGTTACGATCTTGAAAACGGTATGATAGAGGGTCTGGAACATTACTACAGTATGCTTTACGAGGAGGAACTGATAGATAATATGCCGCCTCTGGAGTTTCTTGAAGGCGCTTTTGATTTGGATGAAATTTCGGCTAGAAGAATACAGCGTTAGCCGGAGATGAAAAAATGAGTTCTGGAGTAAAAATAAGGCTTAGGCGGATTTTGAATCCCGGAACGGGTCGCGTGGTGATTTTTCCTCTAGATCACGGCGTAACATGCGGTCCTGTGCGGGGAATTGAAGACATGAGGCGATGTCTCCAGAACGGTATAGACGGCGGAGCCGATGCCGTTGTGCTTCATAAAGGGATGCTAAGCCTTCTTGAAAGCACAAAGGGAAGACTTCCGGGCGTCTTTATGCACCTTTCGGCAAGCACTCAGCTTGGAACGGCAATGCACCATAAAGTGCTTGTTGGAAGCGTTGAAGAGGCTATTTCTCGTGGGGCCGACGGGGTTTCCTGTCATATCAATCTGGGCAATGAATATGAGCCGGAAATGTTGAGAGATCTGGGATATATCGGGAGCGAATGTGCGAGGTGGCAGATCCCCTTGCTTGTTATGATTTACGTTCGAGGGCGCTACGCCGCCGACTCGGAAAGCGACAGAGCAATTGCTCATGCTGTAAGACTTGCAGCGGAGCTCGGGGCCGATATAGTAAAAACGGCTATGCCATCATCTCTCGCCTGGCTAGAACGCATAACAAAGAGCGTTCCTGTTCCGGTAGTGATAGCAGGAGGAAGCAAATCTGAAAACCCTCTGGCGTTTCTTGAAGGCATTGAGCAGGCGATAGGCGCTGGCGCAAAAGGGGTTGCTGTTGGGCGAAACGTATTTCAGCACGAAAATCCAAGAGCTTTCCTGCGAGCTATTACTTTGGTAGTCCATGAAGGAATGTCCGCCAAAGATGCGCTCGAGCGATCCATGAAAGAGGACTCCTCCTTTGGAAAGCACTAAGAGAAAAGAAAACATTGTGGTTGCCGTGACGGGAGCAAGCGGTGCTCCCTATGCTCGGGCTCTCATTCGGAAACTTGCAAAGGTTGAGACGGTCAGACTCTACGTTATAGCGTCGAAAGCCGGCCTTTTTGTGTATGAGCTGGAGACGGGGGCGCCTCTTGCCGAGGATATTCCTGAAGGGGTCCGGTTGTATCTTGAGGACGATTTTACAGCGCCTTTCGCGAGCGGTTCCGTTCCGCTGAAAGCCATGGTTATCGTTCCATGCACGATGGCTACTCTTGGCGCCATTGCCTGGGGACACGGGCGTAATCTTATACATAGAGTCGCCGACGTCTGTCTCAAAGAAAGACGCACCCTTATTCTTGTCCCCCGGGAAACCCCTCTTCACGAAGGTCATCTAGAAAATATGTTGAAATGTGCAAGACTTGGAGCCCTTATACTTCCTGCGATGCCGGGGTTTTATCATAAGCCGTCATCGGTTGAAGACCTGGTAAACTTCATTATTGCCAGAATTCTGGACCACCTGAAAATACCCCATGATCTCCTTACAGCATGGAATTACGACCAGGGGTATTGATATTGATAAAGTGATTATTTCGCTACGTCTTGTGACATTGCAAGGATTCCGCCCTTGGTGGACGACGAAGCAATCACCCAGAGAGTGATTGCGAGCCTTTTTATACCGTCATTGCGAGGAGCGAAGCGACGAAGCAATCTCGTCGTTGTGATGACCTTTTCCCGTCATTGCGAGTGAAGCGAAGCAATCTATTTGTTGCGTAAAAAAGAGATTGCCACGGCCACTTTGTGGCTTTGCAATGGCGATACCAGGCGTCATTGCGAGCCCGCCTGTGGCGGGCGAAGCAATCTCTCGTTGTGTTCTTTTGAGATTGCCACGGCTGTCTTGCGGCAGCCTCGCAATGACGTATTCGGTAGAGATTGCCACGCGCCCTTCGGGCGCTCGCAATGACGGAAAAAGGTGTCATCGTCATATTTTAATTGCTTCAAAAACTATTTTCGGTTAGGCTACCAAACACGTTCGTTAAATAAGTGGATTTTATTGTTCAGTAAACGTGCACCCCCACGGCTAAAGGAGCCTTATGGAAAAATCTATATCAGAAAAGGTCGTGGAGATTCTCCAGAGTGTTTTGCCGAAAATTGCTGTAAAGAAAGAAAACATCTGGCTGAGTTCGCTTAATCGAGCCTCGCCGCTTATGTTTTATCTGGCAACAGCTATAGCTGTAATCAATGTATTTCTCTTCCTTTCTCTCGCCATCAGGATGAGTCGCTTTGATCCGGTTATTATTCTCGTACTTTTTATAGTTCTATATCCCCTTCTGTTTT
>CAZWJX010000126.1:4162-7447 GCA_964634695.1 uncultured Syntrophobacterales bacterium | reverse complement strand
GACCGGTTCGTCAGATGGTTGCGAAAAGAAATAAGTTAATCATGGAGCAACGTCAAAGCATTGATAAGGCGAACCAGGAAGCTGAGCAAGCTCTGAAGGAGTTCGAGGAAACTCTGAAAAACGCCCGAATTACAGGACGTTTGAAATTTGAAGAGTTCAAAGAAGTAGCTAGGCGGCATGAAAAGGAGCTCATCCAGAAAGCTTATCAAGAAGCATCGGAAGAGCTTGCCAGAGCTAGGGCCGAAATCCAGAAAGAAAAGGAAATGGCCCTGAAAGAACTGCGAGAACAAATTCAGGTTTTTTCTCTTGAGGTTGCAAGCAAGATATTGGGACGAAGCCTATAGGATAGGAATCGAGGTGAACACCATGAGAAAGACGCAAAAAAATGTGACTCTAGTAATTGGTTTGGGTATAGTGCTTTATGCAGGAGGAGCGTGGGCTTCTGGAGGAGAAGGAGGCCACGGGCTTAACTGGATGGATTTTCTCCTAAGAGTTATTAACACCTCAATTCTCGTTGCAATTCTCTACAAACTCCTGAAAAAACCTGTAACGAACTACTTCCGCTCAAGAAGGGAAAATATCCAGAAACTTCTTGAGGAAATGGAAAAACAAAGGGAAGAAGCAGAAAGAAGATGTGCAGAATACAAGGCGAAGCTTGCTCTTCTGGATAAGGAAACCGAAAAGATTTTGCAGGAATACATTGCTCAGGGTGAGCGAGAGAAAGCGAAAATCATCGAAGCTGCTGAACGTCAGGCAAACTACATAAAACAGCAAGCCCGCCTGGCAATTCAGCAGGAGGTCAAAGCGGCAAAAGATGAACTACGAGAGGAAGTCGCCGAACTGACAGTCAAGGCGGCTGAAGATATTTTAAGGCAAAAAATGGATATGGGTGATCACGAAAGATTGGTTGAAGAATTCTTAGTAAAGGTGGTGGAGGCGAAGTGAAAATTCAAGTCATGGCAAGAAGATATTCTAGAGCTCTTTTCGAGCTTGCTCAGGAAGAAGGCAGGCTCGAAGGTTGTATGGAAGAGTTAAAGGCTCTCGAGCGCCTCCTAGATGAGGTGCCGGAATTTGAGAAAGTGTTTAAAAGCCCTATTCATCCTGAGGAGGTAAAACGGCAGATTCTAAATTCAGTTAAAGAACAAAGTGGAATGTCACCTCTTCTTTTCAGATTTTTGGAATTATTGGTAGAGAAAAAAAGAACTGACTATTTGAGTGATATAGTCAGAGTCTATGATAAGATCTACGATGAGTATAATAAAGCAGTCAGAGCAGAAGTCACAGCAGCAACAGATCTTGATGAACGGGTCATTGAAAAGATCGCTTCATCTTTAAAAGATATGATTGGCAAGACGGTAATCGTCGAGTTTCGCAAAGATCCCGATCTTATCGGCGGGGTAATAGCGAAAGTCGGCGATTTGGTATTGGATGGGAGTGTGAGGACGCAGTTGAGAAATATCAAAGAAACATTGAAGAGAGGTGAGTTGGGTTAAATGCAGATCAGAGCCGCAGAAATCAGCCAAATCATTAAAGAACAGATTAAGGATTACGAAAAGTCGGTAGAGCTCAGCGAAACCGGTCGTGTACTTTCCGTCGGTGACGGTATTGCTCGCGTCTACGGCGTTGAAAAGTGCATGGCCATGGAATTGCTTGAGTTCCCGACGGATCATGGCCCCATTTACGGACTTGCCCTCAACCTGGAAGAAGACAACGTTGGTGTCGCAATCCTTGGCGAAGACATTCACATTAAAGAAGGGCACATTGTAAAGAGAACAGGCCGGATTGCTCAGGTTCCCGTAGGTGAGTCGGTTATAGGCCGCGTCGTGGATCCGGTCGGCAATCCTCTGGATGGGAAAGGTCCAATTGAAGCCAAAGAATTCAGAAGAATTGAAGTTCTTGCCCCCGGAGTTATCGCACGCCGTCCCGTTAATGAGCCCATGTATACGGGCATCAAGGCGATTGACGCCATGACGCCCATTGGACGTGGCCAGCGTGAGCTCATCATTGGTGACCGTCAGATCGGAAAAACGGCAATCGCTGTTGACGCGATCATCAACCAAAAGGATAGCGGCATTAAGTGTATATACGTAGCCATCGGCCAGAAGAAATCAACCGTTGCCCAGGTTGTTGAAACCTTGAGACGCCATGGAGCTATGGAATACACGACGGTCGTGGCTGCTTGTGCCAGCGATCCTGCACCTCTTCAGTACATCGCCCCTTATGCAGGATGCGCAATGGGCGAATATTACCGAGACAAGGGCGAACATGCTCTGATTATTTACGACGACCTTTCCAAACAGGCTGCCGCTTACCGTCAGGTGTCGCTGCTACTCCGTCGTCCACCCGCTCGTGAAGCTTACCCGGGTGATATTTTCTACTGCCATTCCCGGCTTCTTGAAAGAGCGGCGAAGCTCAACGATGAACTGGGAGGTGGTTCTCTTACGGCTCTTCCCATTATCGAGACGCAGGCCGGTGACGTATCGGCTTACATTCCAACAAATGTTATCTCCATTACCGACGGTCAGATTTACCTGGAAGCTAACCTGTTCTTTGCAGGTATTCGCCCGGCAATCAACGTAGGTCTTTCGGTCTCCCGAGTGGGTGGTGCTGCTCAGATCAAGGCAATGAAACAGGTCGCCGGACGTCTTCGTCTGGAACTCGCTCAGTATCGAGAACTTGAAGCCTTCGCCAAGTTTGGAAGTGACCTTGACAAGGCTACGCTTGCTCAGATCAACCGTGGTATGAGACTTGTGGAACTCCTGAAGCAACCACAATATCAACCTATGCCTGTAGAAAAGCAGATAGTATCTCTCTATGCAGGAACCCGTGGCTTCCTTGATCCGATTCCTGTAGATAAGGTCACAGAATATGAAAAACAGATGCACGAATTCATGGAAAGCAAACATCCGGAAATTCTGAGGGAAATCAAAGAAAAGAAAGAATTAACACCGGAGCTTGACGAGAAGATCAAAAAAGCCCTTGAGGAGTTCGCCGAGATTTTCCAGGCGTCCTAAGAAACTAAAACTTCAGGTGGAAGGAAGAGAGTCAGCCCATGGCCACTTTAAGAGATATTCGAAGAAAGATTGACGCCGTCAAAAAAACGGCCCAGATCACTCGTGCTATGAACATGGTGGCAGCGGCGAAACTAAGGGGCGCGCAAGTTAATATGGAGCGTTTCCACCCTTATGCCAATAAGTTCCGAGAAGTTATCGGCAGACTTGTGGCTATGGCCAGGGTGGATAAAAGCGCTACCTTTGAGTTGATTACGCCGAGACCCGAGGTAAA
>CAZWJX010000126.1:0-4152 GCA_964634695.1 uncultured Syntrophobacterales bacterium | reverse complement strand
TAAAAAAAGTCGAGCTGGTGTTGTTGACGGCCGATAGAGGTTTATGCGGGAGTTTTAATAACAATCTCATTTCTATGGCTGAACGCTTCCTTAATCAGAAAATTTCTGAAGGTAAGCAAGTAAGCCTCATAGCCGCAGGACGCAAAGGTAATGAGTACTTCCGAAAAAGAAAATACCCTCTACGGAAAGCTCTTACCGGCCTTCTAAATAAACCGAATTACGACGATGCTTATCGGTTGGGAAATGAAGTGATCAGTCTATTTCAGACTGGAGAAGCGGACGAGGTCTATATTATCTATTCTCATTTTGTAACCATGCTTCGACAGGTGCCAACTCTCGTCAAGTTGCTTCCTATTGAACCTGAGGCTCAGATTGATATAGGTCCTTTCGCTGAGTACATCCTTGAGCCAAGTCATGATGAAATACTGAATGACATTCTTCCCAACTACGTTTACGTCCAGATTCTTGAAAGCTTATATCAGACCGCCGTGAGCGAGCACGCAGCTCGAATGACAGCAATGGATAATGCAACTAACAACTGTAATGAAATGGTCCGCACTCTTACTCTGGTTTATAACAAAGCCAGGCAGGCATCGATCACAAAGGAACTGATGGACATCGTCGGCGGTGCAGAAGCGTTAAGAAAGAAATAGAAAAAGGCATAAATATTATGCCTTGACCCATGTAAGGAGGCATAAGGCAGATGAATATAGGAAAGATTGTTCAGGTTATCGGAAACGTCGTTGACGTTCAATTTGAGGAGGGGAAACTCCCTCCCCTTTTGACAGCGTTGCTTGTGAGCAACCCGGGAATAAGTGATGAGGAAGATAACCTTGTTCTCGAAGTTGCTCAACATCTCGGTAACAATGTGGTGAGAACCATAGCAATGGATCTCACAGACGGTCTTGTAAGAGGAATGCCCGTAAAGGACACGGGTAAGCCCATCATGATGCCTGTTGGCAGGGAAGCTCTGGGGCGCATTCTAAACGTTGTCGGTCGACCTGTGGACGGGCTTGGCCCGGTTAACGCCAAGCATTACATGCCAATTCACCGTCCGGCTCCCGCCTTTACGGAACAGGATGTTAGCATTAGCGTTCTGGAAACGGGTGTCAAGGTTATCGACCTTCTTGTTCCCTTCCCTCGCGGCGGTAAGATGGGCATGTTCGGTGGCGCCGGCGTCGGAAAGACCGTTATCATGATGGAAATGATCCATAACATCGCTATGCAACACGGTGGTATTTCGGTGTTTGCCGGCGTGGGCGAAAGAACCCGTGAAGGAAATGACCTCTACCTCGAAATGAAAGAATCCGGCGTTCTTCCACGAGCCGGGCTCGTATATGGACAGATGACGGAACCTCCGGGAGCAAGAGCAAGAGTAGCCCTATCGGCTCTTACCCTTGCAGAATATTTCCGTGATGTCGAAGGACAGGACGTGCTCTTGTTCATAGACAACATCTTCCGTTTTACTCAGGCAGGTGCAGAAGTTTCGGCACTTCTTGGCCGTATGCCTTCAGCGGTCGGTTACCAGCCCACTCTGGGAACAGACCTCGGCGAACTTCAGGAACGCATCACTTCTACGACCAAAGGATCGATTACATCCGTTCAGTGCGTATACGTTCCGGCAGACGACCTTACAGACCCCGCTCCCGCAACAACCTTTGCTCACCTCGACGGAACAGTCGTTCTTTCACGACAGATTGCAGAACTTGGTATTTATCCCGCCGTTGACCCGCTCGACTCCACCTCTCGAATTCTCGACCCGAACATACTCGGCGAGGAACATTATTACACCGCTCGACGAGTTCAGCAGATCCTCCAGAAATACAAAGATCTCCAGGACATCATTGCCATTCTGGGTATGGACGAACTTTCTGAAGAGGACAAAATCATCGTGGCAAGAGCAAGAAAGATCCAGCGCTTCCTGTCTCAGCCGTTCCATGTGGCTGAAGCCTTCACCGGAACACCGGGTCGATATGTCAAGCTTGAAGACACAATCCGTGGCTTCAAGGAAATCTGTGAAGGTAAATACGACGATCTGCCCGAACAGGCATTCTACATGGTGGGTACCATCGAAGAGGCTATCGAAAAGGCTCGTCAGCTTGCAGCCTAAAGGTAATGACGAATCAGCGGGGAAAACATGGCAGATAAACTTTTGTTAGAAATAATAACTCCAGAGCGTAAGGTGGTCAGTGAAGAGGTGGACATTGTGGTGGCGCCGGGAGAATTAGGGGAATTCGGTGCCCTGGTTCGCCATGCTCCATTCCTGACCAAGCTTAAAATTGGAGAACTCAGGTTCAAAAAAGGCGGTGTTGAACGGTTCGTTGCAATTATGGGTGGATATGCGGAAGTGCTCCCTGATCGAGTTACTATTCTGGCTCCAGCTGCTGAAGAGGCAACTGATATAGATGTGATTAGAGCTCGTGCGGCAAAAGAGCGAGCCGAACGCCGCCTGAGGGAAGCAAAGGATAAGCTGGAGTTTGCGAGAGCCCAGGCAGCCTTGCAGAGAGCATTGACAAGACTTAAAGTCGCCGAGCGAGGAAGTCGCTAAGTTTCAAACGTTTTAATACAGATAGCTAGACCCGAAAACCCTCCTTAATATCAAAGGGGGGTTTTCTTTTTTTGACAATTTTTATATTCTCTATCCGTTCTACGCCCAATTACTGACTTGCATTAAGAGGGAAAATAATGTGTGGAATAATAGGCTATGTTGGAACTAATGAGGCGGTTCCTATTCTGATAGATGGATTGAGACGGCTCGAGTATAGAGGCTACGATAGCGCTGGAATTGCCTGCTACGACAAAATAAAAGGCAGAATAGTAAGAATCCGGGCCACGGGTAAGATTACAGAACTGCAAAAAAAACTACAGGATGTCAGCATTCAAACTTCACTTGGCATTGGACACACGAGATGGGCAACCCACGGTGTCCCAAACGAACATAATGCGCACCCCCATCGTTCAGGTCCCTTCGTTGCCGTGCATAATGGCATTATAGAAAACTATAGAGAGCTGAAAAATATGCTCGCCCAGAATGGTTACCGGTTTACATCGGAAACTGATACCGAAGTTATAGTAAAGCTAATGGAATTCTTCTGGCACAGGGGGATGAGCGAATGGGAGTCGTTCGTAAAGACGATTCAAACAATCAAAGGAACTTTTGCCATTGTGGTGTTATGTGAACATTTGCCGAACAGGATGTTTGTCGCACGTTATGACAGTCCTCTGGTTATTGGGATAAGCGATGATGGTCACTACGTAGCCTCCGATATCCCGGCACTTTTGCCCTTTACCCCGAAAATCATCCATCTCAACGATGGGGAAATAGCCAGTATAGAAAAGGACTCTCTGGAGATTTACAATCTTCGGCTCGAAAAGGTGCACCATGAACCAGAAACAATTACCTGGTCAGCTGCCTTAGCAGAAAAAGGTGGTTATCGCCACTTCATGCAGAAGGAGATTTTCGAGCAACCACGGGCCATATCCGACACAATAAGACCCTATCTTGATTTTGGAACAGGGAAAATATTCTTACCCCATGCTTCATCTCTGGAACACGCTCTGGAAACCGTAGAGCGAATTATTTTCGTTGCTTGTGGTACATCGTATCACGCCGGCCTTATTGGAAAATACCTGTTGGAAAACATACTGAAAGTACCCTGCGAGGTAGACATAGCTTCAGAATTCAGATATCGCACACCTCTAATGAATTCCAGGACTCTCGTTATAGCCATAAGTCAATCAGGAGAAACTGCTGATACAAAAGGCGCTGTAAAAATTGCTGAAGCGACGGGGGCTCCAACATGCGCAATAGTCAACGTCCTAGGAAGTAGCCTCTCCCGCATGACCGATTCGGTTGTTTACACGCATGCGGGTCCAGAAATAGGGGTTGCTTCCACAAAAACATTCACGGCGCAGCTCGCAGCACTTGTAATGATTGCTTTACTGGGAGCGCAGATAAGATATGGTGATAAGCCCCAAGAAGAATTGGTACAGGCTTTTCTGGAGATACCGCTTAAGATCTCAAAGATTCTGGAAAGATCACACGAGATAGAAAAATGGTCAAAATCGATTTCAAAAGCCAGAAGTGTTCTATATCTTGGTCGTAATATCCTTTATCCGGTCGCCCTGGAAGGAGCGCTCAAGCTCAAGGAA
>CAZWJX010000125.1:3943-7455 GCA_964634695.1 uncultured Syntrophobacterales bacterium | reverse complement strand
AGTGGCCGTGGCAATCTCAAGAGATTGCTTCGTCGCTTCGCTCCTCGCAATGACAACCATGAAGAGTCATTGCGAGCGCCCAAAAGGCGCGCGGCAATCTCCTTTCCGCCGTCATTGCGAGCCCGCCGAAGGCGGGCGTGGCAATCTCTACCGCATCCGTCATTGCGAGGCCACGAAGTGGCCGTGGCAATCTCAAGAGATTGCTTCGTCGCTTCGCTCCTCGCAATGACAACCATGAAGAGTCATTGCGAGCGCCCAAAAGGCGCGCGGCAATCTCCTTTCCGCCGTCATTGCGAGCCCGCCGAAGGCGGGCGTGGCAATCTCTACCGCATCCGTCATTGCGAGGCCACGAAGTGGCCGTGGCAATCTCAGTATACAAGAGATTGCTTCGTCGCTTCGCTCCTCGCAATGACGCCCAGTACCGTCATTGCGAGGCCACGAAGTGGCCGTGGCAATCTTTTCTTTTACTGCCCCGTCATCTGTTCTACAACTTCGACAGATAGTTGCAAATCGCTCCATCGTATCTGTGAGTTAGACAGAAGGCTTTTTTCGCCAGTTCAAAGCTTGTCTGTTCTGAGACTTTCCCCCCCTCTCTGTCCATTTCGTCAAGGATTCGCTGATAATCTGATGGATCTGTTACAACAACCACATGGCGAAAGTTTTTGGCTGAAGCTCTGATGAGCGTGGGTCCACCAATGTCAATGTTTTCGATTGCTTCTTCCAGAGTGCATCCTTCACGGGAAACCGTTGTTTCGAAGGCATAGAGGTTCACAACCACCATGTCTATAAGCTCAAAGCCATGAGCCTTTATGGTTGCCATGTGTTGCTCATTGTCCCGAAGAGCCAGAATGCCCCCGTGTATTTTGGGATGGAGCGTTTTTACCCGGCCATCCAGCATTTCGGGAAAGCCGGTGAAGTCGGAAACGTCGGTTATCGGGATTCCACCTTCTCTCAGGACTTTGGCAGTTCCTCCCGTGGAAAGGATCGACACACCGTGCCTCAATAGCCCTCTCGCAAGATCCAGGATGCCTGTCTTGTCCGTGACGCTTATTAAAGCTCTTTTGACTGTTATCATGGTTCCTTCTGCTCCCTGATCATGACTCGAATATATTCTATCCGGCTTTACGAACCTTCTGTGCCCCCGGCGCTATGTCTGCCAGAACCTTTTCAAAAAATGCTTCACTAGCTTTCACAATGCTGGAATCATCTGGAAGTTCTATTGTCGGTTTTCCCTGAAGGTCATACTGAGCAATTAGCGGATCGGCAGGGAAGACGGCTACATTGTTCCCGAAGGTTTTGACCACGTCTTCAGGAAGGTTGGAAAGAAAAGCATTCGGGTCGCCAACCCACTGGTTAACTATCAAATACTGTTTGCCAAGTTTTATGGGAAGGGATCTTACAAGGTCGGCTATACGGCATGCTGCAGTGATACCCCGTTTGCTGCTATCGGATACTAAGAGGAGAAGATCTATGTCTTTTTGAGTGAGCCGGTTGAAGTGCTCCATTCCGGCTTCATTATCCACAACAAGATAGGGGTAGTTGTTCATCAGCTTATCAAGGAGATTTGAAAGAATGCTGTTTGCAGCGCAGTAACAGCCCGGACCTTCCGGGTGTCCCATGGCTATCAGATCAAATCCGTCGGATTCTACCAGAGCTTCTTCCATCTGCATTTCCATGAATATATCCTTGGTCATCCCCGTGGGAACGTCCTTTTTCATGCGTTCTCGAGCATCGGAGAGCGTCGTTTTTATCTTTACTCCCAGGACATCGTTCAGATTCGTGTTAGGATCTGCATCGACGGCCAGAATGGGTTTCATGCCATTCTTGAGCATATATCGGATGAGGAGTCCTGCGACGGTTGTTTTACCAGTTCCACCCTTTCCACCGATAGAGATTACGTAACCCATAGATTCTCCTTTCAACTACTCATAGATTTACGACTTCTTGTCGTAATTCACTCCCACCATTTTATCAAAATACTTCCCCATGTGAAACCGGCGCCGAATGCTGACATGACCAGATAGTCGCCTTTGTTGATCCGTTTTTCGTTGTTAAGAATGTCGTAAAGGCAAAGGGGGATCGTGGCGGCGGTAGTGTTAGCGTATCGATCAATATTGACCACCACTTTATCCATGGGGATTCCTGCTCGTTCTGCGCAGGCCTGAATAATTCGCAGATTGGCCTGATGAGGCAGCAGAAAGGCAATATCGTCTCCGGTTAGCCCGTTTTTCTTGATAATCGCTTCCGTCACTGCTGCCATTTCCGTTACGGCAACTTTGAAAACGGCTTTACCTTCCTGATACACGTAGTGCTCTCTGTTCTGAACCGTTTCGATTGATGGAGGCCTTCGGCTGCCTCCTGCTTTCATGTGAAGATAGGGTTCTCCAGAGCCGTCGCAGTGCAGGATAAAATCGATGATGCCGAAATCATCTTCGGGACAGGGTTCCACAAGAGCCGCTCCTGCAGCATCGCCGAAGAGCACGCACGTGTTTCTATCTGTATAGTCTATGATGGAACTCATTACGTCACTTCCGATTACCAGCACTCGGTCATACCTTCCCGATTCGATAAACTGAGCCGCCGTAGCAAGGGCAAAGACGAAGCCCGAACAGCCCGCCGATAAATCAAACCCCCAGGCTTTTTTTGCCCCGATGTCGCGTTGAACAAGGCACGCCGTTGAGGGGAAGAACATATCGGGCGTGACGGTTGCCACTATTATGGCATCTATGGTTTCCGGCTCCACACCGGCACGTTCGAGGCATTCTCGAGCTGCCCTCGTTGCCATGTATGAATTACCAAGACCGGGTTCAAGGATACGTCTTTCCCGGATTCCCGTTCGAGTCATTATCCATTCATCGGACGTATCAACCATTTTTTCCAGGTCTTTGTTGGTAAGAACTTTCTCGGGAAGAAACCTTCCCACCGATCTTATGTATGCTTTTCTTGAGGCTTTCATCAGTTCATCCCGGTTTGGCGTTGTAGCAAATTACATCACTCCCTTATACCATCCTCCGTCTATATGTATCGAAGCACCCGTGATGTAGCCTGCCTGTTCAGAAGCGAGAAAAGTCACCAGAGCCGCGAATTCTTCCGGTGTTCCAAGTCGCCCCATGGGGATTTGAGATTCCCAGCGCTTGATGATTTCTTCAGGGGTCACGCCCTCCTTTTCCGCCGTTACCTTCGCAAGATTACGGACACGGTCGGTGAGAGTGTAGCCGGGGCAGACATTGTTTACCGTGATGTTGTAAGGAGCAAGTTCGTTAGAAAGCGTCTTTGCAAAGCCTACAACACCGGCACGTATGGTGTTGGAGAGAATCAGCCCATCTATAGGCTGTTTTACTGAAATGGATGTCATGTTGATGATGCGGCCCCATCTTTTTTCTTTCATGATCGGGACGACTTCCCTTGTCATCACTATCGTGCTGAGGAGGTTAAGGCGGAATCCGAAGAACCAGAGGTCGTCATCAATTTCGAGAAAGTTTTTGGACGGGGGACCTCCGGCGTTGTTTACA
>CAZWJX010000125.1:0-3933 GCA_964634695.1 uncultured Syntrophobacterales bacterium | reverse complement strand
TATTCCAGAGCTTTTCTGATAAAGTCTCGCGCCTGTTCGGGTATGCTTACATCAGCCGGAATTCCTATTATTTCTGCACCGGTTTTTGCCTTTATTTCTTCGACAGCTTTTGGAAGTTCCGGATCATCCAGAGCACAAATTGCAAGCCTTGCTCCCTCTCGCCCCATCTCCATTGCAACTGCTTTGCCCAGTCCTTGACTACCACCGGCAATAAAAGCGACTTTTCCCTTGAGCCCAAGATCCATCTGCAGTTCCCTCCTTTTTCAATCTTCGTAGAACTTTGCCATTTGCTCTGTATATCTTTTCTCATCACTTTCGTAAACGAAAAGGGGAGGATCTATAATCATTTCCTTTCCCCCTTTTTTCCTGGCGAGGATATGAATCAGATCGGCACGATTCCCCATTCTGGAATGAATGCAGGTAAGTTTTTTAACCGTCAGACCGTGACGATAGGCGGTAACAATTAGATCATCCAGTCGCCAGGCAGGATATATTACAGACAGCACACCGCCGTCCTTTAAAAGATAAGCCGATGCGGTCATGAGATCATCGAGGGTCATTGTAAGTTCATGGCGAGCAATGGCTTTCTGGGTTTCCGGGTTGATTCTTCCTGTTTTAACAGGACGGTATGGTGGATTGCTTACAACCACATCGAAACACTGCGGATCGAAGTGTTCTCTTACGGTTTTTACGTCCATATGCCTGACATCCACGATATCGGAGAATCCGTTTTCTTCCACGTTCTTTCTGGCAATTTCAGCAAGTTCTTTCTGTATCTCTACTGCCACAATGCGCTTTGCTTTGCCACGATAGGCAAGGATTAACGGAACCACAGCGCACCCTGTTCCCAGATCAATGACATCATCACGAGAGGTAGATTCGGTGAGTCCTGCGAGTATGACAGCGTCAATGGAGAATCGATACCCCTTTTTATACTGGTAGATCACGAGTTTTCCGTTAAATAGCGTGTCTCTCGTGATAATGCCGGGATTCGGGGGCATAACTCATGTTGTATAGGCGTATCGAGCTGACCCGGTCAAATTCCCGGGATTGTTGGAACCTGACGTTATCAGATCAGCATTCATGGGATAGATAACAAGCCCGCTTACCACCTTGGGATAAAAATATGTTGATTTATGTGGCATGACCAGACACCGAGAAGCAACTCTCCGGACCTGATCGATCCTTGTGGGACTTATAAAAAATCCCGCCATGCGAGATCCACCGATAACTTCATTAAGAGCTTCTCGAGTGTTGTGAGAGAAACAAATCTTCAGTTCATCTTCCAGCATGCTTCGGTCGATGTTCAGGAGATGTTCAAAGATCAGGCTGTCGAGAATAACGACGTCAATGTCCAGAAGTTCTTCAGGGGTTCCGAGATTTCTCAAAAATTCCTGCACCCTTTCTGTCTTTGCCTTCAGAATTATGAGGCTGTCTCGCCCGTGAAATGCCACACCAATCGTGTTTCGACCTGCTTTGCCTTCTTTGTTGATGACATCAATCCATGCCCGAATCTGTCCTTCATCTGAATACGAAAAGTAGTCTATATCGAAAAATTCGGTGGCTTTCTCAAGAAATGGTTCCACTCGCTCCATAGGAAAAACAGGCATAAGGCGGTGTGTTGGAAGTATAACGAGTCCCGGATCTTCCATTGGAGATAGATACATCAGGGCATATTCGTAAGGCTCGTTGCTGTCAGCCTTTCCGGTCTTTTCACGCATCATATTGCGGTAAGCTAGAGCGGTTTCATAACGATGGTGTCCATCGGCTATATAGATGTCTTTATCAAAAAAGGATTTTTGAAGAGATTCGATCGTGACTCTGTCCGTGACTTGCCACAGTCTATGGCTTATTCCCTGATCGTCAGTGTAAGATACAATCTCAGGAGATTGTGTGGCGGCTTCTTTTAACGTCTCTATAAGCTTTCCATCGGCGTCGGAATACAGGGCAAAAATGGGGCTCAGGTGAGCATTACAGGCTGTCGTAAGAAGAAGCCTGTCCTGTTTTACTCTGGAGAAGGTCTTTTCGTGAGGATATACGCAACCCTTATGAAATTCTTCAAGCTTGAGAAGCGTGAAGAAGCCTTTTCTTGTGTGCACAAGGTTATCCGTGGGGATGACGTAATCAATCTCGTAATAGTAAAAAGCCGGCTCAGGATCCAGTTCAAATACCCGATCCTTAATCCAGCTTGAAAAAAGTTTTCCTGCAAATTCATATGGATCGGTCGTTGATGTTTCACCGGCAGCGCCATACGGTTTGGGAAGATCAATATGAACGAAGTTATAGGGGCTCCGTTTCCGGTAAGCTTCTCTTTCTGAATGACTTATTACATCGTAGGGTGGAGTTATAACATCTTTGAGAGCTGCTTTACCCCCAAGATACTGTTCGTTGTAGCGGAGTCCTCGAAATGGAGCAATGATAGCCATTTTTCGTCGCACCTTTCCTTCCTGTTAGTGTCCAGTTTCCTGCGTTAGAGGCTTTGTTGCTACCATAGAGAACGGAATTTCGCAAGCATAGATAAGGGAATGCGTTGAATCAGCTTTTCTTACGTGTTATAAGCTGGGTGAATGGATATTGAAGGTAAAAGTGAGCAGGGGATGTGTTAGTAAAAAAGATTTTTGAAAAGGAGTAATGAGGCATTGAGCGAGGACCAACCGGTAAGGCTATTGAGATGGCTTAAAAAGTTTTTCCAGAAGGTATCCCTCGCCAGAGGATCAGAAGATATTGAAAAGGAAATTCAACAGCTAATCAGCGAAGGGGAAGAAGAGGGGGTTATCACCGAAGACGAAGGCGAAATGATACAGGGCATCTTTTCCTTTCGAGATACCATTGCTCGAGAGGTTATGGTTCCGAGGACGGACGTTACGGCAGTCAGAGCTGACGAGCCCATAGAGGAAGTGGTTAAAACGATAGTGGAAAGCGGACATTCGAGGATACCGATTTACGAAGATACGCTTGATAACATTGTTGGTATTGTGCACGCTAAGGATTTGCTCAAATACTGGGGAGAAAAAGGCATAGAGGCTTCAAAGATCGTTCGACCACCTTATTATGTTCCGGAAACGACAAAAATAAGCGTGGTTTTTCATGAACTGCGATCCAGGAAGTCTCACATGGCGGTAGTTCTCGATGAGTACGGAGGCACGGCGGGAATTCTCACTCTGGAAGATATAATCGAAGAGATCATCGGCGACATAATGGACGAATATGACAGTGAGGAAATGTGGATTGTTCCGAATCAGGACGGATCTATCACCGTAGATGCCCGGCTGGATGTGGAGGATCTTGAGGATTACCTTGGAATAGAGCTGCCGGAAGGTAAGTTTGAATCTGTAGGGGGGTTGATCATAAGTTTGCTGGGTCGAGTTCCTCGCAAGGGAGAGAAAGTGACGGTGGATGGAATTGAAATAGAAATCATGATAGCAACCGATCGTAAGATTGAAAAGGTAATCATCAGACGCCTTACGCCAGAGGCAGGTGCCAGGCAGCTCGATAGCGGTGCCACTTAGCTAACCAGATAAAGATTTCTTCCGGCAATTCGGCTCTGTTTTTGTTTGGCCGGAGAGGAAGATGTTTTCGTTTGTTCCTCTTTACCTTCAAGAAACTAAAGCAATTAGACACTGGCTCTTTTAACTTGACTGATGAATACCATTCCGACTAAAGGGGGAATGCTGTTTGTGCGGCTGAAACGGCGACGAAAAAGAGATTGCCACGCCCGCCTGCGGGAGCCTCGCAGTGACGTAATGCAAGTGTCATTGCGAGCTTTCTTATACCGTCATTGCGAGGAGCGAAGCGACGAAGCAATCTCGCCGTTGCGATGGCTTTTTCCTGTCATTGCGAGCGAAGCGAAGCAATCTCATAATTGCTATTTTGTGAGGTTGCCACGGCCACTTCGTGGCCTCGCAATGACACACACATTCGTCATTGCGAGGA
>CAZWJX010000124.1:3698-7458 GCA_964634695.1 uncultured Syntrophobacterales bacterium | reverse complement strand
CCTTCGACTACCGGGAGCGGGCATCTCCCGGAAGAGGACTTTCACCTCTCTGTGTACGCCAGCTCTCGGGCGCACCGAGGCTGACGAAGTCAGCCGTGGCAATCTCATAGAAGGACAATAACGAGATTGCTTCGGGGCTAAAGCCCCTCGCAATGACAAAGAAAAGCAACAATGAGACTGCTTCGCCGCTTCGCTCCTCGCAATGACACACGAGATACAACCAGAGGATGGACATTCACAGGATCGATGATCCTTTTCAGGCCAAATCGATAGCCTCGGGTTGTTCTCACCCTGAATTGCTAAAATAGCAAATTTTTCTTTCGTATCAGAACATTTTTTGCTACATAAGCGAGCCTCAAATTTTTGAGGGAAGGGTGACTACTGACCCTTTTATGATGTAAAAAACAAGGGGTGTAAAAAGCATGAGTACACAAATTGAAAAGCTTAGAAACATCGGTATCAGCGCTCATATCGACTCGGGCAAAACGACTCTTACCGAGCGTATTCTTTACTACACTCGAAGGATCCATACCGTCCACGATGTCAAAGATGGACATGGTCCAACAATGGATTTCATGGAACTCGAACGAGAACGGGGCATCACCATCCAATCAGCGGCGACTTATTGCTACTGGAAAGGTTATGAAATTAACATTATCGACACACCGGGGCACGTGGATTTCACAATAGAAGTTGAGCGGGCTCTCAGGGTTCTTGACGGTGCAGTGCTTGTTTTATGCGCCGTTGCAGGAGTGCAGTCTCAGTCCATCACGGTTGACAGGCAGATGAGGCGCTACAAAGTACCCCGCATTGCCTTTATCAATAAATGCGACAGACTGGGAGCCAATCCCCTGCGAGTGATTGACCAAATGCGAGAGAGACTTAATCATAATGCCGTTCTTGTGCAATTGCCGTGGGGACTGGAAAACGATTTCAAAGGTGTGATCGACCTGGTGAAAATGAAAGCCTACTCTTTCGAAGGTCCCCTTGGTGATGATGTGGTGGAGCACCCGATTCCGTCAGAATACATGGAGCTTGCCCAGAAAAAGCGTGAAGAGCTTCTGGACATCGCCTCCCTTTTCTCCGACGAATTGACTGAAGCCATCCTGGATGATGCCGTAACCGAAGACCTTATTCACGAAGCTCTGAGGCGCGGCACTCTATCTCTCAAGCTCACGCCCGTATTTGTAGGATCAGCATACAAAAACAAGGGTGTGCAAACACTTCTTGACGGAGTCATAAACTATCTTCCAAGCCCACTGGATATACCGGTTGAAGCGTATCAACTAAGCGAATCAACCGAGTCCGTTCCAATTTCTCTGTCACCAGATCCTGATGCTCCGCTCGTTATGCTGGCGTTCAAACTGGAAGTCAGCCGCTACGGTCAGCTCACTTTTTTCAGAATTTATCAGGGGAGACTGCGTAAAGGTGATACGATAGTAAACATGCGAACCGGGCAAAAGGTCAAGGTGGGGCGGCTCGGCCGAATGCATGCTAAAGAAATGGAAGAGATTGAAGAAGCCATTGCGGGTGAAATTGTTGTTCTTTTTGGAATTGACTGCGTATCGGGCGATACATTTACAGACGGCTCGATTAAGTGCCTGATGAGATCAATGCACGTTCCCGCGCCGGTTATATCGCTTGCCATTAAACCCAAAAACCGGGATTCCCAGATAAAAATCAGCAAGGCCCTTAATCGCTTCACAAAGGAAGATCCTACTTTTCGCTCTTACGTGGACGAAGAAACAGGGGATACGATTATTTCGGGTATGGGAGAACTCCACCTTGAGGTTTACATCGAACGCATGAAGAGGGAATATCAGGCGGAAGTCGAAGTCAGTCCACCTCAGGTAGCTTATCGTGAAACCATCACAAAACGGGCAGCGTTCGATTACACTCACAAGAAACAAACCGGAGGTGCGGGGCAGTACGGTCGAGTAGCGGGATACATTGAGCCGCTTGAAGAAGGCGAATACGAGTTTGTAAACGAAGTTGTGGGTGGTGTTATTCCAAAGGAGTTTATCCCATCCTGCGACACGGGTTTCAGAGCATGTTTGACCAAAGGAGGACTTGCCGGTTATCCAATAGTGGGAGTGAGAGTCGTGCTGAATGACGGTGCCTACCACCCTGTAGATTCATCAGACATAGCTTTTCAGCAGGCAGCTATTGGGGCGTTCAGATCCGCCTATGAGAAGGCTCAACCGATCCTTCTTGAACCTATTATGCGAGTTGTGGTGGAAACACCGACAGAATTTCAGGGTGCAGTGCTGGGAAGTCTTAACCAGCGAAGGGGAATCATAGTAAGCACCTCAGAAGACGGAGCTTTTTCAACTATAGAGGCGGAAGTGCCGCTTGCGGAGATGTTTGGATACGCAACAACACTTCGATCGATCACGCAGGGCAAAGCTGAATTCACGATGGAATTTTCTAAATATAATCCTGTGCCAAAACAGATTGCTGATGATATTATAAAGGCGAGAAAATCGAAGAGCCAGGGTAAAAGTTAACATAACCAAGGAGGAAATTATCGTGGAAGAATTTCATTTTCCACCTGTATCAGCGGGACTGGATGTAATCAACCCCCTGTCCGCCGGAGAAATGGGGGTTGTAATGGCAAAAGCCGGGGTAGGAAAGACAGCTTTTTTGTGTCTCCTCGCCCTTGAAGAAATAGGTCGAGGAGGAAGAGTGCTTCATATCTGTGTAGATGAAACCCCGGATAAAATTCGCACCTGGTATGAAGAAATTCTCAGAGCACACGGGAAAAATTATCCTCGAGCCATGATCAAGGAATTAGCATCGCGTATCGATTCTCTGAGGTTTATTGCATCATTTCTACACAACAGCTTTTCACTGCAAAGGCTTCAGGAACTAACAACTAACTTGATCGAACAGGCAAAATTCAATCCAACCCTTTTTATACTGGATGGACTTGACGTGGAGCGTTTCGACTTTTCGTTTTTTGCTTCGCTGAAAACATTTCTTGGGGAGATCAAAGTGCCCATGTGGATGTCTGCCAGGATTCATCAACTTGCAAACGAAAAAGCGAAAACGGGGATACCCTCCCCATGTGACTCTATAGAATCACTTCTGGATGTGGTTGTTTTAATGGAACACGGAGAGCAAGGCATGACCGGAATCAGGGTTCTGAAAAATCGTGCTGATTTCCCTGAAAATCTCTACGTATCGTTCTCTTCTCCAGTGCTGAAATAATCTTTCTGAAAACCCGGTTCCAGGTGCTCTCAAATTTATCACAGGGAGTACCAGAAGATGGAAGATGATCTGATTTTATCGCTAACACGTCAGGTTCAAGAAGAGGTAGTAGAAAACTATCTTAGAGAAAGGCGACTGATAGATTTACAACTGGAAGAACTGGATGAACTCGCCCTTAAGACTCTGAAAAAAGCCGAAAAAACCTGCCGTCGTTTTTCTCGCATCGGGTATCTTCTTGTAGACAACGAATTTCGCAGCCGATGGATGGCAATGGTTGGCGTTTCGGAAAATTCTTACTGGCATTGCTGTCTCACCGAAGAATTCCGCTACAACACTCGATTCATAACGGTTACGGCCCTTACCCACAAGGGGCGCTTCAAAAGGCTGGTACATGAAGCATATAAACGCCTGGTCCAAAGAATGGAAGAATACAAAAAGCTCTACGAAACTCTTCATAACGAAATAAACGCCGTAAATCTTAACATACAGACCTATCACCGAAATTTTGATATTCTGAGCATTATTCAGTTTCTAAGAAGTATGGGCGTTG
>CAZWJX010000124.1:472-3688 GCA_964634695.1 uncultured Syntrophobacterales bacterium | reverse complement strand
CTGAACTGGAGCGGAAAAAATTTCTTGGGGAAAACTTTACTCCTGAGGAACTGATGTCAATTGACAAAGCGATGTATTTTAAACCAGCCCGAATTGAAAAATGGAACCCCCCTCCTCCTCTGACCCTTCCCGCTCACTCTGTTATAGAAAGTAAGCTCGATCATCTGGCATCAGACGTGTATGCCCGCTACGGACCTCGAATACGAGATATGGTAAAGTAAAATCATTTAGACTGGGATTCTCGCACTTCAGCCCACAGATACCCGGACTCAGGATAGGGGCATGGCATGGCATGCCATGCCTCTACTATCAGGTTAACCAGAGAATTGTTCAGCCCGTGTTTTCGTGTTGGGAAGGTTTTCCGGGATAGATAACCCGTCCCGTTTCCAGGACATCCCTGACTACAGGTTTAAGCTGGGTTCTCATATCCAAAAATTTTTTCTTCATTGATCTCAGCCATTCTGCATGATCCATGGCATGCTGAAGACTCAGAAACAGCTGATGCTCTCCCGGCTCGATCGATACAACGATCTTTCCATCGTGAAAACGATAATAGCCTGTGTTGCTACAGGTAAGACATCTTACCTTACTTTCCGTAAGAAAACGAAAAGAATCTCCTCCACAGAGTGGACATACTGTAACATCAGGACCGGCGGCAAAAGGCCTGTTTTCGGAGAGAGCGCGTGAGACAAGCTGAACGAGCGATTTATTCTTCTCACCTATCACAGATTCTCCCGGAAATGCGCCGTATACGACCACCGACGCAAGAAGCCGTCCGCCCATAATCTTTACCGCGCTGTCGAGCATAAGCTTTGCGTAACCTTCCATGCCTTCAATACCTGCCGTAGTAACGGCGACCATTGGCTTATTCCATAAACGCTCGATAAAAGCATAAAACATTAACCCTCTGTCGATAAATTTTTTAATCAGGCTGTTAGCACCAAGAAAATATGTAGGTGCCGCTATAGCTACGGCATCGGCATTAACAATTTGCGAGATGATTTCATACATGTCGTCCTTCTGGGGACATCTTTCGAATAAACAGCTATAACAGGCCTTGCAGGGATTAATGTTCCATTCTATAAGACGGATAATTTCGAGTCCCCACCCGAATCCAAGCTCTCTCGCTACAGCACGAACAAACAGCTCACCGTTACCCGGTTTTCTCGGTGAAGCTACAAGAGCTATGAGCTTTTTCATATCCCCAATCCTCCTTACAAGAGAATGAATTAAACTCCTCACAAATTCTACTTACCATTCACATTATTATCCCATGCTTTGAATATCAAGCTATTTTTCCGGCCAGTATTCACTCAATTTTTACTTTATGAACAATTTTTTTCTTGACTCAAACCAGAACCCCGTGATAGTCCAAACACTGTCCTGTTTGATGATATTCAAGGGAAGGCAGATCAACTCCTGTCCTGTTTTTTACGGCTTCCATGTAATCTGTTCTGTGCAAATAGGGTCTTGTTTGATTACCAGATAAACCTGGAAATTCGGGGGCCTGCTCGTTGTAACATCAACATAAAAAGGAGGGTTATAAGAGCTATGGCGATGGAACAATTCTACCGTGAGCTTATGCAGATCAATATGATGCCTGATAATGAAGAAAAGGCGAAGGCATCAGAAGCTTTTTTTGAAAAACTCAATAAAACTCCTCTTCCGGCGCATTTCAACTGGGCGGAGGAAATCTTTGAGGGTCTCCATGTTAAGGAAAGACCGAATCAGACGGCTTTAATCTGGGCGGATCTTGATACCGAAGAAGAAAAGACCTTTACCTATGCTGAACTTGCTGCAAAGAGCAACCAGCTTCTTAATTTCCTCAGGAAAAACGGGGTCGGCAAGGGCGATGTTGTATACATTATGATCCCGGCCCTTCCTGAAATCTGGTTCGCAAGCATAGCAACTGTCAAGGGCGGTATGGTTCTTGTTCCTACGGCAATGACCATGACAGCAAAAGAACTGGAATATCGTTTCGATACCTATCCGCCAGCTGCCGTTATAGCAACCAAAGCTTCCGCTCCTTTAATAGATTCAGCACTGAATGCTCTTGGCATTAAGCCCAAAGTAAAACTCGGTATAAACGGCGTGGATGGCTGGACACCCTATTCTGAAGTTGATAAAGAACCCACGTCTGCTTCCGCGGAAAAAACGACACCATCGGATATCGTGCTTTGCTTCTTCACGTCAGGAACCACCGGCATGCCAAAGCGGGTTGTTCACACAGCAGCGTCCTATCCTCTTGGTCATCTTTCCACTGCAAACATGATAGGCATAAGACCGGGCGACATTCACAACAACCTGAGTCAGCCTGGATGGGCAAAGTATGCGTGGAGCTCCTTCTTCGCACCGCTTAACGTGGGTGCCACGACGACAGGATTCAATTACGGACGCCTTAACGTGGACAAATACCTTGGCGCCGTAGCCAAATACAAAGTCAATGTGTTCTGCGCCCCACCGACAGCATGGAGAGCTTTTATACTGGCAGATCTCTCAAAGTTTGACTTCTCGGCTTTGAGAGAATCCGTGAGCGCCGGTGAGCCTCTCAATCCGGAAATTATCCAGACATGGAAGAAATACACAGGTAACGAAATTCGCGACTTTTACGGCCAGACCGAAACCACCGCTATGATTGGCAACCCGCCGTGGTATAAAGGTAAGGTAATTCCCGGTTCCTTTGGAAGACCTCACTTCATGTATGACGTTGTACTGGTAGACGACGAAGGAAAGGAAATTACCAAACCGGATGAAGTTGGTCACATTACAATTCGCCTTAAGAATTGGCGGCCCATCGGACTTTTCAGAGAATATCTGGGAGCACCAGAAAAGATGGCAGAGGCTTTCCGGGGAGATTACTACTACACCGGAGACCGTGCATACTTTGACGAAAAAGGTTACTGGTGGTTCGTAGGAAGAGCCGACGACGTTATCAAATCTTCGGATTATCGTATCGGTCCCTTCGAAGTTGAAAGCGCTCTTGTGGAACACCCCGCCGTGGCTGAAGCGGCAGTTGTTGGAAGCCCCGATCCTCAAAGATGGCAGCTTGTCAAGGCCTTCGTTATTCTGAAACCCGGTTATGAACCATCCAGAGAACTCGCTCTTGATCTGTTCAAGCACTGCATTAAGATTCTCGCCAAGTTCAAGATCCCGAGAATTATAGAATTCGTTCCCGAATTGCCCAAGACCATCAGCGGTAAGATACGTCGAGTAGAA
>CAZWJX010000124.1:0-462 GCA_964634695.1 uncultured Syntrophobacterales bacterium | reverse complement strand
ATTGAGAGAAATTGAGGCACAGTCCAAACAGAAAGGTGAGCGTCGCCAGAACGAGTTCTTCTACCATGAATTTCCCGAACTGAAGTCCTCGTCTTAATAAAAAGCTAGATTCTTAAACCGGGAGGATGTACCTTAGTGGTGCATCCTCTTTTTTGTTTTGGTGCGGGCAACTTATGCAGATCAGAAAAGGAAAGGAGAGACTATGATCGACTGGCTTATACTTATTGGAGCATTTTGCGCATGGATTGTGCTCACAAAATGGGTTTTTCCGAAGCTCGGATTGCCTTCATGAGGCGCTCAATCCTGTTCGGTCGGAGACCGAAACAAAAAAACCAGATCTTAGCGCCGTCTCATAACAGGAATGCGTTTTTGTAGCGAACTTCTTCTTTTCCGACGTCTGATGAGCTTCACCAAAATAGCAAGAACTATGAGCAGCCCGATCACGCCTCCGCCTATCTTTGC
>CAZWJX010000123.1:0-7517 GCA_964634695.1 uncultured Syntrophobacterales bacterium | reverse complement strand
GCGATCCTTTTGAGTCATTGCGAGGAGCGAAGCGACGAAGCAATCTCATTGTTGTATTTTTACGAGACTGTCACGCACCCTTCGGGCGCTCGCAATGACACCTTTCCCGTCATTACGAGGAGCGAAGCGATCCTTTTGAGTCATTGCGAGGAGCGAAGCGACGAAGCACTCTCGTCGTTGTGAGCCATCATGTGGCGAGCGAAACAGTCTATTAAACGCTGGATTCTGGCCGTCAGACTATACCTGTCATCATTTGTTACAGAAAGAACTTCATCCATCTGTGGGACATTTAATGGAAGACTTACCGTTGTCCGATAATAGCCATGGAAATAGTTTTCTTTCTTCGAATACAAAGCCTCTCGAGTTGAACAGTTCCACACAACACTCTACAGCGCCTGGGTCATAGAGCTTGCCTTTGTGGTTCTCAATTTCTTTGAGCGTTGAGTCCAGTCCCAGAGCTGGCCTGTAAGGTCGATGGCTCATCATAGCTTCCACAACATCGGCAACGGCTATGATCTTGGCTTCTATCATGATCTCATCATCCCTTAGCCCTCCGGGGTAGCCCGAACCGTCGAGCCTCTCGTGATGCTGAAGGACTATATCGTGAATATTAAAGGAAAACGGAATGTTTTTGATGATTCTGTAACCTATTACGGGATGTCGTTTTATCAGTTCGAATTCTGCGCGATCCAGCTTGCCGGGTTTTGTAAGAATTTCCGACGGCACATATATTTTGCCTATGTCGTGAAGCAAAGCGGCCAGATAAATCTTTTCCGTTGTTTCCCGGGGCAATCCCATCATCTGGGAAATGGCAGATGCAAGAGACGCAGTTCTCAGTTGATGCCCTGCCGTGTAAGGATCTCGAACTTCCACCACTTCAGACATGGCTTTTATCACACCGTGTATCAGGTTTTGCTGAGCGTCTATTGCGAGCTGGAGGCTTCTGGTTCGATCTCTAACCGTATTTTCAAGCTGCTCCTGATACCGGTCTCTAAGATCTTCAAGCCGCTTTCTTCTCAGGACTCCTTCTATGTTTACCAGTAGAGCGAGCAAGCTGAAGGGCTTAGTAAGGTAGCCGTAGGCGCCAGCATCCAGAGCAAAGTGAGCCACTTTTTCATCTTCCATTCCCGTAATTACTATACAGGGAATAGGTGGTGACATTTCGCTAAACTGCTTTACAACATCTATTCCCGACTCGTTACCCAGAAAAACGTCAATGACCCCAACATCTATATGCCCTAGCTCGGCTGTTTTTAGAGCTTCTCTGACTGTTGATGCCTTATGGCATAGGTAGCCTCTACCGGTAAGGAAAGTATCTATCATTTTAAGCATCAACGGATCATCGTCCACAACAAGCACGTTAGCTTTCGGCGCTTCCAATGGAAAATCTCCTTCGTTAGCATGTCAGGGGAAACCAGGAATTTGCCTACCAATATAATGTAAGCACTCATATCCTGCGCGCAAGAGAAGACTCGAATGTCTTTCATGGGCAGTATACACTGCCCGGGAATTGAGATAATAGTTATGCTAAGTGCCGGCTTCCTTTATTAAACCTTTTGTAGTAAGAAGCCTTTGCGAGAATGCAAAAATATCACTCATGAGAGGGTTTAGGTCATGAGCAACGTCGGGATTAGTAAAAAGGAAGCTCTCGAGCGCATCCACTCATCAAAAGATGAACTTGAACGTCTGCTCTCAGAAGCTCGAGCCGTCAGAGAACGGTACTGCGGTGCAAAGATTCACCTCTGTGCCATAATAAACGCCAGATCTGGCAAATGCTCCGAAAACTGTGCCTTCTGCGCCCAGTCTTCATGGTATCGTACGGATGCTCCTGTTTATCCTGTAATATCGCCGGATAAGGCCCTATCTAAGGCAAAGATAATGGCTGAAGCAGGAGTCGAACGCTTTTCCCTTGTCACCAGTGGGGCCAGATTGAGCGACCGGGAATTTGAGAAGATTCTTGACATCTTTGCAGTTCTTCGTCGGGAGATCCCCTCTCTCTGGCTCTGTGCCTCTCTAGGGAGTCTTGATAAGGACCGGGCAAAGGCTCTCAAGGAAGTTGGTGTCAGCACCTATCATCACAACATCGAAACTTCAAGAAGGTTCTACCCAAGCATATGCACCACTCACACTTTTGATTCGCGACTGGAAACGATACAGGTGGCTAAAGAGGCCGGACTTCAGGTCTGCTCGGGCGGGATTTTAGGACTGGGAGAAACTCAGGAAGATAGAGTGGACATGATGTTTACTCTTAAAGAATACAACATTTCGTCAATTCCAATAAACATACTTAATCCCATTCCCGGGACGCCCCTTGAAAACCAGCCACCGCTTCCTGTTGAAGAAATCCTCACAACTGTTGCAGTATTCAGGCTGGTTTTTCCATCGGCCGTTTTGAGGCTTTGTGGCGGTCGGGAACGAGCTCTTGGTGAGTTTCAGAAAAAAGCCGTCGAAACGGCTATAAACGGTCTCATGGTGGGTAACTACCTGACCACAAGAGGAAATCCTCTGGAAGATGATCTTCAGATGGTCAGAGAAGCTGAAAGCTCATTTTCTGGATGATGGACATCCGGTTTTCGGGCTGACAGACTTGAGTTAAGGGGGGTAGCTATATCGTCAAGATAGAAGTGTCATACTGTTTGTTTTTCCACGAAGCTTATCCGGTAGGGGATATTTTCCGGCAAACCGAGTAGACGGCAGGCAAATGTAAAAACAAGATCTTCAGGGAAATTGGTTTCCTGGCATGTTGTGATGAACCATAATTCTTTACGCTCGCCTGAAACCAGTTCCGGTGTAATCCATATAAGAGTCCAGCCCGGAACGACTGGATCGTCAAGTTCAATAAATACCTGAGAGGACCTGAGAGAACTTGATGTAGAAAACCATTCCCTATCCTTGTAATGATTCCTGCGGATGAAAAACTGTTTCAAAATTTCAAGCCGCAGATCGGGCGGCAATTCTAGAAGAGTTACGGCCGGTATTTTCCACGAAATCAAAACGAAGGGGTCCTTTTCAAGCAAGTGCTTCAAAAAACTGGTAAGGATGTCCACGTAACGCCACCAGTCTTTTTTCTCCAGTGTGAAAACGAGAGCCTGTCCCGAAGCCGGATTTTCCAGAACAGTCTGGCACCATATCCCGACATCATCAGTTTCGGTAAGCGACCACGATATAGAAACACCTGCTTCTGGAAGCGGCTCGGTTACCGGAATCTCGGGCGGGAAGTAATCAATTCCGATTGTCTTTTCAGCGTATTCAAAAATGCGCCTTATAGATTCCTGACTCAGCCAGCGAGTTTCTATCACATGGTAGGGTGGCAGGGGATCGTAAATGATTTCCTGATCGTCGGCTCTTTTTCTTAACTCCGTTCCCGGAAGAAGGCTTAGTGGATACAGGCTCAGTTCGTCGAATAGATCTTCAGTAACACAAAAATCTATGGCACGGACGATGTCATCTTCCGTATCTTCCGGAAGTCCGACAATAAGGTCAACCATGACTTTGATTCCATGCGCCCTCAGAGCTTTCACACCTTTTACGAAACGGTTTATTCTCACAGGGCGGTTAATTGCTTTCAGCGCTTTCGGGTTAATGCTCTGAAGTCCTACTTCCACATGGCGAAAACCCGCACGGGCAAGATTCGATGCCAGCTTGTCATCGCATAGTTCGGCGTTCAATTCTGCCGAAAAACTGAAAAAGCCATCGTTATTAAGGGACGCCAGCAGTTCGACAAAGCTCATGAGATCGGGCCTCGAAGTGAAGCTCGGGTCAACGAAGGTTATTTCCTTTACGCCCGACTGTCGTGCCCAATTCAGTTCCTGAACAACACGATCATGTGGGAAAGTTGCCAGCCTCGGGACGTTATGGTGATAGTAACAGTAAGCGCATCGGTAGGGGCAGCCCCGTGATGACTCCAGTAAAAGGCTTCCCGCCGCGGGGGGAGTCAGAAGGCCGGTAACATAGGGCGATGGGATTTCAGCCGGTGAAACCGGGGGAAATTTCAGAAAAGGCTCAGCGACGAAATTCATCCTTCCTTCAAACAGCGAAGAGACAACATGGCACAGAGCCCGTTCTCCTTCTCCAATTACGAAAACATCAAAACTTGACCTGGCCGAACCAATCAGGGGATTATCGGGATAGATGTCGGGTCCTCCCGCGACGAAAAGAGCTTTAAGCCCTTTACGGCGAAGTTGTCCTGCCAGGGCAATAGATCTTTCAGTATTCCACAGGTAACAGCTTATGGCGACAATATCAGGATCAAGTGCAAGGATTTCGTTACAGATGCGTTCGGTTCCAGAGCACGAAGCGACAGTGCCATCCAGGACGGTAATATTCACCTGAGGCAGGCATTTTTTTAGATAAGCTGCGAGAACTCCCGATGCGAGCGGCACGTGGGCGAGATTGTACTGATAATCGTGCGACTGAACGGGAAGTTGAACGGCCACGACTTTCAGGGATTTCATATTGTGTTAGGGTTTGTTCCAGACGACGATAACTGCTTTTGCCACATCTTCCCCGAGAGATCTGAAGGCGTGTCCCTGGGCAGCGTCAAAGTAAAGGGAATCGCCGGGATTTAGAACGATAATTGTGTTCGCAGTCCTAAATTCTATGGTCCCATCCAGCACGTAAACAAATTCTTCCCCCTCGTGGCTTGTAAACACCATACTTTCGGGATCCATAGGTGGAAATTCGACGTAGAAAGGCTCCATGTGTTTATCGTGCTTCTGGGTCTCGAGAGCTTCGTAAATATAGTTGACTTCTCCCTCTCTGTGGTGCTGTCTTCGATCCACTCTAAGGCGTTCATTTGCTCGAGTGACATAGACCGAACGACCTTTAACCTCGTCCTGAAAGAAATAGCTGAGGCTCACATCCAGTGCTTTGGCCAGCCTGAGCAAAGTGGCGATCGGGGGAATTACACGCTTATTTTCTATCTGGGACAGCAGAGCCTTGGAAAGCCCTGTCCTGGACGAAAGTTCCTGAAGAGTGTAGCGTTTCTTTTCCCTGAGCTCTCTCACCTTGTTGCCGATCTGGAGAGCCCGCACGGCAGTCTGAAGTTCTTGATCGCTCATCCAGCCTCCTCATCTCTAAAGTGATTCCCTGTTGTTTGACCAGAATAGCATAAATCGGTGGAGAGTATAACTAAAAATTGTTCCGTTTGTGTAAACAATTTTCGGAATCTTTTGTGTGGTAAAGTCAGGAGCCTGAACTCGCCCCGGAACTCATGACACCGTGAGGTTTAGCCTGAGTTTGTCAAGGTATTTTGTAAGCCATTGAAATTACTGGATGCAGGTCGAAAATTCTACACTATAATTTCGTTACGGGAAAAGAAGTAAGAGCACGGCGGCGCCGTGCCCCTACCTTTGTTGTGACAAACTCGGGTTAGCAGGTTTTCCTTGCATTCGAGGTTCTTTTGTTCCACATTCCTTATGTTCACTGCGGTGGTGCAGTTTTCTTGCTGTCATTTCGAGCGCCCGAAGGGCGCGCGGAAATCAAAGTAGTCATTGCGAGCCCGCCAGAGGTGGGCGTGATAATCTCATGAAACGAAAAAGAGAGATTGCTTCGCCTTCGGCTCGCAATGACGGGATGGAAAGCTGTCAGGCTCGCAATGGCGGGATGGAAAAGCTATTGGGCTCGCAATGAGGGGGATTACTTCGTCGCTTTGCTACTCGCAATGACACATTAAGGTAGCGTTCGGGTCCGCAATGACAGGGCGAAGAAGATATCAGACTCAAAATGAGAGATTGCTTCGCCCTTCGCTTGCGCTCGGGCTCGCAATGACGGGATAAAAAATATCGGGCTCGCAATGACGGGATAAAAAAATATCGGGCTCGCAATGGTGGAATGAAGAAAATATCAGGCTTGTAATGGCGGAATGAAGAATATACGGGCTAGTAGTTCTCAAGGGACAATCAACGAAAGGTAAGCTTTGAGCCTGCCCGCATAGGGCTGTGACCGGGCAACCACAGGGATTGTCTCTACAGGATTTGCGATGATACTATAAAAAAACAACGGTAGGAGAACAATAAACATGAAACTTGGCATTGTTGGACTCCCACGTTCAGGGAAAACAACGCTCTTTTCGGCTCTCACGGGGCGTCCTTATGAGGAACTTCTGGGTTCGGGTAAAGCCGGAAGTGTTCAGGGCGTGGTGCCAGTTCCTGACGAACGCCTCAACTGGCTTTCTGAACAGTACAGTCCCAAAAAAACAACACCGGCCACGGTGATTTACTACGACTTTTACGGCGGTGCGGACGTCGAAGATCGCAAGAATTATATATCCCTCCTTCTCACGAATGTTCGTCCTCTGGATGCACTCATCATGGTGGTTAGAAACTTTGAAGATCCCGTAATGGGCCCGCCGGATGTGGGGCGTGATTTCAGAACGCTCGAAGAAGAATTTTTAATTGCCGACCTGTCCACAGTTGAAAAACGCCTTGAAAAGGTTGAACAGGAACGCAAAAAGGGGAAAAAAGGCATTGAACACGAAGCGGAACTCCTTTCCGAATGTAGCAAAGTGCTTAATCGTGAGGAGCCGCTGAGAAACTATCCAGAACTTGCGACGGCACCGGAGCTCAGAGGCTTTACGTTTCTAACCGCAAAGCCACTGCTTGTTGTAGTAAACAACGATGATTCCAATGAGAGCCTTCCTGATGTGGACTTTCGCGGAGTAGAGGCCGTTGCAGTCAGAGCAAAGCTAGAAATGGAAATTGTCCAGCTTCCCCCTGATGAAGTTGAAACTTTCAGGCAGAGCTTTGGCGTAAAAAGTCTCGCTCGTGACGTGGTAATAAGAAAATCCTACGCACTTCTCAGGCTCATCACCTTCTTTACTGTGGGAGAAGATGAGGTCAAAGCCTGGACAATTCCGGAAGGCACAACGGCCCTTAAGGCTGCTGGAACGATCCATTCAGACATGGAAAAGGGCTTCATCCGGGCTGAGGTGGTGGCATACGACGATTTAAGAAAGGCCGGTAGTTACAGCGCGGCTCGTAAAGAAGGACTTGTCCGTCTGGAAGGAAAGGAATACGTTGTTCATGATGGTGACATTATCCATATCAGATTCGGAGTCAGTTCACCGGCCGGGAAGAAATGATGAGAGCAAATTAAGCAACGGATGGGCTATGGCTTGTTTAAGCTGAGAATGATATAAAAAGCCCGTTAAATTGTAAGGAGAAAACAGATGGGCTACGCGGTGAGGATATATGAGCTTTTCAAAGGTTTTGGTGAAGAACAAGCCAGAGTTCTTGCCGAGTTTGTTGAGCAGGTGGAAAGCAGAAAGGCTGCATCGTCCGCAGAACTAAAAGAAACTGAACTAAAGCTTCATAAAGAGATAGAGCTGGTAAGAAAAGAGCTAAAAGAAACCGAACTAAGGCTTCAGAAAGAGATAGAACAGGTAAGAAAAGAACTGAAAGAAGCCGAATTAGGGCTTCAAAAAGAGATAGAACAGGTAAGAAAAGAACTGAAAGAAACCGAGCTAAGGCTTCAGAAAGAGATAGAACAGGTAAGAAAAGAACTGAAAGAAGCCGAAT
>CAZWJX010000122.1:3415-7531 GCA_964634695.1 uncultured Syntrophobacterales bacterium | reverse complement strand
CATTTACATGCGGCTTCTTACGCTCAAACTTCTTTTTACCCATCGCTTTCTCCTTCTACTCTTTCATCCGTCAATTTTTACCACCGGTAATGAGCGAATGCTTTGTTCGCTTCTGCCATCCGGTGTGTATCTTCTCGCTTCTTGACGGCTCCGCCTCTATTCTGAGATGCATCGAGAAGTTCTCCAGCGAGTTTATTGATCATGGTTTTTTCTGATCGCTGCCGTGCATAGGTAATAATCCATTTCATAGCGAGGGCATCACGACGCTCTGGGCGAACCTCAACGGGCACCTGATAGGTTGCTCCACCAACCCGCCTTGATTTAACTTCGATTATAGGCCTAACGTTCTCCAGAGCCTGATTAAAAACCTCAAGGGGATCTTTGTTTGTGCGCTGAGCAATAAGATCAAAAGCCCCATAAACAATACGCTCAGCCACACTTTTCTTGCCATCCCTCATGACGTAGTTAATGAATTTAGCAACAAGTTTGCTGTTGTATTTGGGATCTGGCAAAATGTCTCGTTTCCGAACCTCTCTTCGCCTTGGCATTTGCTCTTCCTCAACCTGTTCTACTTTTCTGAATCCGTGCCCGCTATTTGCAGAAAACAAAAATTCCCGCTTTTCCGGGCATCTCTGTTAAATTCACGACCTTTACCTTACTAATCTTACTTCGGCTTCTTGGCTCCGTACTTGGAACGCCCTTGCTTTCTGTTTGCTACACCGCTCGCATCCAAAGCTCCGCGAATAATATGATACCTTACGCCAGGGAGGTCCTTAACACGTCCTCCTCTGATCAGCACCACAGAGTGTTCCTGAAGGTTATGACCAATTCCGGGAATGTATGCCGTCACTTCATAGCCATTTGTCAGACGAACTCTTGCAACCTTACGCAACGCTGAATTCGGCTTCTTGGGTGTGGTGGTATATACTCTTACACACACCCCTCGTTTCTGAGGCGATCCCTGCAGAGCCGGTGATTTAGATTTTCGTTTTACCGCTTTGCGTCCCTTACGCACCAACTGATTTATCGTTGGCATACTTCATACCCCACTTTCCAAAAGATTTTAGCAAATTTTCTTTTCCCTGTCGAAGCCTTGCATCCATACAAATTTATAATTGTCTTGTCAATACCTTTTCTAACCTGTTCGAAAAGTGTGAAACTGCTGTGTCATTGCGAGCCGGAGCAAAGCGAAGGCGAAGCAATCTCGTCAGTGTGTCATTGCGAGCGAAACGAAGCAGTCTCTTCCTTGTCCTAGTCCTCCCCCGCCTCATTGCGAGGAACGAAGCAACTAAGCAATCCTGTCATTACAAGATGAGATTGCCACACGCCCTTTGGGGGCTCGCAATGACACACACATTCGCCATTGCGAGCGAAGCAATCACCACGGCCAATCCGTGGTCTCGCAATGACTTTCCTTTACCTGTCTAAGCTCTACACGAAATACATCTGTTTTTTCGAACGAGTTAATACCTTTTCAAAAAATGCTTTGAAAATTAGTTTATCCCTTTTCACACTTTATGCATGTTACGAGACCGAAGTTTTTGAAACAAAAACACAGTTCCGAAAAGACCAAGCCCTATAAGGTAGGATAAGTATCGCATCTCATGAGGAATTCCAATAATCTTCGCTACCAGTTCTGGACGCATCATACAAACGGTCACTGAAAGAAGAACGGGAATTTCATAGAACTTATTTCTCACAAGGACCATCCCCTGAGTGGCTGAAACAAAGGCAAAATTTCCTATGCAAGCCATAACAAAAATCAAAATACCCTGTGGCCAGCTCGTGATGTTATGCAGTATAAGCTCATGGTTGAAAATGAACATAAAAGGCAGGATAGCCGTTCGAATATCATAAGTAAAAGCCTGAATCCCGGTTCGAATTGGATCTGATCGGGCTATTGCCGAAGCGGCAAAAGAGGCCAGCCCTACAGGAGGTGTATCATCGGCAAGAATCCCGAAGAAGAAGCAGAATAAATGGGCTGCCATAAGAGGAACGGCAAACCCGTAAGCCGCTCCAACTTCCAGAATAGCCGGCGCCGTCAGGGACGCCATAACGATATAGGTTGCCGTAGTAGGAAGACCCATGCCAATAATCAGACTGGCAATTGCGGTTATTATAAGAAGTAAGTAGATATTTCCACCCGAGATAGTTTCTACAACCTGGTTTACAAGTCCACCAAGTCCAAGAGCTACTACTCCAACGATTATTCCGGCCGTTGCCGTTGCTATGGCCACATTGAGCATATTGCGGGCTCCGGTGGCAAAGGACGTAAGAAAATCTACCAGTCCTTCTTTGATTGCAGGTAATACGGACGTTCCATTTCGAAGCGCTCTCAAAGGCTTCTGCACAAGAATTATAATACCGATAATGACGATTGCATGAAACGCTGCAAGTTCCGGCGAATGACGGGCAACTACAAGCTCATAGACAAGAGCAACCAGAGGGATCAGGAAATAGTAGCCTTTACGAAGGGTCGAAAAAAAAGATGGCAGCTCACTTCGTGGAAGCCCTTGAAGCCCCAGCTTAACAGCTTCCAGATGAACAATATAGAAAAGAGCCGCATACGAAGCAAAAGCAGGTATGGCCGCAGCTTTGACAACGTCGATATAAGGAACGTTCACGTATTCAGCTATAATGAAAGCCGCAGCTCCCATAACGGGCGGGGCTATCTGCCCGTCCACACTGGCTGCAACTTCAATTGCCGCCGCCTTTTCCGGCCTGTAGCCCACCTTTTTCATTAAAGGAATAGTGAAGGTTCCTGTAGTAACAACGTTAGCAACGCTTGACCCCGAGACCATTCCTGTCAGGAGGCTGGATATAATTGCCGCTTTTGCCGGTCCTCCTCTAAAACTTCCCAGCAGACTTAAGGCCAGTTCAATAAAAAACTTACCGGCACCCGCCTTCTCAAGCATCGCACCAAACAGAACAAAGAAAAACACCATGGTAGCGGACACGTGCAGAGGAATTCCGTAAATACCTTCAGTAGACATGGTCATTTGACCTATGAACCTGTTCACAGAGACCCCCCGGAAGGAAAATGCCTCGGGCATATACGGACCGAAAAAGGCATAAAAAATGAAGATAACCGCTATTGCAGAAAGCATTGGACCAACCACACGCCTTGCTGCTTCAAGAAGGAGCAGTATAAGGATCGCTCCTATGACGACGTCCCGGGTTAAAGGCGCACCGTAACGCTGAGTTATACCGTCGTAATCAAGTATCAGATACAATGCCGAAAAAGCAGCAAGGATGGCAAAGATCCAGTCAATCCATGGAATATAGGTTTTAGCGCTGAGGAATTTGAAAGGCCGTCGAGTCTTTCTGAACATCGGATAACTGAGAAAAACCATTGCAATGGCGCAGGCAAGGTGGATAGCACGAGTATACGTCGTGTCCAGAATAAGCCAGCTTGCGATAGATAATTGAAAAAAACACCATACCACACCAATAAGAGAAATAACTGTATGCTGCCAGCCTTTAAGATAACGCCCGTAACCGGATTCCTCGGCAATTATTTCTTCCAGCTTATCATTAACTTCCCTATGTTCATCCATCACCGACCTCTAAAAAGAGTGAAGATCAAAAAGCCAACAGATAAGCCTTACAACTCATCTGTTGGCATAAGAAGATAATGGAGCCAATTCCTCAAAGCTACTGTCTTATTCTTTAATAAGACCTTTTTCCTTGAAATACTTTAGAGCGCCGGGATGAAATGGAGCAGAAAGTCCTTCGAGCATCTTTTCTCTGGTCAGTTCAGCGTATGCCGGATGAAGTGTTTTAAAATCATCAAGGTTGTCGAAGACTTCTTTAACCAGAGCGTAAACTACTTCTTCGGGAACCTTTGCCGAAGTAATTAAAGTTGCCTTAACTCCAAGAGTCTGAACATCTTCCTTATTTACTGCACTCGGATAGTAGCTCATCGGGATTACGGTTTTAACATAGTATGGATACTTCTTAATTACTTCATCGGCCTTGGGTCCGGCAATCGGAACAAGTCGTGCCTTACGAGCTCCGGCTGTGGCTTCTTTGATCGCTCCATTTGGATGACCAACAGTGTAGAAAAAGGCATCAATACGATTATCCTGAAGAAGTCCCGGTCCTTCCGCAGCCTTT
>CAZWJX010000122.1:0-3405 GCA_964634695.1 uncultured Syntrophobacterales bacterium | reverse complement strand
CTTTGCCTGCTCGGCCTTAATGTCTTTTTCTATATCGATACCGTACACAGGCAGAATATCTTTACAGTTCTGGAGTTGACCGGATCCGGGATTACCTATGTTGACCCTTTTCCCTTTAAGATCTTCAACCGATTTAATTCCGGCATCGTCTGCCGCAACCAGAGTCACCGCTTCTGTGTGAAGGCTGAAGACGGCTCTCAGATCTTTCTGTGGCCCCTTTTCCTGCCACTCTCCTGTGCCCTTAACCGCTTTGAACTGGATGTCGGATTGAGCAATTCCAAAATCCATGTCACCTGCAAGCACGGCGTTAATATTGAAAACCGATCCCCCTGTTGATTCAACGGTACATCTTATACCGTAAGTCTCTTTCTTCTTGTTAAGCATCTGACAGATTGCGCCGCCAGTGGGATAATACACGCCAGTGATACCACCCGTCCCTATAGTCACAAAGTTCACTTTCGCCGCCTGACCAACCATGGCAAACCCACCGGCAATCAAACCCAAAACTGCTAAACCTACCACTAACCATTTCTTCATGGCCGTTCCTCCTCAATGATTTGGAGTCATCTCACGATATAGCCCAGAAATAATTCAATATTAACCCCTACCACCCCCTCTCCACTTCAACAATACTCACCGCTTCCATCAAGATGTGGCACATCTCATCAACTTCGTCTTCTTCTATACAAAACGGTGGAGCCAGCAAAATGTGGTCTCCCCGTTTACCATCGACTCCACCTGATCCCGGATATGTTATGAGCCCTCGCTTGAATGCTTCCTGCCCTATTCTCATTGCAATTTTTCTTTCAGGCTCGAAAGGCTCTCGTCGGTTCTTATCTCTAACAAATTCAACGCCTGCAAAAAGTCCGAGTCCCCGCACGTCACCAACTATACCGGATTCTCTTAGAACCTGGAGCCTATCCATCAGATATTCTCCCATGCGCCGTGATCTTTCGATCAGATTGTGTTCTTCAATGTATCGCAGTACCGCCGCTCCGATGGCGGTTGATAGAGGATTCTGCCCGTAGGTATGTCCGTGGATAAAAACGCCCGAACGATCTCGTATAGTGCGATATATGTTATCTTTTACAATAACTGCTCCAAGCGGTGTGTAACCGGAGCTCAGCCCCTTAGCCAGAACAATGACATCGGGAACAACTCTCCAATGATCAAGAGCAAAATTCTTTCCGGTTCGCCCGATTCCCGTCATCACCTCATCGGCAATCAACAGAACGCCGTAACTATCACAGATCTCACGAATCCTCTGCCAGTATCCATCCCTTGGCACCACGGCTCCGGCGGTCGCCCCTATAACAGGCTCCGCTATAAAAGCTGCAACAGAGTCAGGCCCTTCATATAAAATCGTTTTCTCGAGCTCTTCAGCACATGCAAGATCGCATGTGTCGGGGCTCATTCCATAGAAACAATGATAGCAATAACAGGGGGATACATGGGGAGTATGAGGGAAAAGGGGAAGATAAGGGCGTCTTCTCGCCGTATGTCCACCAAAGGCCAGAGCACCGAGAGTGTTACCGTGAAAACTTGTCCACCGTCCGATAACTTTGTATCTTTCCGGTTGCCCTGCATCACGCCAATACTGCCGAACGACTTTCACCGCCGTTTCAACCGCCTCAGAGCCTCCCGATACAAAATAGACTCGATTTAACGAAAGATCAGGAGATAGTTTAACCAGGCGCTCAGCACACTCTATAGCCGCTTCGCTCAGGAAATGACTGCCATGAGCAAACGAAATCCGACGTGCCTGTTCAATCATCGCATCCAGAATATCTTTCACACCATGTCCAATGCTGACAACGCAAGCACCACCAGATCCGTCAATGTATCGTGTGCCTTCTTTATCCCAGACGTATATCCCTTCTGCTCGATCAACTATGGGATAAACTTTACGAAGATCCCTGCACATGACGTGATGAATGAGTAATCCTGATTCCATACGTGTAATGCCCGCCTTTTTACTGAATCGTTTAAAATCAGTCCAGAAAATCACAAAATCAATTGAAATATCCGACCCAGACTTGACCCGTGGAAAGTCGCTGAATTCTTGAGAATCTTGCCACTCGATTCACTCGATTATTGCTATCATGATTTTTTTTCTTGATTCAAGTTGTTTTTTCCAATTTTATAAAGCCTTTTTTATCATTCTTGTCATAAACCGCCAACAATGGTAGAGTTTGAAGGTCAGAATAAATTGAATATTTGCAGGAGGCTTTGCTCCATGTCAGACGATCGAAGAAAAGTTATCGATGCGGCTATGTCGCAGATAGAAAAGCAATACGGCAAAGGAACCATCATGCGCCTTGGAGAGAAGGCTCACGATGTAAGCATAACTGTGATACCCACTGGAGCGCTCTCTCTGGACCTTGCTCTCGGGACGGGCGGAGTTCCCAGAGGCCGTATTGTGGAAATCTATGGCCCCGAATCATCGGGAAAAACCACCCTCGCTCTTCACATAATCGCCGAAGCACAAAAGCAGGGCGGTGTTGCTGCTTTCATTGATGCAGAACACGCTCTTGATGTAAACTACGCCAAACGGCTAGGCGTCAATGTCGAAGACCTTCTTATAAGTCAGCCCGATTACGGCGAACAGGCTCTCGAAATAGCCGAAATTCTGGTAAGAAGTAATGCCATTGACGTTATCGTTATTGATTCCGTAGCAGCTCTTGTTCCACAGGCTGAGATTGAAGGCGATATGGGAGATGCTCACGTAGGCCTGCAGGCTCGACTTATGAGCCAGGCTCTCAGGAAGCTTGTGTCATCCATCAATAAATCAAAGACCTGTGTGATTTTTATTAACCAGATCAGGCAAAAGATTGGAGTTACCTACGGCCCGGCCGAAACGACCACAGGTGGAAACGCCCTCAAATTCTACGCATCTATCAGACTGGACATAAGACGAATAGGCTCTGTAAAGGAAGGAAACGATGTTATAGGCAACCGGGTGAGAGTCAAGGTGGCGAAAAACAAGCTTGCTCCACCTTTTCAGGAAACGGAATTCGATATTCTCTTCAGTGAAGGAATTTCAAAAGAGGCCGATGTCCTCGACCTTGCAACCAACCTCGGTATTGTGACCAAGTCAGGAGCCTGGTACTCCTACGGCGAAACGAGACTGGGTCAGGGACGGGAAAACGCTCGAAAATTCCTGAAAGAACGTAAAGACATCTTTGCAGAAATAGAAAGCAAAGTAAGAGCCATCCGATCACTTCCACCAGGGTTCAGGATTTCGGAGGATTCCAGCCAGACAGAAGTGGAAATTGGCGAAGTGGTTTCAGAGTAAACTCAGGTAGTTAGAGGGAAGATTATGGAGAAAAAAGAGGCGAGGAAGATACGGGCAGAATTTCTGGAGTTTTTCAAAGAGAGAGGTCATACGATAGTTAAAAGCTCTTC
>CAZWJX010000121.1:5883-7628 GCA_964634695.1 uncultured Syntrophobacterales bacterium | reverse complement strand
AAACCGTTGGAAAACAGGGCCTTCCATAACGTTATCGAAAATATTGTAAAGCTTGCCCGACGCATAAATTACGTTCAGGGAAAATTCTTCCAGGCTCCACTGATTCCAGAAGACGTTCTTGTCAACGGAATTTCCCGATCAAAACGTGAAACACTTATTGCTCTGGGAAGTCTGCTCAGGCTATCCGGCATAGCCGCCATGTATGACGAAGTAGATAATGCTCTTTTCGTTCATAATGGCAGAGAATGGCGACAGTTCAATCTGGAGGCTCGATCCGTCCGTGAAGCACTTCTTCCCGTGCCGGCCAGAGCAGAGCTTATCCTTGAAGTGAGCCGCCAAACAGGTTCCTGTTCCGACTCTTTACGCCCTTCTTATGGCGTTGACTTCGGGCTTACGAAGCTTGATGGCGGTAGACGGGTTTTCTTAAGAAAGCCTTACATTGTCTGGGATGATAGGGCATGTGCTCTTCGTATTTGGGTTTCTCCGGGACTTTATGAATTTTCTGCTGGACTCAGAGAAAAAAACGGGCCGTTAACGAGCGTTGAACTGCTGGTAAAGTGGTTATCGATTAAAGCCGGCGAAACAATCCGGATGAAATTTCCCGAATTCTAGGGGCAACCTTCCTGGTTGCCCGATTTTTACTATTTCTGAACGAGCTGGAATCTTATAGGGATTTTAACATAACATGGGATAGGCACACCTTTATCTCGTGCCGGATAAAAGGACGATCTCTTTATGGCTTCTATGGCTGCTTCGTCAAAAGCACGGCCTCCACTCTTTATAACTTCTACTTTTCTAGCCCGTCCCGTTTCGTCAACCAGAACCTTTAGCAGCACATAACTCTCCTGACCTGTTCTTCTTGCAAATTCGGGATATTCAGGCTTGACCATGTTTTTGAAAGACGGCCCCTGGTTTCCTCCAAAAGCCAGTTCTTTGATCGTCCCCGTGGTGTCTTCCGCTGCGCCTGTGCCCGTCCCGAGCGCCTTTCCCATGACCGGTTCGGGAATGACCGCAGGTGGTGCGTTTTCTAGCTTTTCACCCGGAATGGGAGGAACCGTCATGCCATCGGAGTCGGGTTGCGAATATTTTTTTGCGATGAGGGGAGAAATGCGCGGAGTTTGACCTTTCTTTTCCGTAAGTTTGGCCTTCTTGGCCTCTTTCTTTGGCGGCGGTGGAGGCACAGGACGGGAGACGGTTTTTTCCAGTTCTCTTTCTACAATTTGTTCATCAGGATTTTCATTGGGAGGCGGTACGGGTTCTTCTATTTTTGGCGGTTCCGGCTCCTTGATCGGTTCTTCCTTTTTTACGCCTACCAGTTCTATGGGAACAGGCTCACCGCTTCCGATGCTTTCCGCTTTCCAGCCGCCATGGGATCCTATAAGTCCAAAAACGGCAGTATGAAAGCTGAAAGAGATTACAAAGGCCAGGATACTTATTTTTCTTTCATTTAGGTTGGACCTGAAGAGCAAGCTTCTTCACCCCCTCTCCTCTCAGCATGTCAAGGATTCTTACGGCATCTCCGTAAGGCACCCGTTCGTCGGCGGAAAGTATGACCTGAAGATCTTCGTTTTCCTCCCGCCATTTTTTAATGCTTTCAATAAGCTCGTTTTCGGTCACCGCATAGCCGTTTAAAGCGAGCTGTCCTTCCTGATTTATCCATACTGTTACGGGGGATTCTCTGGAAGGATCGGCATGTCCAGCTTCGGGAAGTTTTACTTTAAATATGGACGGTCCCATGATCTGAG
>CAZWJX010000121.1:0-5873 GCA_964634695.1 uncultured Syntrophobacterales bacterium | reverse complement strand
ATAAGAATAACCAGGACTATATCTACGAGAGGAATGACGTTAATTTCGGTAATAAGGTCGTCGTCTCGCTTTGTTGATACGCTCATTGCTGCACCTCTTTGAGGATAAGATGTGTCATGGCGTCGGCATAAGCCATGATACTGGATTCTTTTTTCTTGAAGTAGTTGTATGAGATGGTGCAGGGGATGGCGACGAAAAGTCCCAGTGCCGTTGCAACGAGAGCTTCGGCTATGGCCGACATGATTTGAGCGCCACCATGACCCGTGGTTCCGAGAACTCTGAAGGCATGAACGATGCCCATTACGGTCCCAAAAAGCCCTATGAAGGGGGCGTTAGAACCGAGAGTCCCGAGGAATGCCAGTCTTTTTTCGAGAGAAAGTTTTAATAGAATTTTTTCTGCTTCGAGAGCGCCTTCGATCTTTTTAATTCCGAAGGGAAGGGCTTCAATGGCGACGTCTATCAGGTTTTTGAGTGGAGTCTGTAAGGCTGCCGAACTTTTCTGGATGTCCTGAAGTTTTTTGTCACAGAGGCACCTGTTGAAAGCTTCCCATAATACCCTCGTTTGTTCCTCCCAACGGCGAAAGATGATGTATCGTTCTATGATGAAAGCAATGGAGACACAGCTCAATACGAGAAGAAGGACTAGGATCCAATCGCCTCCAATGATGGCAAAATTCACAAGAAAATTCGTAACATTCATGAGTAATCCCCTTACTGGTTGATTTTACTTCACTTTCCCTGCAAAATAATAAAGCCATGAAGACTTATTGAAAAGCCTTCATGGCTTCGGTTTCAACGATAAAAAAGTATCCCTAAAGACTAGATAAAGTCAAGGGAGAAACGAGCCTGTTCGAAAAGTGTGTACTTTTTATATCATTGCGAGCCGGAGCGAAGCTAAAGAGAAGCAATCTCTCATTTCCCGTGTCATTGCGAGGAGAGAAGCGACGAAGCAATCCGTATCTCGTCATTGCGAGCGAAACGAAGCAATCTCGTCATTGCGAACGAAGTGAAGCAATCACCACGCGCCCTTCGGGCGCTCGCAATGACACACACATTCGTCATTGCGAACCTGAGCGAAGCGAAGGAGAAACAATCTTTCGTTGTCCTTTCATGTGTCATTGCGAGCAAAACGAAGCAATCTCGTCATTAGATGTCGTTTAATTTGGCAAAACATTGTTAAGTTTTTTATAATCCTGAGCAAGTGAAAGTTGTTTTTTGTCAAACTTTTTTCTTGACAATCGAAACAGGTTAAGATACCAAGGTTCTGCATACCATCCATTGAGTGTTACGCGCTCTTTCAATGTAAATACACTACACCAACCGGTTCTTCTCCGCTGAGTCGCTCATAAGAGAGCAGGGAGGTAGTTTTTTATGTTCGACAGGAAGGCTTTTGCAACATCAGTTGGAGCAGACACATAGACTCTTCAATATCAACAAGCAGATTTCTTTCTCAGAGCTGATTTATGAGTGTATAATAGATTAGCATTTTTCGGGAGAGGGTGAAAGGGGGTGATTCCAGAGTTTTGGGGTCCAGCCTCTGGAAAGGCACAAAAGAAAGGGGAAAGTTTATATTCGATGGTGGCCGGAGATTTTTCGGGGTTGGTATGGTTATAACGAATAAATAGTTTTTACTGTGTTTCTTTGCAGAAGTTACTGTGTGTGAATTTCCTTTGAAGTCATTTTCGAGAGCTCGAAAAATTTAGATTTGTAACTGCTTATAACTGCTTTTTGATCTCCTGATCCTTATCTTGTTACGGGTTCTGACGCAAGATACGAAAAATAGAAGTAAAAAACCAGCATCACATCTGCAACTTTTGGTTAAGAAAGATGTCTCGATAAATGGGGTGCAGTACAATCGTTTATTAACCTGATAATTTATGCGAGGAGGCTTTTATGGAACACCTGGAACATGCGGGTCATGTAGCAATGAATACACTTATTTGGGAAGCAGCCGTAGTATTGTGGATTATTGGAATGATGGACCTCGGAGTAAGTTCAAAGCATGAAGCAAAAGATTTTGGCTATATCTTGTTAACGGCTGCTATAATGGAAACTCTGGCTATGCTGTTTGTAATTGCAGCCGGAAATATGTTTGGAGCGACAGCGGCAGCGGCATTTGTTTTTCTACTGTGGGCGTTAGCTTTTGGTTTGATTAATGGAACTAACAGATTTCTTACTACTCATGCAGTTTTGTTAACCTGCTTCTATTTTTTGGGAGCCACAATCTTCCTGGCTAAAAAAGGTGCTATATTCTTAACGATTATGTTCGGTTTGTTGGTGCCCATCACCTTTTTCATAGTGATGGCAAATTATACAGGAAAGCGTGGCTGGGGCAAATTGGCCGGACTTCTATCAGCAATTGATGGAATAATTTTCGGTATTTATGCCTTATGGTCAGCTATGGGTTCTTCTCTACTCACAATCCGTATCGAACCTGTCCTAAAAAGTGCGTAACTGGATAATGTGTTTATTTTTTGTACTTTTTGTGTCATTGCGAGCCGGAGCGAAGCGAAGGCGAAGCAACCTCGTCATTGCTTTTTGCGAGATTACCACGGCTGCCTTGCGGCAGCCTCGCAATGATATACTATATGAGTGCGATATACGATGACGTAAAAGCAAACGGCGGCCTCGCAATGATACAAAATAAAACGGCACAATGACTTTCTTTTACCCGTCTAAGTTCTCCATGAAATAAAATCAGCTTTTTCGAACGGGCTTATCCGTATCTTGTATCGTTCCTTTTTATTACGTGATACGGGTTATTTCAAGAACCCCGGAAGCCACATGCTTACGGGACTCCAGTAGGTTACTAAAAGCAGGTTCGCAATGATAAAAACCAGGAAAGGAATTACCGCTCTAACTGTGGGCTCTATTCTAGTTCCGGAGATACTGCAGGCTACAATGAGACAAATTCCAAGAGGCGGCGTAAGCATACCAATGGCAAGATTGAGGACAACGATCACGCCGAACTGAATAAGATCAATGCCAAGCTGAGGAAAAATATTCATAAAAATCGGGACGAAGAGGATCAACGCTGCAGTTGTTTCCATGAATGTGCCGGCGATGAGAAGAATAAGGTTTGTGATGAGAAGCAGAGCAACGGGATCTTTTGTGATTCCAAATAACGCATGGGATATGACGGCAGGGTTCTTTTCAATTGCCATCACCCAGGTAAAGACAGAAGCGCAGGAGATGATAAAGAGCACGACGCTTGCCGTGATGCTTCCTTTAATGAAGAGCGAAGGCAGGTCGGCAAGGGACAGCTCCTTGTGAATGACCAGTCCGACGAAAATAGCGTAGAGCGTAGCGATGGATGCGGCTTCCGTTGCAGTGAATACTCCTCCAAGAATACCGCTCAGGATAACAACTGGTGTAGCCAGAGCCCACTTGGCTTCCCAGAAAGTTGCGGCCAGCCGTCGGAAAGAAAAGGGTGTTCGTTCTCGAATGCCTTCTAGCCAGAGAATTACAAGAGAGACTGCTGTTAAGCTCAGGCCGATAAGAAGTCCCGGCAGAATTCCCGCTGCAAAGAGTTTGCTGATAGATGCTCCCGTCAGAAAACCGAAAATAATCATCGGGATGCTTGGCGGGATGATAACGCCAAGGGAGCCGCTGGAAGCTACGACGGCGTTGGCGAATTCTGGCCTGTAGCCTCGTTTTATCATGGCAGGAATCAGAATGCTTCCAACGGCTGCGGTGTCTGCTGCTGCTGATCCCGAAATGCCACCAAAGAACATCGCTGAAACCACAGTGACGGCTGCGAGCCCTCCAGGAAGCCATCCAACAAGCGCATCGGCAAAGTCCACAATACGCTTGGAAATGCCACCTGCTTCCATTATAAAACCGGCGTACATAAAAAGTGGAACGGCAAGCAAAGGAAAGGAATCTACGCCGGCATAAAGCCTCTGGATGAATATTAAGGACGAAATGTCGGTTTTAATAAAGAAGACAGCAAGAGAAGAAACCCCGATAGCGATTCCTATGGGTGTGTTGGCGATGAATAGGAGGGCGAGAATAAGTCCCAGAACTATAGCTGTCATCTGCGAAAGGACTCCATGATAAGATTTGCACCATGAATAATAAGCACCACACCACTAAGCGGAATTACGGAATAAATAAAGACACCCGGAATCCCCAGGGCTGCCGTTTTATACATGGCGGCAACGCTAAAAAATTTCACACCAAGTAAGATAATAGCCAGGAAAAATACCAGAGATGCGACAACGGTAACGAAAAAACAAAGACGGCGAAGGGGAGGGGAAAACTTTCTTACGAAAAATTCGATCCCGATGTGAAGTTTTCGCTTATAGGCAACGGTGGATCCCAGAAACGTCAGCCATACCAGAATGATACGTCCTACTTCTTCCGACCAGAAGAGAGAATGATTGAAAACATAACGGGCGATGACCTGAGCCCCCATGATGGTTGCCATCATTATTCCGAGAACTCCAATGAGTTGTTCGATAATCGAGTTTATCCGGTCGCTTATTTGTGCAAGCCGTGATGATATTCTTTCCATAGCCGTTACTAACTATATCATGCCTTCATTGTTTCAGAAACAGCGGAAGAACTTCCTGCACTTCCTTAACCTGGAATATGTTAAGATTTCTGATCTCCTTTGCCTTTTCCCTGAAAGACTGAATATCGGGATTTTCATCCACGATCAGTCCCGCTTCTTTGAGGTTCTTAAGAAACGTTGCCTCATTTTCTCTGTTCCACTTTCTCTGGTAATGGGCGGCTTCTATCATTGTTTCCCGGATTAGCTTCTGATCTTCAGGTGGAAGGCTCTGAAACCATTTGAGACTGGCAATATCGATGTGGGAGGAATAAACGTGCTTTGTGAGCGAAAGATACTTCTGCACCTCGTAAAGCTTGTAATTCCATATAACCGACAGAGGATTTTCCTGACCGTCTATGGTGCCCTGCTGGAGTTCGGTGTAAATGGGCCAGCCCATAGGAGTGGGATTTGCTCCCAGAAGTCTCCACAGTTCCTTGTGAATAACAGATTCCATCACTCTAATTTTCAGTCCTTCCACATCCTTTACGGAATGAACGGGGCGTTTGCTGTTGGTAAGGTGCCTGAAGCCGTTTTCTGAAAATGCCAGCCCTTTGAAGCCGGCTTTTTCTAAGCGTTTCAGTATTTCCTGTCCGGGCGGGCCATCCAGCACAGCATCAACCTGTTCGTAGGACTCAAATAGAAAAGGATAGTCAACAACTCTCACCTCGGGAACAAATACATCAAAGGGTCCTGAAGTAATGATAGCCATGTGAACACTACCCAGTTGAACCTGCTGAAGGATTTCCGTTTCCGTTCCGAGAGAAGCACTGTGGTAAATGGTCACGGTATATTTATTAGATTTGCTTTCCAGAAGTTCTTTGAATTTTTCCGCACACACGTTCTGAGCAGAACCTGGTTTTGTAACAACGCCCAGCTTTATTTCTTCTCGGGCATAGGAAGCTGTAGCAAAAAGCACGACAGATGCTAAACAAGCAAAGGCTTTTAAAAAGGTCGTCCACTTCATAGCTATCCCCCTTTTTTAAATGAACAACGTTGCTTACAGCTTTCCCTGATTTTACCGCTTATAATCTAATGGCAACTGTATTTATCCGGAATGGCCGATTTTGCTTGAGCAGTAGATTGTGTTTCCTGTTGTTTTCAAGGAATTACTGTTTCTGACTACAACAATTCCATGGCTTTTTCAATTGAATTTTGATTGAATGCTTCGATGATGTTCAGTTAGTGGCGATATAAGATGTCATGACGAGGCTACGGATTTTTTCCGTTATTGCGAGGCCATGGATTTTATGTTGTCATTGCGAGGCCACGAAGTGGCCGTGGCAATCTCATAAAAAGCAATAAGGATTACCTTGCTACT
>CAZWJX010000120.1:0-7641 GCA_964634695.1 uncultured Syntrophobacterales bacterium | reverse complement strand
GTGCGTAATGTTGCGACATCTGTCAACAGATTTAATTATTGAATCCACAAGCCCGAGGAACTTTTCTTTTTCTGGAAAGGATTCCCTGCTTTCAAGAAGATCCTTCATAAGTCCGGCTTTTTCGCTGATTATAGAAAGTGGATTGTTAATTTCATGGGCGACTCCTGCGGCAAGTCTTCCTATGGATGATAGCTTCTGGGAATGCTGCATTTCCCTGAAAGCAAGCTCTCTTTTTTCATCAGATTCCTTTATGTGACGTATAAGTATTGATGTGAGCTGAAACACGAACGCAACTATTATGACGAAACTGATCAAAAATATCAGGAAAAAGTCCTTTCTCAGTGAATACCATGCTGTCAGAACCTGATTTTCAGGTTTGGCTATAACAATGATATATTCGGGATGTGTAAAATATACATAAGAAACGTAGTAAGTCTGTTCATTGTAATTTAATATAACTGTTGTGGGGTCATAGCTCACAGGTAAAGGTCCTATTGGGCACGGTTCCAAAATTCTGCACATATTTCTTGAATTGGTCTGACAAATACCTTCTTTATTTATCAGAAAGACCTCGGAATCAAAACCTACCCCCATTGACAATATAAGTTCATTGATAACATCGGTATTTAGAGTTACCCTCAAAATCCATCTTTTTCCAGATTCTCCAAATCTCTGGATCGCTATGGCAATATGAGGAAACTTGCGATACCCCATAAAAACGTCGCTTATATAAGATCCTCTGATCTGGACCTCATTAAACCAGTGCTGATCTTTATAGTTTTTGCCTTTCAGGTCGTATGGACCAGCGTAAGAAATCTGCGTTCCCTCGGAATCGATGAGCCCTATATCCACTACCCCATTATATTCTTTTCTAATAACTTCATAAATATAGTGCAAAGTATCATCTCGAGCCAATTCCTCAAACTTATAAGCGGAAGCAATAAAATTAATAGCAGACAACCTTGGTAGGTGAAAAGATTTCACTCTTTAACGTACTTTGATATTGGTGGTAGTTGAGTATTGCCAGTATAATAACAGGAACTACCGTAACAATAAGCATTAAACCAAGAATGTTGCGTTTCATTATATCATATCGCAGGGAGGGATCTATATCGTCAGGTATGGTTAAAAAACCCGAGATTATTTTGTCTATTTGTTTCAGCATCGATATTACACCTTCAATCTATTATCTTGCCCGGCAAAAGAGCGCCCTTAATGAGATATTGAACTGCCTTGACGGCGTTACCTATCACCGAATCAAAAACCTGTATCTTTTTCCATAATAGGTACTGAAAATATTCTTCTTCGATAGCTCCACATATCACCACATCCACACCCTCCTTTACAATGAAATGACACAACTCATCGGCCGAACCTTGAGGAAGCACAACAACCCTTGATTTTTCCACATCTCCGTGTTTTCCGCATTTTACTATCATCACTTCTGTTGCAAGATCAAAACGTGGAGCTATTTCTTGACCAACTACCGGAATAAGTACTTTCACAGTTTCTCACCCTTAAGTAAAGTCAATCTTATTGCCGGTTAAATTATAACTCATATCCACATTTTTATAAACCTGTCACTGTGAGATGCGCCTGTTCGAAAATTGCGTAACCGTGTACTTTTGTGTCATTGCGAGCCGGGGCGAAGCCAAGGCGAAGCAATCTAGTAAGTGTGTCATTGCTTCGTCGCTTCGCTCCTCGCAATGACACCTTTTTTACGTCATCACGCCCCGCCTGCGTCTACCACATACGAGACTCCATCTGTATCGGGCGAATCAATCTTTATGCGTAGAAGGGCTGAAACAACCTCGTTATTACAATCGCAGAGCAACCCCCCTCCGGCTACTTCCCTGTTTTATAAATCAGGCTTGTCTAACAATCGCTGACCACATCAAGCATTTATGCAAGATTTAATAATAGATACAAACACACACTGTTAGACAAGCCTTTTGCCTATAGGTCACGAAATTAATGTCCACCTGTCTTCAATATACCGGACGCGGCAAGAACCAAAACAAGAATTTCCAGTGTAGCGATTACCGCAAAGGGGAAATCCTTTTTCCTGATATACGCCGGAATAAGACTTATAAACCCGACAATTGTAAGAAGAGCAAGAAATGCAACGCCAATCAAATTTATGAAATCGCCCTTACCAATAAGAGCCAACCATCCCCAGCCTACTGGAATACGAGCTTGCTCAACATAGTTATGAACATTCTTCGACCAGTAAAGCGGCATTTCTTTGAGGGGAACATAAGGATCCAGAATACCGGTAATGTAAATAATATAGGTAATGGTCATAAACGCAATCCCAAACCAACTGCCATAGAACAATATATCAGCATAGACAATTTGTTCGGGCGAAGCTTTTGTTTCAACTTTTTTTTCTTCCATAACGATTGCTCCTTTAATTCTATCACCAGTTTCAGGTTCTAGCCTATTCCCAGCCCCTTAAGTAATGCTTTTATGCCTGAAAACATAAGAACAGCTATAACCATATACCTGATAAACTTTGGTTTTGCGATGGCAAGAAGCCTTACCCCCACGAACGATCCCAGCATAAGACCTATGATGGAAGGGATCGCTATAATAGGTAACACACATCCCTGATTGATATAAATCCACGCTGCCGATGTATCTGTTATGGAAAGCAAAAATTTGCTGGTCCCAACGGCTATCTTAAGAGGAACACCCATAACCATGTTCAAAACAGGAACATTTGCCCATCCGGCGCCCAATCCAAACATACCGGCCATAACACCAATGATAATGAATAACAAAAGCCCCTTAAGCGTTCTGTGCGTCCTCCATTGGACGATCTCTCGAGTAGATTCTTCCCAGTAGGCTCCTGACATCCCCAGAGCAAGGCCTATGGCATCCTGTTGTTTAACCTCCGGACGTTCAACGTTTTTAGATGTTGCCAGCAAAACTGAAATAAAAATAATAGTCGCGCCAAGGCAAATCTGAACAATTCTCGTAGGCAGAGCAAGCCCCACGAAAGCTCCAACAATAGCACATGATGAAGCAATCAGAGCAACGGGAAGGGCCAGCCGAAGATTTGCAAGATTTCGTCTAAGAAGTCCAGGACCGGCTGCAAGAGCACCGGCCAGAGCAACCATGAGTCCTGCACCTCTCACGAAATCAAGATGAAATGGGAAAAAACCACTCACAAGCGGCACAAAAAGAACTCCACCACCAACTCCAGCAAGAACCGCAATTATTCCCAGAACAAAACAGAATACAAACAAAACAATCACCCAGAACCACCAGGGCTTACTGCTTCCTCCCGTCATCCCGCTTGCTGCCTGTTCAGCGGCGTAGGAAATCAAAGGGTGAGAGAGAATAAAGCTAATTCCCAGAAAAAACAGAACAATTAATCGTCCACGTACTTCTGATAAAAGATTTTGCACCATCATAACCCCCCTTTGTATTTAAAATGTCCCCATAGGGATTATAAAAAAAATCACAAAATGTTGTCAAAAAGAATAATCGTTGATTGGGCTAATGATCTGGTCAAAAATGCTGATTGAGAAAGGACGCTTTACCGAGTATATGTTGGGGGAATTTCAAATTATGACGGCAGAGGATCTCCATTACGAAGGAATAATCATAAGACCACCAAGCGAAGCTAACAGCATAATCATACAGGCAACCGTGGGCTGTTCTCACAATAAGTGCACCTTTTGCGGCACATACAAGGGTGTGCGTTTCAGAATAAAAGACGAATCGATAATTGAACAGGACATAATTTTAGCTTCTCGGTACTTTCCTTTTTTGAAAAGAGTTTTCTTGTGCGATGGCGATGCTCTCATCATCCCGCACAGAAAGCTTGTTTGGATACTTCAGCTTATTCGTCAGCACATGCCCTGGATTCAGAGAGTGGGGCTTTATGGAAACGCAAAAAGTATTCTCAGGAAATCCCCGGAAGAACTGGAGGAATTGAGAGATCTTGGGCTCGGTATAGTTTATCTTGGAATTGAAAGCGGCGACGCTGAAACTCTTAAGGCTATTAGAAAAGGCGTCTCCCCAGAACGCATGATAGAAGCAGGAAAAAGAATAAAAGATGCTGGCATTACTCTCTCCGTCACCGTTCTTCTTGGTATTGCCGGTATTGAACGCTCTCTTGAACATGCTCGAGCAACAGGCTGGATCCTCAGCGAAATTGATCCTCATTTTGTAGGGGCTCTAACTTTAATGATCCTGCCAAACACCCCTCTTGGCGAAGATTATCGAAGAGGGCTTTTCAGAATGCCTGATCAAAAAGGGCTTCTGGAAGAACTCAGAGAAATGATTCTTCATACCAGCTTATCCAGAGGGCTTTTCATGTCAAATCACGCATCCAACTATCTTCCCATAAAAGTAAAATTTCCCGGCGGAAAGGAAAATGCGTTAAAAGTTATCGACGCCGCTCTTAAGGGCACAATTCCCCTCAAGCCTGAGTGGATGAGAGCCCTGTGAATCCAATCAGGACGATTTTTTGCTCTGTCCCCATTTAAGTTTGGTTCTGAGGATCTCAAAGTAATTTATCGAAAGCGGCTTCATAAACAGTAGGGGATCAGGGGAAACGGTGATTTTTATAAAGTCGTCGACGGTTACAGCAGTACCAACCTGACCATCACAGGTCAAAAATACTTCCTGTTCATGACTTTCAAGAAAAATGTTTATCGAAAAGGGAGTAGGTATCACGATAGGTCTGTCGGTCAGGTTAAAGGAACATATCGGGGTAATGACAACAACCTGAGCTGTGGGACAGATAATAGGTCCTCCTGCGGAAATGTTATAAGCCGTTGATCCGGTGGGAGTTGAGATTATAAGTCCGTCGGCCCTGTAGTAATTAAGATACTGTTCGTTCACCGAGGCATGGAAATTTATTATTCTTGCAAGAGCTCCTTTGTTTATGACCACATCATTAAGAACTGCTTGATGAAATCGAGGTTCATTGTTTCGATAAACTATCACCTCTATCTTTAATCGCTCTTCAATGGCATAGTGTCCTTCCAGTATACGTTCCAGTTCTTGAAAGCACTGTTCTCTTGGTATTTCTGTAAGAAAACCAAGCCCGCCAAAGTTCACTCCGACTATAGGCACAGGGCAGGAATGTAACCATCTTGAAGCACTCAAAAAAGTCCCGTCGCCGCCTATGACTATGCCGAGAGTCCCTTGAGACAGCTTACTTCCTACAAGCGTTGATGGAGACCCCACCTCGCTTTCAGCATTAACCAGAAATACAGAGGAGACACCTCTCTCTCTTAAAAATTTATCAACCTTCTCGGCAAAAACCTTACACTCTTGCTGATTTTTATAGTAAACGATACAAGATTCAACCCATGTCATCGCTTCACCTTCGATGTCCAGAGCATTTACTTTTCCAGTTTACCGGAATAATTCTACAATCACAAGGTAGTAATTCCGACCAGATCAAAGGCTAGAATTTATCTTCACAATTAAAATCTCAGCGCTTTTAACAAACAAGAAATAATTCTTGTACATTTTGTAACAATCTAAAAAAACTTAATTTTTTGTCTTGACTTGAGGAGCACAGATTGGATAAAAGAATAGCAAAAGTTCAGTTAGGTCTTAGAGGTGAAGGTTTGTGAGGTTAAACGGGTAACGTGAGAAGGGGGTGATGGCAGAAAAGAGAAAGGGAAGGAGCAAGTAATTCTGGTGTTTGGCATCATTTCAGCTCTACATCACGCAATGTCCTTTTGAAAAGTTCTCTGAATTTTCGAGTTATTCACCTGTTTCACACCAAAACATCCTGGTAAGTTTTTCTGGCCTCCAGTTCCTGCAGACAGAACGTCTTCTGATGACAGGACGTTATTATTAGTCAAAGTTTATCAACAGGTCCTTTTTAAAGAAAGGAGGCGTAATTATGGCAAACGCTCAACCCGTTGCAAAAGAACCAGGGAAAGCGTGGCGAGTCGTTTTTGCAGGCATGGTGGTAAACCTCTGCCTGGGGTGTCTTTATGCCTGGAGCGTGTGGGTTAAGTATCTAACAGATGCAAAGCTCATGACTGCTCAAGGCTGGACCCCTCTTACAGCAGAACAGGCGTCAAACCCTGCCTCTTTGTGCATTCTTATATTTGCACTTCTTATGATCCCCGGCGGTAAAATTCAGGACAAATACGGTCCCACCATTGCGGCATCAATTGGAGGAATTGCTATAGGAGCCGGTCTGATTCTTGCCGGTATTATGAAAAGTTATACCGGTATCTTAATCGGTTTTGGAATCTTAGGTGGAATCGGAATGGGTGTTGGCTATGCAGCACCAACACCTGCTGCCGTTAAATGGTTTGGTCCTCATAAACGAGGTATGATTGCAGGAATAGTCGTAGGTGGATACGGTCTGGCCGCCTTTTACGTGGCCCCTGTTGCCAAATGGCTCATCACAACATACAGCATGAGTGCATCTTTCTATGTACTCGGAATCGCATATCTAATTGTAATACTGATAGCCGCCCAGCTACTTGCCTGGCCTGAACCCGGTTACGTTCCACCGCCTCCTCCTGCGACAGCTCAAGCCGCTGCCCGAGCAGCAACTCAAACTCGTTTCGACTGGACCGCCAGCGAAATGTTAAGAACATGGCAGTTCTATGCACTTGTAGCCATGTTCACCATCAATACACAGGCAGGACTTCTTCTGATCGGTCATGCCGCAAAAATGATCGAAAAAATTATGGCGGCAGGTTATCTGCTTGTGTCCTGGGGCGCTATTTTTAACACTGTCGGCCGAATCGGAACGGGTATCATTTCTGACAAGATCGGTCGAATTAACGCTCTCATTATTAACTACATTGCCGCCTGCATCGTAATGTTTGCCTTCCCATGGCTGCTCAGCATTAAAAACGTTGTTCTTCTTTTCATCGCCACTGCAATAGGTTTCTGGTGCTACGGTGGAGGTCTTTCTCTCTTCCCATCTTTTACGGCCGACTTCTACGGGCCGAAAAACCTCGGGTTCAACTATGGACTCGTGTTCATCGGATGGGGTCTTGGAGCCTTCATGCCCAAACTGGCCGGTTACATTTATGACAAGTATAAATCTTACGACTATGCTTTCTATATAGCTGGACTTCTTATCATCGTCGGTATCATTCTGGCACTGGTTACCAAGAGACCTCGCTACGCCAAAGAATAGTTCAAAAAAATGTTCGATCCTTCATCGGCTCTGGCGCTGTATGAGTGATGCGCCGTTTGCCGATGAAGGATGCTTTGCAAAGATGGCAAATCTCATTTAAAATAAAGGGGTTCGGAAATATCCGGAACCCCTTTATTTTTGCTACAAACGCCCTCCGTCAGGAGAAACTGAATGAATAAGGTAGCTCTTCTGCTTGTTAATCTTTTTGACCCCTTGCAAATCAAAATCACCAGAATCCTGTCCCAGAATTTCCCGGAAACTAACTTTGAAGTATTTTTTGATGAGAACAATCTGAAAACCCGGACGGCTATCTGTTTTGCTTTCTGGGATAAAAATCAGACTCAAATAATAAATGCACCGAAAAACTTACCCCTTTTCGTTTTCGTGGACCCTTCCTCTACAGAAGAATTTCCCGTTTTGAAGCTTTCAGAACAATACCCGGTTTTTGACTATGCCTCCTCTGAAGACCCCGACCCCATTCTTAAAGGACGCATCGTAATGTT
>CAZWJX010000119.1:1292-7685 GCA_964634695.1 uncultured Syntrophobacterales bacterium | reverse complement strand
CAGACTGTCCCGCTAGAAAAGCCTGCTCAATAAGATGTCCGCTGTCGAGGAGCACGTATCTGAAAGCTCGTTCACGGTATTTAGAAGAAGAGCGATAGAAAATCCCCGTTACGAAAACTTGGAGAAAAGGCCTGGAACTACCAGTTTCCTCAATTCTTGCTATTTCCGTAAGGCTATGGAGGGCAGGATTGTAGTGGTATATCCCCGAGCGGAGATCTTTAACCCCCGAAACAGCAATATAAAGCTCTGCAGGATAAAGCGCTCCTGCTGAAGGTACAGCTCGAAATGAAAAGCGCTCATCTCTAAGCACCGCTGTAATACCGTAGCTCAAGAATAAAAACACGCTGAGGCTTGTGAGTGAAAAGGGGCTCTGGTGCAAAGTACGGTTCGATCTGTGACATAAGATATCGGCAAAAGTTGTTGGTGGAAAGGTGATATCTCTCGGCAAAGATATGGAAGGAACACCTCGATAGGATTTAAAAATAGAGGGGGAATCTCCTCTTTCCCACCATCCCCCTCCAATCCGTCCGCGAACATAAGAGGTCTTTTTGTGATATTCAGATCCTTTCATTTATTAACCACCCCAGGGAAGATTAGCGTATATCTCCTGAAGCTTATCACGATAGGCTCTGAAAAACTCTTCATGGCTCTTTTCCCATTCCGAAAGAAGTAAAAGCGATCTTCGCACCTCTCCCGACGCCCTTTCAGCCATCCTGCCGTAAAATTCGCTGATGTCTTTTTCAATGAGCCACGCCGTATTGAAAACCGTAATATCCGGGACCATGGAACTGAACACAGACTCCGAAAGGAACTGGGAATCTGCTCTGCGGCTGAAAAAGTCCGATGGCTGCAGGGTTAAATCCAATATCTCGTCGGCTCGAAATTCCTCTCCTCGACGAAGCTTGTCAAGGATTGAACTGATAAATTTGATGTGCTTTTCCTCTTCCTCGACAAGCTTTTTGAAAGCTTCTACAGCCGCCCCTACAGAAAGGCGTGTAATAGATGTTTCGAAAAAGTTTTTACCTGTGTACTCCTGATTGAGGGCATACTCATAAACCTTAATGAGTTGCTGGTTTTGTGACATGATTATTCTCCCAGTTTCTCTTCGAAAATCCTACAAAAAACACCTTAGCCAAGTGTTAATTATACTAACCACTCAATTCAGCGCTGACAACAGGCCCAAGCCCAGGGCATGTCCAGCCGGAGCGCAGAGGCAGTTTCTGCGCCCGCCCTCAATAAGTCCTCCGAATGTCCAGAACAGGACAACCACAAAGGCACTACTGTTAATCGACAAACCGCCACTCCATCAGAAGAGCCTTTTCCCGACCGGAAGGCGTAAGGTAATAGCCGGGTCTTTCTCCTACTATTCTAAAACCACATTTTACATAAAGTTTCAGAGCGGGCCGGTTCGACTCCCGAACTTCCAGGATCGCTCGAGTGATACCTCTCTCGCGAACTGCCTTTCCTAGCACAAACGAGAGCAATTCCTTACCGATACCCCTTCCCTGAAAATCGCAATGAACGGCCACGTTCAGAATCTCAAGACAGTCTTCAAAAACTCTTGCACACAAATAACCCACAACTCTCTGACCGATACAGACAACCCACGAAAACCCCAGCGGGTGATCTACTTCGTCTGCGAACATGTTAACCGTCCAAGGCTCGAATTGAACCCGGCGTTCAATATCGAGAATCTCTTCTACGTGATCGTAATCCAGGCGATGAAAAGTCAGTGCAGTGAAATCACCTTGGCTCAAGCAGCTCATTGGCCCGTGCTATGTGCCGCTTTCCGTATTCCTGCACCAGAGCTGCAAGTTCGTGAAGACTGGCATTTCGAGAAGAATAGGCTTTAATGATCATCGGAAGATTAACGCCGCAAACCACATCAACCTGTGGTCCTGAAAAAGCCAGGGCAATATTAGTGGGAGTTCCTCCGAAAATATCCGTAAGAATCAAAACCCCACTACCCTTATCGGCCTCTTTAATTTTACGTTCGATAAGGGAAAAAATCTCTTCCTGTGACATCGCAGGGTTTACGGATACGGCATGAAAGCCATCCATGCGACCAACAATAATTTCTGCCGTCCTCAAAAAGACTTCGGCCAGGTCACCGTGAGTTACGATAAGAATCCCAACGGCGGGAGCAGGTTCCATTTCATTCATGGCCAATATCTCTGTGAAACACTTTCACAGGATAACCCTTATCTGAAAGCCATTTTTTAAAAAACTCGGCTATCGCTACTGAACGATGCTTTCCACCGGTGCATCCAAAAGCAATGGTCAGATAACGCTTTCCTTCTTTTACATAAAGGGGCAGAAGAAATTCCATAAGCCCGGAAAAGGTGTCAAGAAAGTCAATGGTTTCTTTGTGATCCATAATCCATCTGCTCACTTCGGGGGTGCACCCGGTAAGAGGTCTCAGAGAATCTACAAAATAGGGGTTTGGCAGAAACCTGAGATCCATGACAATATCAGCTTCCGATGGAATTCCATATTTGTAACCAAAAGAAAGAATCTGAACGGCAAGTCGCCCAACATCTGGATCGAAAGAATATGTTCTGAAAATCAGTTCCTTCAGCATGTGAACAGAAAAGGTGCTTGTGTCTATAATCCGGCTTGCCCTCTCCCTCAAGGGTGCAAGCAGTTTCCTCTCCTGTTCAAGAGCTTGAAAAAGAAATCGTCCTCCTTCGTTTTTGTATTCTATTTCCAGCGGGTGAATTCGCCTGGTCTGACTGTAACGACGTTGAAGAACTTCTGTCGAAGCTTCCAGAAAAATAATTTCAAGCGGATAACCTTCCCGCTCTATCTCATCGAATACTTTCTCGTACCCTGATAGAAAACTTCGCTCACGTATGTCTATCCCCAGGGCTACTCTTTTTATATCGGCCATTTCTTCGGTGCAAAGCTTTATAAAGGATGGCAGAAGCGGCACAGGCAGGTTATCTATGCAAAAGAAACCAATATCTTCGAAAGCGTCTATGACCGTGCTTTTGCCGGATCCCGAAAGACCGGTTACCACTACTATATGCAGGTTAGCTCCCATAACCGTCAAACATCAAGTTCCGTTATCATACTGGTTTATAATATCCAGAATCTCTCGCCGACTCTTCGCATGAAGCAACTTCTCCTGAACTTCCTTGTTTTTCAGAAGGCGGGCAATTTTAGCGAGCACTTTTAAATGCAAACCGGGGCAATTTTCGGGGGCGATAAGAGCAAATATGAGATAGACCGGTCTTGAATCCATGGCATCGAAATCAACGCCACGGAGGGATCTTGCAAAAAGCAGAATAGGAAAAGGCTTTGAGAAAGAGCAGAAACGATCACTCGGAAGCTTACCGTGGGGGATGGCTATTCCATCCCCCACCCCGGTACTCCCCAGTTGTTCCCTTTCCATCAAAACCCTAAATACTTCATCGGCATCAAGCGACGGATAACATTGTGCAAGCGCTTCGCTTATTTGCCTGAGCAGTTCGCTTTTGCTCGAAGCTTCAACTTCGGTAATTATTCCGTTTTCCGGCAACAATTCAGCAATTTTCATAGGTTTTTACTCGTGCTCTTCCTGAGCCAATCCATCCCTCTTAAGTTTCTATCAGTCCATAGTGACCGTCTTTTCGCCTGTAAAGGACATTCACCCGTCCTGTTTCTCTGTTAATGAATACCTGAATGTCTCTTTTGGCTGAATTCATTTGAAGAACCGCTTCTTCAACGTCGATCGGTTTTGGGTCGAAACTTTCCAGATAGATAACAGGTTCTTCATCCTCGTCGGCAACAGCCCCTGAGGGTAGTATTGCAATTTTCCCGGCGCTATTCCTACCGAGACCGGTTTTTCTCCTCTTTGACTTTTCAAGCTGTTTCTTGATCTGACTTTCAACAGTATCTGCCAGAAGATCTATTGCACTGAAGATGTCTTCTGTTTCTTCGGATGCATTAATATTTATTCCATTTGAACTTATCGTCACTTCGGCTATTTGACGGAACTTCTCAGTAGTGAGCACTATGTTCACCTCGATGGGTTCCGTAAGATAGCGTTTTATGCGCCCGATCTTTTCTTCCGCATAGGCCCTCACCCGCTCAGACGGTTCCATGTGCCTGAATGTTACATTGATCTGCATAGATCCCTCCGTCAGAATAAAAGTTTCTTTCTCTTATGAGAAGGCAAAATATTCATCATTTCTCTGTATTTGGCAACGGTTCTTCGGGCAATCTTGATCCCTTCTTTTTTGAGTATCTCCACGATTTCCTGATCACTGTATGGTCTGGCAGGATCTTCATTCTTGATAATAGCTCTGATTTTTTCTTTTACACTCTCGGAAGCAATATCTTCACCTGCCAGGCTCTGAATTGAGCTGTTAAAGAAGTATTTCATTTCAAAGAGGCCATGTGGAGTTTGCATATACTTGTTAGCCGTAACCCTGCTTACGGTTGATTCGTGCATTCCAACATCCGCCGCTACATCTCTGAGCACCATGGGTTTGAGATGGCCGGGACCTTTTTCAAAGAAATCCCTCTGCAACCTGACTATGCTTTCCGCCACCCGGTAGATTGTTCTCTGACGCTGATGAATACTTTTTATGAGCCAGTTTGCCGATTTAAGCTTGTTTTGAATATAATCCCGGGCTTCCGGCGTAAGTCTCTCCGGATGCTTAATGCATTCCATGTAGTATGGGCTGATTCTCAGCTTGGGAAGCCCTTCGTCGTTAAGCAGAACCACAAATTCATCATCAACCTTGACAACATAAACATCAGGGCTTACATACTGCGGTTCCTCATCCGAATAGACCCGGCCGGGTTTAGGATCAAAGCTCATTATTGTCTCTATTGCACTTTTCAGCTCATCAGGGGTGCATTTAAGTTTATTCAAGAGAGCCTGGTAGTTCTTAGTCTCAAGGAGATGAAGATGGTTTTTGATAATCGCCTCTACTATCTCGTCCCCCGGGGTTAAATGACGAGCCTGAATAAGCAGGCACTCTTTGAGATCTCTCGCCGCTACACCGACGGGATCAAAAGTTTGAATCACCGCCAGCACCTTTTCTACCTCTTCGATGGAGGCATCTGCCAGTCTAGCAATCTCATCAAGCGTCGCTTCCAGATATCCATCGGGACCAAGATTCCCGATAATTTCTTCGCCAATTTCCTTCTCTCGATCTGTCAGACTGGATAAACTCAGTTGCCATAACAGATGTTCCCGAAGAGATGTGGGTTTACTGAGACGTTGCTCAATGGAAGGAAACTCTTCGCCTTCTTCTCTCTCTTGCACCACCGGTGTGGATGAAGAACTATACTCTTCTACAAAGGATTCCCAGTCGAAATCGTCCTTGACCTGCTCTGAAATTTCCACCTCTTTAAAATCTTCCACTTCCTTGCGATCTGTCGTTTCCTCCAGTTCTACGGTTTCTTCGACTTCTTCTATTGAATCAACTTCTTCAAGGACAGGATTCATTTCCAGTTCCTGCTGCACCGTCTGTATCAGCTCCAGTCTTGAAAGCTGAAGGAGCTTGATAGCCTGTTGAAGTTGGGGCGTCATCACAAGCTGTGGAGCCAGTTTTAACTGCTGTTTTAGCTCAAAAGCCATAATATCAAGCTCCGTTTTTGCAACTTTTTAAACACCAAATGTTCGCAATCAACCATCCACTCTGAAAAACAACCTGTCCTCATTTCTGTACTACAAATAAAACGAGTCTCCAAGATAGACCTTCCTGGCATGTTCATTTGCTATAATTTCTTCCGGCTTACCCCGCTCGAGAATCCTTCCATTGTGTATAATGTAAGCCTCGTCACAAACCCTGAGCGTGGCACCCACATTATGATCCGAAATAAGAATGCCTATATTTTTGCTCCTGAGAAATCTGATGGTTTCCTGCAGTTCCTTGACAGTCAGCGGATCTATCCCGGCAAAGGGCTCATCAAGCAGGATGAACCTCGGATTCGTCGCCAGAGCCCGACATATCTCAACCTTTCTTCGTTCTCCCCCTGAAAGTCTGTCGGCTCTTAGCTTAGCGACATGCTCAAGTCCGAATTCAGCCAGTAAACCTCTGGCCTTTTCTTCACAAAGCTTCCTATCATGACCAAGCATCTCAAGCACAGCAACAATGTTCTCTTCTGCTGTCAACCCTCTAAACACGGAAGGCTCCTGCGGCAGGTAGGCTATACCTTTTCGAGCTCTCTCATAGACAGGATAACCGGTAACATTCTCACCGTCCAAAAAAATCGCTCCTTCATCCGGATCAATTAAACCCACAATACAATAAAAGGTCGTGGATTTTCCGGCTCCATTGGGGCCCAACAGACCGATCACTTTCCCTTGATACACAGTAAGGCTGACTTCGTCAACCACTCGACGTTTGCCGTATTTTTTCACTATATTTAACGCTTCAAGTCCTTTTCTCTCGTAAC
>CAZWJX010000119.1:0-1282 GCA_964634695.1 uncultured Syntrophobacterales bacterium | reverse complement strand
CTGACGTTCCATCTCTACTGCTTCAAACTTCATTTTGCGCCCCTGGCCCCATCGCTTTGAGCCGGCGTAAGGATTACCTGCACAGGTTTTTCCTGACCTCCTTCAACAACGCTACGACCTTCTTTGAGATAGATTGTGATCATCTGCCCTGATATGCGATCCTGTCCTTGAGCCACGACCGGATTTCCCACAAGAAGAATCTTCTGTTTATCAACATAATAAATGGCCTTATCTGAAGAGGCGACTTTATTTCCCTGCACTATTCTCACATTTCCTTCAACCTCAATTCTATCGAGCTGTTCTCCCAAAGGCCTGTCCATAGAAATACGCTCATTAGACTTGCCATAAAGATAGAGCCGATCCGCCGTTATGGTCACATCACTGCGCTTTACCAGCACATGCCCTTCAAAGACTACAAGTTTCTTTTTTTCGTCCAGCACCATCCGATCACTTGTAAGCTGTATTGTGGAATCGTCGGCTGGAGACTTCGTTTGCTGAGCATCGGAGATGCCGCACCAGACACCCGATAACAACGCAATCAAAAAAAACAGAAATCTTAAATAAGCCATTTTGTTTCCTTAGTTGCGATTATCAAAATGAAGCTTTACCCTCTTTTTTCTCGCCGGGCCTTGAATTACTTCCCGAGACCCTTTTCCACTCTATTTTAACGCCCTGATCACCATAACCCTTGCTGTCTTCCAGACTATACTTCCACCGCCCTACCTCACCTTTAAGATCTGGCAACGAAAACCGCATAGAACTTTCGCACAAAAGCTCCTTATCCTGATTTCTGTACACCACTTTTTCGGCATTCAGAACCATCCCATCCGGCAATTTGACCACAACGTTTCCAAAAACTTCAATGTTCTTTACGCCGGCAAACAGAAGTCCTCTATCGGCCGAGAGCCTGATAATGCGACCGTCCTTAAGATAGAATTCCGCTTCCACGTTCTTAAGAACGCTTTTTTTCTCATTCAGGAAAACTTCCACCTCTCCAGCAATCACTTTCCAGCGAGTTCGTCCATCTTCCGAAACTTCCGTGTATTTCATCCCTTCGAGTTTTATTCCCTTCTCCTGCTGAGCCGCCGGGGATTGCTGTGTCTGGCTATCCCGGGATGGAAGGTTCTTCTGATCTGAAGCCTTTTCTTTTTTCATCCACCAGAAAACTGTAGCCGTTACAGACAATGCGACTATCGCCGCCAGAACGGCTTTTTTTCGGTTCACGGCTTAATTCTCCCTAGACTTAGTTAATCAAAGTATCGAGCCGTTACTTCTCTCCATA
>CAZWJX010000118.1:0-7698 GCA_964634695.1 uncultured Syntrophobacterales bacterium | reverse complement strand
TAAATATAAATTCAGTCAGTAATTGTCGGCAGAAGCCGGCATCAACGATGCCATGAAGGCACAGGATAAGAAAGTCCGGTAGTTTTTTATCTCGTGTAGAATTCTGTAATACGAGGAGGAAGAAAATGAAATCGGCAAATTGGATGATTTTTATTCTGTGTCTTTTCATGGCATTGTCTCATGCAAACGCCATTACGGCTACCGACCAGTCTGATCAAACAACTTTAGAAGAAATCGTGGTAACGGCATCAAAGTTACCACAACCCAGAGAAGAAATTACCCAGAAAGTCGACGTGATAGAAAGAGAACGTATAGACTTCACACCCTTTATTCAGAGAAACATTTCAGAGATTTTCAGATACCAGCCGGGCACTTTCGTAAACCCACTATCAAGAAACGATGCAAATTGGGGTTCTTACGGCGGACTGGGACCGAAGTATAATGTTTATATGCTTGATGGCCTGCCCATAGATTCATTTGCCGATCTTATGAGCCTTGATCCGCTGATTCTTGAGAGAGCCGAAGTGCACAGGGGACCGGCTTCGGTTATGTATCCCACTTACCTTGCCATGGATTTTGCGGGAAACCAGTCACCTCTGGCAGGGATTACAAATCTGGTAGTCAAGGAAAAAATTAAAAAACCTGAGACAATAATCGGGGCTGGTTATGGTTCGTGGAATACGATTACTGCGAGAGCATACCATCAAGGAACCGGAGGAAATATCCATTACTTCTTTGGCGGAACTTACGAAAAATCAGACTACACAGATTACGGCACGAAAGATTCCTGGCTCCACATACTCAACGATCCTGATTATTACAAGACAAGACTTTTTGCTAAAGCGACTTACTTCATAGACGGTCAGGACTCTCACAAAATTTCGCTATTTGCACATCACACAGAACATCACGGCGATGTTGGACGTCCCAACAGAGATTACGACCACACATATACGACCATGAACCGTGGGTATTCTAACGCATTTTCTGAAATTTTCGATGTGCAGTTAAAAGCTGGTTACAGGGGATATGATAGAAACTGGGACGAAGACAACTATCCTGATTTATCACTTCGATCCAGAGACGGTGTTCATCAGGACATAGTTCCAATGGATCTTGCTTTCCACTTCAAACATGGAGGAGGTCTTCTTACTTTAGGAAGTGACGCCCAGTGGGCAACATACGAAACCACATCAGAAGTGAAAGGAATAGAAAGTAAAGGAAACGACATGGAAGCATGGACGGTTGGACTATATGCAGAAGAAACTTACAAAATCGACCGCTGGGTGCTAAGAGCAGGAGGCAGATACAGTAAGGTCGAACACTCTTACAATCTCCTCGGGGGCGTCAAACCGGAAATTGATGATGCATCCTGGGATCGATTCCTGTGGAGTGCGGGTGTTCGTTACAATTTCTCAGAAAGCATTTCCGTTTATGCTAACGCAGGTTCCAGCTTTGTAGCGCCATCTGGAAAATCTGTAGGCGGAACTCTTTCTCTTTCCGATAGAGGAGTACCGGGCAGACACGGCCAGCTCCCTAATCCCGATCTCAAACCTGAAAAAGGAATAGGAGTTGATACGGGCATAGAAACCCATCCAACTAAAGCCTTATATATGGGCCTGAGAGGGTTTGTAACCATGGTGGACGATGCAATAGTGGAAAACGTTGTTAGCCGGGATCCTTCTCAGAGCCAGTCTGTCAACGCCGGTAAAACTCGATCCGTCGGACTCGAAATAGAAGGTAAATATACTATCTCAGACTCACTCGAAATGTTTGCAAACTACACATTTATTCATACAAAGGTTGATAATGATATTGATCCTGCTCAAGATGATTCACGAATTCCCTTCGTCCCATCCCACATGGGAAACGTTGGTTTCATTATTCGTTTGCCGTGGGATATTACCGTTGTTCCTTACCTGCACGTCTTCGGAAAATACTATGACAGTACTGACAAAACTTACCGTCAGTCCTTCGGTCCAGACGAATTGATTAACGTTCATATTGAGAAACTGCTTATAAATAACAATTCATGGAAGGCAAAGCTGTCGCTTGATCTTAACAACATTACAGATAATTCCTACGAAATGCCATGGCAGTTCCGTGATCCGGGATTCAATGCCCTTGCCCGGATTGACTTGATGTTCTGAAAATTGTAGTTAACCAGGTGGCTTATTTAACTACTCAGGCGGGCATCCCTTCAGGGATGCCCTGAAATTTAAAGAAGACTTTTCAACATGAAAAAAACGGTCATTATGTCTTTGCTTTTATTTCTGCTGGAAGCTTTTGTTGTATCACAAACTAAAGCCCTGTCGGTAAAGGACTTTCGTTCAAAGGAGTTCCATTTCTCTTCTCCCGTCCGGCGGATAGTATGCTTAATCGAAAGCGCTCTTACAGGGTTTTACATGTTAAATAGAGGTGATCGAATTGTAGGAATACCCAGAAATGTTTACGATGCGGTAAATTTCCGCTTTTACAGGGTTCTGGACAGACGTATTGAAACGAGGCAACTCCCGGCTCCTGGAAATTGGGAATCGGTAAGCATAGAAAGCGTAATAGCCTTAAGACCCGATCTTGTTGTAATATGGTCTCACCAAACCGAAGCTATAGCTTCTATCGAAAAGCAAGGCATCCCGGTATTCGGCGTTTTCATAACAGGCGAGGAAGATATATACCACGAAATTTTTGCTTTTGGCAAACTCACCGAGAGTGAAGAGAGAGCAGCAGAGCTCATTTCATTCACAAAAAAAGAAAAAGAAAATATCCTTTTCAGAACGTCATCTCTGCCGCAGGAAAAACGCCCGAAGATTTTCTTCATGTGGGCTCAGGGGATCACCGAGACGTCCTGTGCGGGAAGTATGGTAGACGAACTCATAAGAGTAGCCGGAGGCAAGAACATTTGCGGACACATACAGCAGGAGCACGTCAGCCTTCAACTGGAATATCTCATAAAAGAAAATCCCGACGTAATAGTTATGTGGCATAATGAGAACGTGGAACCGCAGGATATAATAAACGATCCAAGGCTGAAAAACATAAAAGCAGTTAAGGAAAAGCGGGTTTATGAGTTGCCCGATATATTCACGAACGATCTCTGGACTTTAAAATTTATACTTACCGCCCATAGGCTTGCCCGGTTGATCCATCCTCAGTTGTTTGAAACCGATTTACAGGACGAAGAAAAGAGGATCCTTGAGTTTTTCTACGGAACTTATTTTAAAGATTTCCGGTAGAATCGGACAAATTCTGACATGGTATTTTCCGTGATTCAGCCAAAAACCACATTGAATACATAAAAAGTTACCAGCCCACACCTTGCACGACTGATCAACTGAGTAGACGGTTCGTATACGGGACAAAACAATGACTTTTTTACAGTTCTACCAGGATTTTGATGTTATAATATTGGCGTATCTTTATTTTAAATCCAGGTTCCTCAACAGTAGGAGGAAATTCTATGAGACTCAAAGAGGTAGTGGTGACATTAACTGAAGATGAAGCCAAGAAAGTCTTAGAAATAGATCTTGACGGCGATTCGGCCGATGCGCTTCATTTTATCCGACAGGTACTGGCGAAAAAAGTAAAGGAAAATTTGAAAACAAAGTGAAAGCCTGTTTTTGAGGCTGGGTTCAGCCCATCTCAGTTTAGATCCTTTACCGGCTAAAAACGCTTTTCAGAAAGGAGATAACCATGCCGGTTCTTAATGTATCACAGGACGAATATATCAAGATGAAAGCCATTGTTATGGATAGAGATAAGGACGAGGCGCTGGCTCTAATAAAGGAATTCCTGAAGCGTCTCGAGCTGGAGGAAAGAAAAGCCCTTAAGTCCCATCTAGATTAAGAATTCAGGCAGTTTCACTCCGACCATGGAGGAAGGTAATGTTTCGTCTGGATAACAGGGTTGCTGTGGTGACGGGTGGAGCACGAGGCATAGGAAAAGCCATATGCCAGATTCTCGCAAAACAGGGTGCCAGAGTGGCTGTAGCGGACATAAAGACCGATCTGGCAGAACAAACGGCGGCTGAAATCACCGCCAGCGGCGGGACGGCAATGGCAGTTTATGCTGACGTGACCGATCTTGAATCGGTGAGAGCCATGGCCCGAAAAATCCATGAAGCGTTCGGAACCGTTGACATTCTCGTAAACAATGCCGGCTGGGATAGAATTATGCTCTTTTCGGAAACAACGCCTGATTTCTGGGATAAGGTGATCAACATTAATTTTAAAGGCGTCCTGAACTGTATTCACGTTTTCATGCAGGACATGATAGAGAAAAAGCAAGGCAGGATCATATCTATCAGTTCAGATGCCGCAAAGGTGGGAAGCAGCGGCGAGTCGGTCTATTCAGGGGCAAAAGGGGCCGTCGTTTCCTTCAGCAAGACTATGGCAAGGGAGCTTGCCCGCTATAATGTGACGGTCAATGTGGTATGTCCGGGACCTACGGAGACACCTCTCGTGGATGAAATGAGAGTCGACAGCGAACTGGGGCAGAAAATACTCGGCGCTATGGAGAAAATCATACCTCTCAGACGCATGGCAAAACCGGAGGATATCGCCTACGCTGTGGCTTTCCTTGCTTCCGATGAAGCCGGTTACATTACGGGTCAGACTCTAAGTGTAAACGGCGGACTGACCATGTGCTGACGGCAGGTCGTAACGCAAGTCTTTGCGACCATGCGTGGGCAGGCCCATGCGCCTGCCACTAAGATGTCATTACGAAGAATCCATCTCCGGCACCACAGTGTGTTATTGTGAGCCCTTTTCCCCTGTGTCATCGCGGGTCCTTTTCCTTCGTGTCATTGCGAGGAGCGAAGCGACGAAGCAATCTCGTCATTGCCTTTTTTATTAAGATTGCCACGGCCACTTCGTGGCCTCGCAATGACGAAAGAGAGAATGTGGCCTCGCAATGACGAAAAAGAGAACGTGGTCTCGTAATGACATCCATACTTTCAGAAAAATGGAAAAATGCTTGACTTACACCCGCAATCCATAGTAGAAGCTTTTCGCTTTTCGAAAAGCGTCCCCATCGTCTAGCCAGGTCCAGGACACCGGCCTTTCACGCCGGCAACAGGGGTTCAAATCCCCTTGGGGACGCCACCCATGTGAAAACCTGCAAGAAAGTCCTTCCCAAAAGTTCAATTTCTGTGGTAGTTTGTCATTGGTAAACATCCACAATTCTCCATATGCTTAACCCCTAGCTCAGGAGCGCCTATGTCGAAAGCCAGTATCAGACTGCTTCCACTTGTATCTATTCTGTTATTTACTTATCTTCCAACAGCGCATGCACAGGACTCTTACATGGTCGGTATCTACCATAATCCACCGCTAGTGTCATTTGAAAAGGGTCTACCATCAGGTTTTCTGGTAGAATTGTTATCTCACATTGCCAGCAAAGCAAATTGGAATATAACCTTCGTTTATTGCGAATGGACGGAATGCCTTGATAGGCTCGAAAAAGGCTCTATCGATCTCCTCCTTCCGGTTGCTTATTCCGCTCAGCGAGAAGAAAAGTTCGATTTAGGAAAAGAAACTCTGCTGATTAACTGGGGAAATCTCTACTGCAGTAAAAATTTTCGAATGAATGACATGGAAAGTCTTAAAGGTGCAAATATCGTTCTGGTGCCGCAGGATATTTATACCCATGCTTTTCAGGACATGATCAAAAAAATCCATATTCATGAACTTAATTACATTCATGCTAAAGACTATGAGGAAGTTTTTCGAACTATCGAAGCCGGACAGGCTGACTGTGGAGTAGCCAGCCGTATTGCAGGGCTTGTTTTTATCGAACGTTATAAAAGCGTTTACGCGACTGGCATAAGTTCCCCCCCGATCGAACTTCGAATTGCAGCCACAAAGAACAAGCATCGTGACACCTTAAGACGCATTGATGCTCAGCTTAGCGATTTAAAGAACGATACCGGTTCAATTTACTATGAGCTCATGAACAAATGGATTTTCAAAACGCAAAGTCTGAATCAATTAGGAAAATGGGTTAAATGGTCAATTGCGGCACTTTCGCTAACTTTACTTATTCTAACATCCATCATCTTAATTTTACGATCCATCATCAATAAAAAAACCAGATCTCTCTCCCTCGCTATAGAAAATCTCCAGATACAGCTCAAACACAACGAGAAACTCAGACAGGCTCTGGAAGAGGAACGTTCTTTGAAGCAGACCATTATTGACAACCTTCAGACAGGAGTTGTGTTGGCCGATGAACAGGGAAGAATAGTTAACTGGAATGTGGAAACTTACAGATGGTTTGCAGATATAGAAGACAAGGCATCAAAGAAAGGATACCTGTGGGAACTCTTCTTATCAGAGACGGAAGAACAAATAAGGCATTGCTTCCATCAGGCATTGGAAGGGGTAGCAGCAGATTTCGAGTTGGAAGCTAAATCCGGGGCAGGAAAATCGCAGATCACGAGAGTCTTTATCAGAAAAATAGAATTAATCTCCGCTACTTATGTTTTGATGCTACTACAGGACGTTACCGAATTGAAAGAACTTGTCCGGTTTTACGAAAATAAATGGGCCTTCCTTCAGAACATAGTCGATCAGATGCCACTGCCGCTTTTTATAGTAGACTCGGCAGGAAAAGTTATCGTGTGGAACGAGGCGTCGGAACGGACAACCGGTATGACCAAGCAACAGGTGTTGAATCACCCATTAGATCTCTCCCCCATTTTTTTTGGCGGTAAAAAAATACTCATACCTGCGCTTCTTCTTATTGATCATGAACCTCTTGAAATTGAAAGGCTTACCAATGGTAAGATCAAGGTCTCTCCAGAATTCAGGGAGACGGTGGAAACATTTGGCTGGATCTGGGTAAAAGAGCAAAAGCGGTATGTTAAAATCCTAGCAAGCAGGTTACGTGATGCTGACGGAAATATTATAGGATATTTCCAGTGCGCCCGGGATATTACCGATGAGATAAATCTCCAGCGGACACTCGCAGAAGCCCAGAAGGCCGAAACCGTGTCTCACCTTACTTCAGCCTTCACACACGAATTGCACAACATCTTTACGATTATTCTGGGCGTGTGCGATATTATCTCGGTGGAATCAGATCATGCGCCGAATATAGAACCATATATTGGTATCATAAGAGATACGGTAAATCGAGCAACAACGCTCTCTACTTATTTTCAGAGAATGGGGCGTCATGACGAATCCATTCTAGATAAACGCTCATTAAACGACATCGTGAATGATATTCTGAATCCTCTGCTACCGCTTCTTAGAGATAATATAAACTTAACATACCATTTCGATCCACAGGTCGGCATAGTTCATGTGAGTCGGACGGAACTTGAATCGGTTATCTTTCGCCTTCTTATAGCGGACAGAGAAAAATTGTCTCTTCCAAAAAACATTTCCATTAAGACCACAAAGAAAATACTAAAATTGCCTATTATAACTCCAGATGTAAGAATACCCACAGGTACTTACGCTGTCTTGCTTGTGTCTTACAATGGTTTACTTCCTCATATGTCTTCTGGAGAACAGCCAGGTTTAGAACCAGAAGAGGTTAAGATAGACTACAGAACCAATCAGAAAACATTGTTTTCGTCTATGCAGCGAATGGTCGAACAGGCTGGAGGATTCATGGTTGTTGAAACAACAGAAAGCCAAATAAACGTCGAAATATGGTTTCCCACAAAAACCGAAGAGACGGTTGAATCATATC
>CAZWJX010000117.1:0-7705 GCA_964634695.1 uncultured Syntrophobacterales bacterium | reverse complement strand
GCAGCAACGACGTGTACATGCCCATTACCCCGATGTTTCACGTTCACGCTTGGGGGCTTCCTTATGTGGCAACCATGATGGGATGCAAACAGGTATATCCCGGTCGTTATGAGCCGGAGATGCTGCTAAAACTTATAGAGAAAGAAAAAGTTACCTTCAGTCACTGCGTTCCTACAATACTTCACATGCTACTCTCCCATCCAACCGCTCAGAATGTGGACCTCTCTCACTGGAAAGTTATCATAGGCGGTTCGGCTTTGCCGGAAGCACTCTGTAAAGCCGCAATGCTTCGAGGTATAGATATCTGTACAGGATACGGTATGTCAGAAACATGTCCAGTTTTGACTCTTGCCTATCTGCATCCATATATGCTTGACTGGGACATTGACGAACAGGTCAAAATCCGTACTAAAACCGGCATTCCAATACCTCTTGTAGATATTCAGATAGTTGATCCAACAGGGAAACTGCTCCCACACGATGGAAAAACAACCGGTGAAGTGGTTGTGCGCTGTCCATGGCTGACTCAGGGATATTTCAAAGAACCTCAGAAAAGCGAAGAACTATGGCAGGGTGGACGACTTCACACAGGAGATGTCGGGTATATTGATCCTCAGGGTTATCTGAAAATTACCGACCGTATAAAGGACGTTATAAAAACAGGTGGTGAATGGATCTCATCGCTTGACCTTGAAAACATCATTCTCAAACATGAAGCCGTAAGTGAAGCCGCCGCCATTGGAGTGCCTCACGAAAAGTGGGGTGAACGTCCTGTGGTTCTTGTTGTTCTCCGTCCTGAATTCGCGGGCAAAGTCACAGAAGAAGAGCTTAAAAAATTCTACATGGACTTTGTAGAAAAAGGCGTTATTTCCAAATGGGGTGTTCCTGACAGGATTTTGTTTGTTGATTCAATTCCAAAAACCAGTGTTGGAAAGCTTGATAAGAAAGTTATGCGAGAACAGGTAAAAGAAATGATAAAGTAAAACTCTGTAAACCGCCCATTTCGGTTTTTTTTATTTCCGACGAGATGGGCGGTTTTTATTCTAAATGATTGTTTCGCTACGTACGGATTTTTTGTTTCATTGCGAGCCATTTTCCCTTGTGTCATTGCGAGCGAAGCGATCCCTTGAGATTGCCACGGTCGCCTTTCGAAGGCCTCGCAATGACGCCTACACCTGTCATTGCGAGCCGGAGCGAAGCGAAGGCGAAGCAATCTCGTTATTGTCTTCCCCCGTGTCATTGCGAGCGAAGCGAAGCAATCTCGTCATTGCGAGCCGAAGGCGCAACAATCACCACGGCCACTTCGTGGCCTCGCAATGACGCAAAAGAACAATGCGGCCTCGCAATGACGTAAACAGGTGTCATTGCGAGGAGTCCGCTGTCTTCTAATTCATTCTACAAACTGCTTTGTATATGTCCAGATAAGCTCTGGCGGATCTATCCCAGGAGTAATCTTTCTTCATACCTCTGATCTGTATCTTCCGCCACAAACTCTTATTCTCGTAAAGTTTTAGTGCCTCTTTCAACACCTCCCAGAAAGCTTCAACACTGTAGGCATAGAATTTAAAACCCGTTCCTCCGTCGATATTAAGCAACACGTCATCCACCGTATCATCCAGCCCACCCGTGGCGTGGACTACAGGCACGGTACCATAACGAAGGCTATACATCTGGTTCAGTCCGCAGGGTTCAAAGCGAGACGGCATTAGAAAAATATCCGCACCGGCTTCGATCTTGTGTGAAAGTGGCTCGTCGAAATCAAACACAGCGGCAAATCGGTCAGGATAATCCTGCTTGAGCCTCATAAAAAGCTCCATCAACTCCCGTTCACCTTTACCGAGAATGACAAGAGCTCCGTTGTGCTTGAAAAGCAGAGGTGCGATTTCGTATATCAGATCATAACCCTTCTGGCGAGTTAATCTTCCGATGGTGGCACACAGAGGGGCGTCCATAAGATCAAGAGGAAGCCCAAGCGTCTGTAACAGGTCTTTCTTGCACGCTTTCTTTCCTTCCAGATCATCTATGCTGTAATGAGCCGCAATAAAAGGATCGGTTGCCGGATTCCATACGTCCGCATCTATGCCGTTCAGGATGCCTACAAGTCTATCCCGACGGTTCCTCAGCACACCATCAAGACCATAGCCGTGTTCGGCGGTCTGAATCTGTTCCGCATATTTAGGGCTAACGGTTGTTATATAATCACTGTAAACGATACCAGCCTTAAGGAAATTGCACTGTCCCCAGTATTCCATGCCTTCCATGGTGAAAACGTGAGGTGGAAGGTGCGTCAGGGAAAAGAATGTGCCGGGGAAAATGCCCTGAAAAGCCAGGTTATGTATTGTAAGGATACAGGCGGTAGATGCAAAACGGGGGTCAGAGCGCCAATGATGGACAAGATAGGGTGCTACCAGAGATGCCTGCCAGTCATGGATATGGAAAATATGGGGGAACCAGTCTATATGAACGCAAAGCGCGTAAACGGCTCGGCAAAAAAGAATAAAACGTTCGGCATTATCTTCGTAATCACCACGCTGGGGATCTGGATTTCCATAAAGATAAGTTCTGTCAAAGAATTCGTCCTTTTCCAGGAAATAAACCTCGATATCCGGATTAATTACCGTTCTCCAGAGATAAACGGTATAATGGTGAATACCCACGGGGATAAAGATCTTGTCCGGTCTCATTTCAAAACTTTGATATTGTTCAAGCGATTGAGATTTCACTTCGCGGTAAAGTGGCATAAAAACCTTTACCTCACACCCCAGCTTGCTCAAAGCTCTGGGAAGACTACCCAGAACATCTGCAAGCCCCCCGGTTTTAGCAAACGGTAGCATTTCCGAAGCGCACATCAAAACTCTCAAGGAATCCTTCTTCATCGGCGCTCCCCCTTATCCACTCTTATGCGACCAAGCTTTTTCTGCTTTACGATTTTTTAACTCTAGCACAGAATACAATAGAAAGAACACAATCGGCAAGGATGATTGACACTGATTAACCGGAGGTTGATGGTGGTTAGCAAAAAACGACGGCGTGAAAGCCTGAAAATCCATGTGGGCAATGTTGCCATTGGAGGTGACGCTCCCATAGTCGTTCAATCCATGACCAATACAGACACTCGTGACTGGAAGTCTACCGTAGAACAGATAAAACGACTCGCAGATAGAGGATGTGAGATCATAAGGGTTGCCGTGCCGGACATGGAGGCAGCTCAACAACTTAACAGGATCAAGAAGTCCATACCCATACCGCTCATCGCCGATATTCACTTCGACTACAGACTTGCTCTCGAGGCCATCAAAGCAGGTGTTGACGGCCTGAGACTGAATCCCGGAAATATCGGGGGGTTCGATAGAGTCCGAAAGGTCACACTGGCAGCCAGAGAACGTCAGATTCCAATACGGATTGGCGTTAACAGCGGTTCAATAGAAAAAGATCTCCTTGAAAAATACGGAGGAGCCACCCCCGAGGCTATGGTCGAAAGTGCTTTAAGGCATATTGATATGCTTGAATCTCTGGATTTCAACCTGATCAAAATTTCTCTCAAGTCTTCCAATGTCCTGAACACAATTGAAGCTTACCGGCTCCTTGCTGAAAAAACTCCCTATCCTTTTCATCTCGGCATTACTGAAGCCGGAACTCCCGTGCAGGGAGCGCTGAAATCCGCGCTGGGGATAGGCATTCTGTTGTTCGAGGGTATAGGTGATACTATTCGTGTTTCGATCACAGGGCCACCTGAAGAAGAAATGCCGATAGCTTATGGTATCCTGAGAGCTCTGGAGCTCAGGAAACATGGGGTGGAAATTATAAGCTGCCCTACTTGTGGCCGCACCGAAATCGATCTGATTTCTATGGTCAAAGAGGTCGAAGAAAAGCTTGCCACTATTAGAACGCCTCTCAAGGTTGCCATCATGGGATGTGTGGTCAACGGTCCCGGGGAAGCTCGAGATGCCGACATCGGAATTGCAGGAGGAAGAGGCAAAGGTGTTCTTTTTAAACACGGAAAGCTTATAAAAAGTCTCCCAGAACACGAGCTTATAAAAACACTTCTGAAAGAAGTGGAAGATATGACGGGGGAGAAGATTCTGTGAAGGATAACGTGTTTTTCTTCCAGATCGTGGATAAAGTTCTAGACTATTATCCTGAAGCGAATACTCGCATTCTTGAAAAGGCTTATGTTTTTGCAGCACGAACCTTGAGTTCATTGTTTAAACACAGACATGCCCAATCGCTAAACGGAAACAGATACGGCTTTCTGACCCACAATCTTTCTGTCGCCTCAATACTGTCCGACCTCAAACTGGATGAAGAAACCATAGCGGCCGGGATCCTTCATGATGTAGGTGAAAAACTATCACCAGAGGCAAACATTTCTTCTTTGTTGAGCCCTTACTTTTCAGAAGATATTGCTCGCATTGTAGATGGCGTCACCAGACTTAACAAACTATCCTACTCACAAAAGAAAACTTCAAAAGACAAGGAAGAAAAAGACGACAGGGCTGAATATTTCCGAAAGATGCTTCTGGCAATTTCCAGGGACGTCAGGGTGATATTTGTAAAACTAGCCGACCGTCTTGATGAAATAAGGCGAGTTGTGGCTGAACTCGATGAATCATCCGCTGATAAAGATCCCAGCACGCTCTCAATGATAGATCTTGCCCGTGAAACACTTGATGTTTACGCACCTCTTGCGGCGAGGCTTGGTATTGAATGGATAAAAAAGGATCTGGAGAATCTTGCATTTCGCATCCTTGATCCTGAAGCATACAATAACATAGTTCAAAAACTGGCAACCACTGAAGAAGACCGTAATCGCTACATAGAAGAAGTCAAGCAAATCCTTTATAACATTCTCTACCAGCACGGAATTCAAGCTCAGGTGCTCGGGCGCCCAAAACACATTTACAGTATTCACAAAAAAATGCTGACTCAACAGATCGACATTAACAGAATTTACGACCTGATTGCTTTTCGAATCATAGTGGACACAATTGACGATTGTTACAGGGTTCTGAGTATAGTGCAGAGCCATTGGGAACCGATACCGGGCAGATATAAGAACTTCATCCAGCGTCCAAAACCAAATGGTTACCAGTCCATCCATATAACCGTCGTTGGACCGCACGGCGAGCCTATGGAAATCCAGATTCGCACCAAAGAAATGGACCAGATAGCGAACAACGGTATAGCTGCTCACTGGCTCTATAAAGAAGGACAAACGGACGGAGCAAGCATTGCCGAACAGGGTTGCTATCTTACGCTTCGCAATATTCTTGAAAGTAAAAATACCCCAGAACACCTGAAAAAAGCCTTCCGCGAATTGATGGATAAGGAACTTTTCCCCAACGAGGTCTATGTGCTCACACCCGGTGGGGACATTAAGGTGCTTCCAAGGGGGTCGACACCTATCGATTTTGCCTACAGCATTCACACGGAGCTCGGGCACAGGTGCATAGGCGCCAGAGTGAATGGTAAGATTGTGCCTCTAAGGTATGAACTCCAGAACGGTGACGTTGTAGAGATACTGACATCGAAGAAGCAGAGACCAAGCAGAGATTGGCTCAACTTCGTAAAAACATCGAAGGCAAGGAATCGCATAAAGCAGTGGCTTAAAGTAGAAGAATACGAAAAAGCCGTGGCGGAAGGCAGGGAGTTATGTGAACGGGAATTTAGAAAAAAAGGGGTTTCCTTCAGTGACTACGTAAACTCACCAAAGCTTGTTGAGGTTGCTCACAGCTTTTCTTTGTCCTCCATAGACGATCTCATGGCAAACGTCGGCTTCAGAAAAATAACACCTCTTCAGATTTTCGGAAGGCTCCTTCCTGAATTGCGTGATAAAGTGGTCAGAGATGAAGAAGTTCAACCAGAAGAGACCCTGATCACCAAGAAAGAACATTCTTCCCAAGAGGATAGGCTTCCTAAATCCATTGTTAAGATTCTTGGAAGCGGCGATGTACTTACTCACTTTGCCAAATGCTGCAATCCTTTACCGGGAGAACCAATTGTTGGATATATAACCAGAGGTAGAGGGGTAACGATTCACCGTAAAGATTGCCGTAATGTGAAACAGGCGGAAAAGGAGAGATTGATAGATGTTGAATGGGATCCCCTTTTGTGGAAATACAAGCCGGGTTCGGGCAAAACTGTCTCAGAAAATACCCAGCATGTTGTTCCAATAAGAGTTGTTTTCTCTAACAAGAAAGGAGCTATATCCGCTATTAATTCGGTACTGGACACCCTGGATGCGGAAATTGTGGATATCCGTCTGAAATTACTGCCGGATGGTGTTCATGAAGGTCGTCTTAGAGTGGGCGTAAAAGACATTGAGCATCTGAAAAAAGTGTTGATGGCGTTAAAAAGCGAAGAAACAATTTACGAGGTTCAAAGACTGTCGTAAATCTATTGTTAATTCATGTAACAAAAAGTGCGCTCGAAAAAGTATTTCTTTCCTATTACACTGAAGATCAACAGGGCCTGTATCAAACAATGTTTATTATCGTATAACCACATATCTATTTGATTTTCTGTATAATTCATGATAATTGTTGAACAAACTTGAAGGCGTTGACAACGGCTTAACCTTTCATTTGCAAGGAGCAGGAGGCTGACATGGTCAGTTTGTGCTATGCTTGCGGTAGCTGTGATAACGAATGTCCTGTTAATAGACGTACTGGTCAGTTGTTCCCCCGCAAAATTGTCCGAGCCTATGTGCTGGGATATAAAGATGAAACCTTATTCCTCCCGGACGTCTGGTACTGTATCCAGTGCGGACAATGCGGTAATGTATGTCCTATGAATGTCAAACCTTTTGAAGTAATAAGAGATTTACGTGATCGTCTGGCACAGAAGAAGCCGGAAATCTATCAAGGGGTGTTCAGACAACTGCAGGAACTAAAGAAGAAATTCCATAAAATAAGGTATTTTGTTTTTGATAAAGTTCTGAATAGAGCCATTGAAGAGCAAGAAATTGCTGAATATGTTAGCGAATGGGAACGGCTTGATCTACCGACGGAAATAATAAAAGAGTCAAAAGAAAGTTTGCTCCTAAAAGCTTCCGGAAACATAGTCCTAGCAGATAAGCCTTTTCTCAAATACTTCGACTTCCCAACAAACATAAGATCATGTTTGTCCTGCGGATCTTGCACTAACGCATGTCCTGTATCTGTAAACACTAAACTTTTCAGCCCTATGAGGATATTCAGAATGGTTAGATGGGGCACACTGGAAGAGATTATAAGTGATCCTGCAGTATGGCTATGTATAGATTGTGGAAGGTGCGTTAACGTCTGTCCGCAAAAAGTGAAGGGGCTCTGGATTTTGAGGGTTATAAGAGAACATGCAGTATCTACAGAGCTTGTTGATTCCGGATTTGTAAGTCTGTGGAAAGCAGTAGATCAACATCTCTATAAGGAGTACTGCAAAGCCATAACCCGAGTTTGCCAAAGCCTTGTTTAAACCCTTGCAACCAATTGTTTTCTACATGATACGGCGGCCTCGTAATGGCAAACAAAACAGAAGCAGTCTCGCAATAACTCTTTGTGACCGTCATCGCGTTGAGCGAAGCGATGAAGCAATCTTTCTGTTATCCCGAATTTGTCACGCTGATGACTTGACAAACTTGGGATAAATCCGCCACGACAGCTTAAAATCGGGCATCAAATGCCAACCGTTGTAATTGATGCAGGAATCGCTACCGAAGAAAATCTAA
>CAZWJX010000116.1:0-7905 GCA_964634695.1 uncultured Syntrophobacterales bacterium | reverse complement strand
TGTCCTTCCTCGTGTCATTGCGAGCGAAGCTATGCAATCTCGCCATTGCTCTTTATCAGATTGCCACGCCCGCCTTCGGCGGGCTCGCAATGACGGAGGAAGAAGATCGCCACGGCCCGCCTTGCGGCAGCCTCGCAAATGACTAATGATTGTGTCACCGCGAGCCGTTCGTGATGGCCTTGCAATGACTCATGAAGTATCATCGCCCGCATGCCATCTTTCCCAGGTCATGATTAAGCTTCACAGCCTCTCTTACGATCTCCATCGTAACTACAGCTTCCTTACGCGCTCTATCAATGCCTTCCAGAATAATATCATAGACCTTCTGGCGTGATGCTTCCAGTGCACGACGTTTTTCACGGATGGGATCAAGGCGAGCATCCATATGAGCAAGAAGCATCTTTTTGCAGTCCACGCAACCAATGCCAGCCGTCGTGCAGCCCTGGACAACTTCGGATCGAGTCTCTTCGGTAGAGTAAATCCTATGAAGTGAGAATACAGGGCAGACTTCGGGATTTCCCGGGTCGGTTCGCCTTTTTCGTTGAGGATCGGTTATCATTGTGAGGATCTTTTTGTGAGCCGTTTCCGGTGATTCGGTAATATAGACGCAGTTGCCGTAGCTTTTGCTCATCTTTCTGCCATCGGTTCCGGGAAGAACGGGAAATTCCGTAAGAAGAGCTTCCGGTTCCGGAAAGACTTCTTTTCCGTAGATAAAGTTAAAACGTCGGGCGATTTCCCGGGTAAGTTCAATGTGCGGAAGCTGGTCCCGCCCTACGGGAACCCCGTGAGCTCTATAAATAAGAATATCAGCGGCCTGAAGCACCGGGTAGCCTAGAAATCCGTAAGTAGAAAGATCCTTGTGGGAAAGTTCCTGCTGTTGCTCCTTATAAGTTGGATTCCGCTCAAGCCAGGCAATTGGTGTAAGCATCCCGAAGAGGAGATAGAGTTCTGCATGTTCCTTAACTTCCGATTGAATGAACAGAGTGCTCTTTTCGGGGTCAAGTCCGACGCTCAGCCAGTCGAGGAGCATATCCCATGTATTTTCCTTTATGGCTTCAGGGCGAGCGTAATCGGTTGTCAGAGCGTGCCAGTCAGCAATGAAGAAGAAACATTTATAGGTCTCCTGAAGCTTTAGCCAGTTATCCAGAGCCCCGTGCAGGTTGCCAAGATGAAGCCGTCCCGTTGGCCTCATACCGCTTAGGATCACCTTCTGTTCCGCCATCACCGCTTATATCCTCCTCACCACAGGAAAAATTTTACCATCCGCCGGAAAACCGGATTCAGAACAATAGACCATACATCTGTTACAATCAATATAAGGATGATTATCATCCCATAGCGTTCCACTTTTGCCAGCAATAAAGCCAGTGATTCCGGAAGGATGCCTATGAGCACTTTTCCGCCGTCTAAGGGCGGAACCGGAACGAGGTTTATTAACATAAGAGCGAGGTTTATTGTTACGGCTGCTCCTGCCATCATCACAAGAGGTTTTACAAACCATACAACGGATGGATAAGGCGGCAGGATGCCATGCCTAAGAATCCACATAAGCCCGTGATAAAAACAACTCGCCAGGGCAGCAAGCATAAGATTGGTGAGAGGTCCCGCTATGGCTACTTTAGCCATACCGAGCCTTCCGCCCCTAAGGAGCTCTATCCTCACAGGCACAGGCTTTGCCCAGCCGAAAAGAAAGGGAGAATTGACCAGAAACAGGAGAAGCGGCAGGATAACAGTTCCAAAGGGATCCACATGAACAAGGGGATTCAGGCTGATTCTTCCCATGAGTCTTGCCGTGGGATCACCGAGCTTTTCAGCTACCCAGCCATGCGCCACCTCGTGCAGTATGACCCCAACCATAAGAGGCACCACCATAATGACCATCTGACCGAAATTAAAGTTAAAATTAAGATTCATTGATCATCCTCTCTTGCTTTGCGAATTCCGGATAATGGCGGAATATATAGTTGATTTCGTCTTCCTTCGTTTTAACCAGACCATCAAGTCGAGCGTAGAGAAGCTCCGTGAGTATCTTTCTGTAAAAGGGGCCAGGGGGAATTCCGAGATCCATCAGATCCTGACCTCGAAGCATTACCTTCTCGTAGCGATACTGGGTCATGTACTGGTTCACCATTCGTTTAATGCTTTCGTCTTCAACAACCGCCATTATAAGAAGGAGTTCTTCCGTCTCACAATCTTTGAAGTGTTTGTAGATTACGCTGGGCGCAGGATTGCGAAAGGCTCTGAGCCCTTTCAGGGCCTGCCCTATACGTCCATATGCGCCGAGAAATCTTTCCTGCTTTTTCGGGGTAAAATCTAACTTTTTGGCTACATTTTTTATTTCTTCCTGAGCAAGTCCATAGAAAAGACCGAGAAAATAGACCCACCATCTCTCGAGTGCCTCATCAAAGAAGCTGAGTTCATACCACGAAATAACGTCCTTCAGGTTTTTAAAAATGCGCTCTTTCGTATCGTTCCAGACAAGGTTAGGTGAAAAAACCGTAAAAATTCGAAATTCTGCCATCCTTTTTAAAGCCTTAACTGGATTCTCTTCAGAGAGGATGTGTTCAAGTTCATGAAGCAGGCGGTATCCTCCAAGGCGTTCAAGGAGCCCCATCTGGACGGCGTTTCTCATCAGTCGTTCTGTCTGACGATTTATCTGAAAGCCAAAGCGCTGTTCAAATCTGATAGCCCGAAGGATTCTTGTCGGATCTTCCACAAAGCTCAGGCTGTGGAGAACTCGAATAACTTTGTCCTTTATGTCCCTCTGTCCTCCGAAATAATCAATAAGCTGTCCGAAACGATCCGGATGAAGATCTATGGCGAGGGTGTTTATGGTGAAGTCCCGGCGATAGAGATCCATTTTAAGCGAACTGAATTCGACGACAGGGAGAGCTGCAGGGTAGCGATAGTATTCCATGCGGGCGGAAGCCACATCCACCTTAAGTCCATCGGGAAATATGAGAACGGCCGTGTTAAACTTTCTGTGAGCTTTCATGCGAAGCCCATGTCTTGATGCGAAGGCCTGAGCAAAGGCAATTCCGTCACCCTCTACCACTATATCAATATCCAGATTGTGCTGGCGCAATAAGATATCACGAACGAATCCCCCCACGGCATAAACGCCGTAGTTGAGCTCTTTACCCATTTCGCCCAGTTCCTTGAGGAGGTCGATAATATACTGGGGTAGTCGCTCACGCATTGTGGAAAGTATATTTTTCTGCCTTCGTTTTTCCCCCACCAGAGTGCCGTTGAGCGTGGATGGTTCTGTAGAGCGTTCTTCTACCAGATATTTGAGAAGATCTCGGCGGGTGATCACTCCCACGACCCGATCGTTTTCTACGACCGGCAATATCCTCTGATGCTGTTCGATCAACGGCTTTTGAATATCGAGGATGCTCTGTTCGGGAGAAACTACCGCTATATCGCGGTGCATGTAGGTATGAACGAGAGCGTCTCCAAAACCGTGATAGATAGCTCTCTCAGCCGTCTGACGGGAAAAAATACCCACGACTTTTCCATCCTGAAGGACTGGAACGGCGTTTATACCGTAATGAATCATCAACTCTTCGGCTTCCTTAACGGTGGCGTTTGCATCTACACAGATCGGCGGGCTTGTCATAAGATCTCTTGCCTGAGGAGCCGGCTTTATGTGGCTCCTGAGAACCTCCCACAGCCGGTTCTCGACTTCAATGAGGGTTTTATCACGAATTGTCGCCGATGCTGCACTGGCATGTCCTCCTCCCCCGAAGTAGGCCGCAATCTCTCCCACATTAACTTCAGGAACACGGCTTCTAGCCACCATGTAGACTTTGTCTTCCATACGGGCCAGAGCGAACACGACTTTAAGGTTTTCTATGTCCCTGAACCTGTGAACAATCATGGCGAAATCGCCAACATAGTTATCTAGCGACACAGTAGCAACGCATATGTCGATCCCGTGAATCGTGTAGACTTTTGCCGATTGTATCAGTTCATAAAGAATCGAGATCTGTTCAGAGGATAGATCCTTCGTTATCATGTCGGATACCATATTCAAATCGGCACCGGATCGGAGAACATAGGCCCCGGCTTCCAGATCTTCCGGTGTCGTCGAAGAAAAAGTGAAACAACCCGTGTCTTCATAAAGGCCGAGAGCCATCACGGTTGCCTCTTCGGGGGTGATTTCAATGCCTCTTTCTCTCAAAAGTCCTGCAAGAATTGCTGTAGTGGAACCCAGGGGTTTAACAATAACCGTCCCGGTCTTAAAACGGAAACCATTTCGAGGCACATAAGATTCGCCTTTGAATACCACTATATCATCATCTGAATCGGGATGATGGTCATAAATATGCACTTCCAGATCGTCTCGAACGAGAAGCTCCGAAAACTTGCCGATTCTCGATGCCTGACGGGTATCCACAAGAATAAGCCGTTGAACTCGATTTAAATCTATTTCTTTAAGCTTCTTGAATCCGTAGAGGTATGACGTGGTCTGGACGAAGAAGTCCCGAATGAGCTTTTCCTGTGAGCCTGAAAAAACAAGAATGCCGTCAGGATAAAGCTTCGATACGGCTATCATGGAAGCCATCCCGTCGAAGTCGGCATTTACATGGGTGGTTATTACGGTGAGATCAGGGGCGGGGGTGATAGGTTTCATGGATTTCTTTCAAGTGCTCCAGAGTAAGATGGGTATAGATTTGCGTGGACGAGATGCTTGCGTGTCCGAGAAGCAACTGAAGGGATCTAAGATCTGCGCCCCGCTGGAGCATGTGAGTGGCAAAGGTATGCCTTAGAGTATGAGGAGTAATATTTTTTCTGATACCGGCTTTTCTGGCAAGTTCCTTTATTATCTTCCATAAGCCCTGGCGGCTAAGAGTATCGCCACGATGGTTCAGAAAGACAAAGGGCACCATCTCGCCCTGTGGCGCTCTTTTTAGAAGGTAGGGCCTTGCCTGTTCGATGTAAGTCTTAAGGGCATCAATAGCATATTCTCCAAGCGGGACGATTCTTTCTTTAGAGCCTTTGCCTCGCACGAGTATATAACCCGAGTCCAGATGCACATCTGTAAGCTTAAGTCCTGTCAGTTCACTGGCTCTTACGCCGGTTCCGTAAAGACATTCGAGGATTGCCATGTCACGAATATGAAGGGCCTTAATGAGCCTGGGCTCTTCAATATTTTCTGTGTCGGAAGGTTCGTCATGATAAGCACTGAATAGCCGCCTCAGTTCCTCCACGGAAAGAGCCTTCGGTAGCGATCTATCGAGCTTTGGAAATCTCACCATCTTTGCTGGACTGCGAGTCAGCACTTTTTCTCGCTGGAGAAACTTAAAAAAACTCCTCAGCACGGACAGACGTCTGGCTTGAGTCCTCTTCGAAAAATGATCCGATAGACTATGAAGAAACGTTTCCACATCCTCCTGAGACACTCTATCCCACGAAACAACATGTCTTGACTCAAGAAATTCGGCGAATATCTTCAGATCCGTGCCGTAAGAAACAACCGTATTGCGGCTGTATCCCCGTTCCAGCTGAAGATGGCGAAGAAAAGTGTCAATCCACTGGTAAAGTCCATAATCTTCCTTCATTTATTTCACCTGCAAGCATACTTATTACAGATGCCGACCACCCGATGATGTAACCAAACTTTGTGCAGCACTTGCAGAGCAACCACTATGTGCTATCGCGCTGGAAGCGGCACAGAAAAGGTCTTGAAATGATAATCCACTATGCAGGAAGTCTTGCAGACGCCGCCAGCCTCCTGAGTCGAAACAATATCTATGTAATGGCTTTTCCCTTTGTCGTCGGCAAAAGTAATTCTTGTCCCGTCGGGAAATCTTCCCCGGTGGTACCATACATTTGGTGGCAAAAGCCAGGTCTTGCCGAACTGTTTCTCGAACCTGAAGTAGTTCAGAGCATCCCGCGGAAACATCAGGTACAGACATAATTCTTCATCCGACACGGATCGTCCCAGTTCTTTCTCAAGTTCCTGCCGGCGAGCATCGAAGTCTTCTTCCGGACGTGTAAGGCCTTTTTGGGTTCCGGCACCTTCCTCAGCAATAATTCTGTGCCATTTTTTCCCGTCGGTTCTGCCTTTTTCCAGAACTTTTTCGTATATCCATTCCGGGGGATCGTAGAAAGGAAAGGGGCCATAATGTCCGAGAAGCAAGCGCTTCAAATCATCTGACGGCTGTTCGTAACGGCCGTAAAGCACGTTACTCAGGGCTGTTGCCCACAGAATCTGACTGCCCGGCGTCACAGGCCAGATGTTACCGAGTTCCCTAATGACCTGAGCCAGTTCCTGAAAAACCTCGTGAATCCTCGGCAAAAGCCCCATCTGCTCTGCTTGCTCATAAGCCATACTGACGGCACCGCCCGTCAATCGGTGTCTTCGGACCAGTGGATCAACGCCCTTGAATGGACTTTCAAATCGTTCGTAGTAGCGCCGCTCCTGACGCAGAATGTCGGAAGTCTGAATCATAGCATCAAGATTAAGTTCCTTCGGTTCATAACCGTAGTCTTCCATGGTCTGGACAAAAGAAAGAGCTGGCGCCTGACTGTACCATGCTCCAAAACCGTGATCAGAAGCTTCCACTATTTTAACACCGGCTCTCACGGCCGCCATCATTCGGGAAAGATCATTACCATCAGTATTGTGCCCGTGATAGGCAAGAACGAGTTCGGGAAAGTCGCTTCGTATGGCCCGCACCAGATCGGTAATACGCTCCGGCGTTCCAAGAGCCGAATGGTTTTTAATACCCAGAATTATCCTGTCTGTGCCGAAGCGGGACACAATCTCCTGAACTTTGGACAGGTAAAATTCATTTGTATGTTCGGGGCCGGTGCCGAAGCAAAGCGATGGGACAAAGAGCTTTCCTGCATTCATCACTTCCTCGCCCACTACAGCGAGATTGTCCACATGGTTAAGGAAGTCGTAGCATCGCCAGACGTCAACGTATCTGGCAAAAAGGCGCACTGCAAAGCGAATCAGTTTTTCCGGATAGGGTCTATAGCCAAACAGATTATGACCACGACACACAGCTTGAATGAGAGTTGTGGGCATTGCTTCTCTCACCAGCCGTAGCTTTTCAAAGGGGTTGATCTGCTTTCGCATAATATCGACATGGACGGAAGCACCACCCGATATTTCAAAAGCAAAGTAACCGACCTCGTCTCTTAACGAAGCTACTCTCAAAGTCGTCCATGGCATTATGCGACCTTTGAAGTCGGATTGGGACACGTCCCTTTCGTTGTTGGTGATCAAATATCCATCGTATTCTCTAACAAACGAGACTATGTCCTGAACCGGTAACTCTCTCAGGTTTATTCCTCTTACTGCCATTTCTGAACCTCATGGAAACGATATTGATAGACAGTAATGTTATTGTGACTCACCTGCTCCCTGTGTCATTGTAAACTATAGCGAAGTGAAGAGCGAAGCAATTTCATCATTGCTCTTTTATGAGATTGCCACGGCCACTTCGTGGCCTCGCAATGACGTAAAAGAAAACGGGGCGCTCGCAATGACGTCCCCACTCGTCATTGCGAGGAGCGAAGCGACGAAGCAATCTCATCATTGCCCTTTTATGAGATTGCCACGGCTGCCTTACGGCAGCCTCGCAATGACGGGAAAAATCAATTTCGCCAGCTCGCAATGACGATAAGAATCAATTTTGCCAGCTCGCAATGACACTCTCGCAATGACACCCTTTAACCGTCATTACGAGCGAAGCGAAGCAATCTCTTTTCTATTGAGGGCCCGCAATGGCAACTTTAGCCACTACTGCATGCCCGCACAGGGTAACCACAGATGATTACCGTTGCTCAGACCATGTTCAAATATGACATGGTCTGATTCCTGCTTCACCGAGGATGTTACCATCCTCTCCACAGGCGTAACTTCCCGTGCAACTCACGGTAGCCAGCGCT
>CAZWJX010000115.1:4011-7917 GCA_964634695.1 uncultured Syntrophobacterales bacterium | reverse complement strand
CCTCTCAGCCTGAAGAATTTCATATGGAGATTTACGATGCACTGGGGATTTCGCTAAAATCTTTGCAACGTATTAAGAAGATTAGATAAATAAAATGTGTAGTGTAGAATTTTGGGCCCATACTCAATAATTGCAATAACTTACAAAACTCTTTGACAAAATCGGGCAGAATCCAACCTTGCCATAATCAGGAGAATCCTGGTTGCAGCGAAAGGAACTGGGCGAAACCAATCGTATGTGTTCCATATTGCCTCCTCAATCGTCTTGACGTGGTAGAACTCGAAGAGAAACTCTTGCAAAATCAAAAAATTACTTCTATAAGGCAACCTTCGTGGGTTAGCCATGGAGGGTTGGAAATTGTTTTATGAGGCATAATATACAACAACGGGGGATTAAAAAAATGGATCAAAGCGCCAAACCTAAAGCCTGCACCTTTATCTGTAGCCGTGACACTTATGATGGAGCTATTCCGCCTCTTATTCTCTCAATTAATGCTAGACGACTTGGGTTAGATGCTACGGTCTTTTTTACCTTCATGGGAGTTAACGTAATACGTAAGGGTGGAGCCAAAAAGTGTAAATTCATACCTCCCGGATTTATGGGAGCAATTCCCGGCATGGCAAGCATTGCAACGAAAATGATGAAAAAGAAGATGGATGCTGCCGGAATTCCCTCGCTCGAGGAGCTTATTGAGATGGCTCAACTTGAAGGGGTCAAATTTGTTGCTTGCAAAATGACGGTGGACATGATGGAACTTGATGAAAAGGATTTTATTGATGGAGTAACTATTCAGACGGCGGAAGAATACTTAAAATATGCCATGGAGTGCCATATAAATATGTTTATTTAGGACGCTCATTTGCTGTGGAAGCGGGGTTTTCAATTGCTAAAAATTGTATGAACCTGTTCGAAAAAACTGACTTAATGGATGACAACAGGTGTATTTCTGTATAGCTTAGACGGGTAAAGGAAAGTTATTGCGAGGCCGCCGAGAGGCGGCCGTGGCAATCTAATAAAAAGCAATAACGAGATTGCTTCGCCTTCGCCTTGCTCCGGCTCGCAATGACACAAAAAGTGCACCATTACGCAATCTTCGAACAGGTTAGCCCTCCGCTTCTACCTTTGGCAATCAAATGGTTGTTGCCTTCTGATGATGTGATTTGTCAGAGTTCATCGTTCTGTCGTTATCTGAGCGTATATTCTTTCTTACCGGACACGATTCTATATAGGCTATTTTCTTTTCCATCTCTTCCTGAGTCCTGAAAACCCATAGTGATGGTGTGGTATAGCAATATACTGCGAAATCACAATCTTTGCACTTCTCATGATTTATTTGATTTATATTCGACCAGTTCATCTTCGTGGACCTTTTTGGCCGTTAGCCTCTTCATATACTCGTCCCACTCAATAGGTAGCCAGTATTTCTTCTTGGAGTTGCAATCCTTGCAGGCGGGAACAATATTGTTCTTAGTCGATCGGCCTCCTCTTGCAAGGGGAACAATATGGTCCATTGTAAGTTCACCGGGAGGAACAGTAGCCCCGCAGTAGTAGCAACGTCCTGTGGAGATTTTACGCTGCCACCATCTGGTTTTTCTTAACGCCCTCGCTTTTTCTTTTTCTCTTTTTATGAACTCGGGCGAAACGTCCATTATAAAAAAGTAATTTTCACTCATTTGCCCTCGCCCAGCATACCGGCTTTCAATTCTGCCGATGCAGGTTTTTCACCAAACCATATACCCCAAAGGGCCATCATAAAATCTTTTCCCGGCAGAACCGCTTTTGATTTTCCCTTTATGATAACTTCTGTGCCCTTAGCAGGGTCGTAACTGATAAGTACTTGCTCACCTTTCTTTATCGGCTCGTTAAAGAGAGAAATAAATTGATCTATGAGCTTTTTAAGTTCTCCTCCGGCTGCAGGCGCCGTAGCGGCAAAGCCTTCTTTCCATCCTTCCTGCCACTTATCAGCGGGGATTTCTTTATAAACAACATGAATCAGAACCGCCTTTGGTTCATCGGCTGAGATCACAGTCTTAGCATCCTTGGTTGGAGTTTTCAGATAAAGACCTGCGTAATACCCTTCGAGCATCATTTTCTTTCTGATCCCAATTCCGTTGAGAACGCAGGTTTCGTTTCCTATCTTGATTGAATCGGGAAATGTAACCCCTTTAAAATCCTTTGCATCGGAAATTGAAAATGCAGCGAGTATAGTGACTAACAGAGTTACGATTGACAGGTTCAACAATGATCGTGACATAAGTTTACCTCCTTTTTTGAATTTTATTTTTGCTTTTCCAACGGCGGCAATGTAACAAAGAAAGTGTGGCTTCCCCGCTTAACCAGCAAAAGCAGGCTTTCAGATTTATTGGCGCTGTCAATGGCCTGTTTAAAATCTCGGACATTATTAATCTTCCGGCGATTTACTTCTTTGATCAAATCCCCGATTTTGAGCTTTGATTCTTCAGCCGGGCTTCCGGGTTCGATGCTAACAACTATAACTCCCGTCTCTGTTTCCTCCCAGCCGAACTGTTTGGCAATATCGGGAGTGATGTTCTGGACAGAAAGTCCCCATCCTTTTACCTTGTCTCCTTCCATTGAGTCTCTGGAAGAAATCTTTTCTCCTTCTTCGGGCATTGTGCCAACCGTGACTTCGAGAGTCTTTACACGTTTGTCCCGGACAAGTTCCACTTTAACCTTGGTGCCGGGTTGGGTAACTGCAACCATTCTGGAAAGGGCATGGTAATCTTCTACATCATTGCCGTTATACTTTACGATAATGTCGCCCCTTTGAATACCTGCCTTTTCAGCCGGTCCTCCAGGCACTACGTCTGCCACAAGTGCCCCTTTCGGGCTTTCAATACCGAAGGATTTGGCAATCTCGGGAGTAACGTCTTGAATCATAACGCCAATCCAGCCACGGACAACTTTTCCTTTCTTGAGTTGTGGAAGGAGTTCTTTAGCCATATTGATAGGGATAGCGAAGCCTATACCCTGGCCCCGGGCAACAATGGCCGTGTTTATTCCGATAACTTCACCTTTCATGTTGAAAAGGGGACCACCGCTATTTCCCGGGTTTATCGCCGCATCTGTCTGAAGGAAATCATCATACGGGCCTGCACCAATAACCCGTCCTTTAGCGCTGATGATACCGGCTGTCACCGTGTGACCCAACCCGAATGGATTACCAACAGCAATTACCCAATCACCAACTCTTATCGAGTCCGAATCGCCCAGCACGGCAGGTTCGGGAAAGTCTTTGTCCGGCTTTACCTGTATCAAAGCAAGGTCGGTTTTTGGATCCTTTCCTACCACCTTTGCTTCGTATTCCTTACCGCTTTCCAGTTTTATTCTTATTTCCTGAGCCTTCTCAACCACATGGTTATTTGTCAGGATGTAACCTTCTGAGCTTATTACGAAACCGGAACCAAGAGAATGGGTCTTGAATGTCTGCTTGGGCATATCGCCGAAAAATCGCTTGAAAAATTCATCCCCAAAGAAATCTCTGAAAGGCGAATCAGGACCGAAAAAAGGCTGCAGCGGATGATCCTTGATTACCTGAGTAGTTGCTATGTTAACTACCGATTTTCTCACTTTCTCGGCAAGATCGGCAAAGGATGCTGGTGCCTGAGATCCTCCCGTCAAAGGCCAGGCAGAGTAGCTGTTGTAGGGCACCGTCACTAACACAAAGAACAATAAGCAAACGATTGATACGGTTTTTCTAATCATTTTTGATAAACCTCCAGTTGCATTTTAACGCAGCTATGTTCCAGAAGTTTACAAGCTTAGATAAAAAAAAACAAAAAAAAAAAAATTTATATAATGTAAGGAAGTAAAATTTTAAAGCCATGTGGGAGAGCCTTAGAGCAAAAGGAATACGTATACGCCCCAGAACAACAACAACACAACCAT
>CAZWJX010000115.1:0-4001 GCA_964634695.1 uncultured Syntrophobacterales bacterium | reverse complement strand
CTCTTAAGGATAGTCTGTATAGTTTGACAGCATGTGGGCTCTCCGTAGAGGCTCAGGGATTCGATATCGGCCCAGACAGAGCTCGACCAGAGCGATACTGGATGGGAGATCGGTAAGATGTCCCGGCGAGATGTAGATTGGTTTTACGCCCGTTCTGGATCTGTAAACAGCCCCCACAACTTCGTTATTGTGAATCAGCTTAGCCCACGAGCCTTTTTCTGGCGGTAATTCAGCATGAGTCCCGCAGAGCTTGTTTTTTGCGCATCCGATCGATGGTTTTTTCAGGATAAGTCCTAGATGGCTTGCCAGACCTATTTTCCTTGGATGTGCGATACCCTGACCATCACACAGAATCACGTGAGGGGTGGTTTTGAGCTTTTTAAATGCCCGGACAAGCGGGGGTATCTCCCGAAAAGAGAGAAACCCCGGAATGTAAGGAAAACGGATGGATGATGTTTTCCCGATGTGAACAACTTCTTCGATTAGTTCAAGTTCCGATGAACCGTCGGCAAATACATTGAGCCGATAAACCGCTATTGCTGCTGTATAGGAATCCTTCCTGATCCCCAGATCCGTTGCTGCAACAAGCCATGGGGAAAAAGCCGGATCACGTATTGGCAGGGTATGGTAAGGAGGTTGAGCAAGAGTGGGAACTTCTGACGGTTCAGAGCGCTTTTCTACCGGGATGTTCTGGCCGGGGGGCATGAGAGGGCAGATAACCACCTTCTTTGCCAGTTTCTGCTGTAGCTTAAGAGCAACTTCGATTAGTCGCACCTCGAAAATCCACAGGATCTGCAGACAATACAACCACCTTCGTGTTCGACCGCGCCACCACATTCAGGGCAGGCGCCCATCTTTTCGCTGGCCGTCCTGGATGTCAGCTCGAAGATTTTAGATATCGAAGATTTTAGATCTGTTGAAATTTCCCTTTTTGGCGACTGCTGGATTTTCGCTTCTGGTGATATATCGCCTCTCTTTACTTTCCCTTCTATGTATTCTCTCAGAGCTCTGGCTATTGCGTCTGAACAGCTCAGCACGCTTCCTCCATTCTGCCATGCCGGGGAAGGACAACGGATTCCCATGAGCTGTTTTATGATGGATTCCACTTTGACACCGGATCGCAGTGCCAGAGATATGAGTCGTCCTGTGGCCTCAATCTGAGAATAGGCACAGCCTCCTGCCTTACCCATCTGTGCAAAAACTTCGCAGATACCGTATTCATCCTCGTTTATGGTGACATAAAGCTTTCCACAACCTGTATTAATACGCATGGTGACGCCCTGAGTAACCTCAGGCCTTGGTCTGGGTTCAACCTGCGGATACGGTGATGTAGGCTGAACTTTGCCCGGAACAGAAAGCACCTGCTGCTCTCTGCTGCCGTCTCGATAAACTGTAATCCCTTTGCAACCAAGCTCATAGGCTAGAAGATAAGCTTTTCTAACATCATCTACTGTGGCATCCCTTCTGAAGTTAATTGTTTTGCTTACAGCGTTATCCACATATTTTTGAAAAGCAGCCTGAATTCTTACGTGCCATTCTGGCGATATGTCATGAGCCGTTACGAAAATCCGTTTCAGGTCATCCGGAACCTCATCAAGGTCTCTTACGCTACCCCTTTCTGCCACTTTCTTCATGAGTTCTTCGCTGTAGAACCCTCTCTCTCTGGCCATTTTTTCGAAGTGCTCATTTACTTCAACCAACTCTGTGCCATCGAGCACTTTTCTTACGAAGGCGACAGCAAATAGAGGTTCAATGCCACTTGAACAACCGGCTATGATGGAAATAGATCCTGTAGGAGCAATGGTTGTGGTAGTAGCATTTCTCATGAAGGGTGTGTCCGGCCTGTCCCATATTGATCCGGTGTAGCTAGGGAAGTTTCCTCGTTCTCTGGCCAGTTCCGCCGAAGCCTCTCTGGCCTCTCTCTGTATAAAGCTCATTACATCTTCTGCAAGTTTTTCTGCTTCTTCGGAATCGTAAGGGATGCCAAGCTGGATAAGCATATCCGCCCAGCCCATAACCCCCAGTCCTATTTTGCGGTTTGCCAGAGTCATACGCTCGATTTCGGGAAGCGGGTATTTGTTAACGTCTATAACGTTATCGAGAAAGTGAACTGCATCCCAGACTACCGATCGGAGTTTTTCATAATCCACCGCCATCTTTTCACCGTCGTGGTAGCACATTTTTGCGAGATTGATGGATCCCAGATTGCAGGATTCATAAGGTAATAGTGGTTGTTCGCCGCAGGGATTGGTGCTTTCTATATTGCCCAGATGAGGAGTCGGATTTGAAGCATTCAGCCGGTCAATGAAGACTACACCGGGTTCTCCATTCCGCCATGCGGCTTCCACAATACGATCGAAGATTTCTCTTGCGCGGAGTTCCTTAACTTTTTCCCCCGTTCTGGGATTTACAAGGCTGTAGAAACCGTCGTTTTTCAGCGCTCTCATGAATTCGTCCGTTATGGCAACTGAGATATTAAAGTTCGTGAGTCGGGAATTATCCTCCTTACAGGTTATGAATTCCTCAATATCAGGATGATCAACTCGGAGAATGCCCATATTGGCTCCACGCCTTCTGCCGCCCTGTTTGATCACCTCTGTAGCCATATCAAATACCATCATGAACGATACGGGGCCGGAAGCTACTCCAGATGTGGAACCAACAATATCACCTTTGGGACGAAGACGTGAGAAGCTAAAGCCTGTGCCGCCTCCTGATTTGTGGATCAGTGCAGCGCATTTTACAGCGTTAAAAATGCCGTCCATCGAATCTTCCACGGGCAGAACGAAGCAGGCGGATAACTGTCCAAGACTTCTTCCTGCATTCATAAGAGTTGGCGAGTTGGGAAGAAAGTAAGCATTTGCCATAAGAGCGTAAAACTTGGCTTCTGTTCTGGCTATTTCTTCGGGGCTTTTCCCGTAGAGTGCGTCTGCTCTGGCTATAGTTCGAGCAACTCTCCAGAAAAGTTCTTCAGGAGTTTCAATGATTTCTCCTTTTTCATTTTTAGCCAGATAGCGTTTTTTAAGAACGACAAGTGCGTTGGCCGATAGTTTTATGGATTTAGGAACATCTGGCACAGGTGTGATCCGCCTCGAATGACGCACTTTATCAGGATTGGGATTTCGCCTGGTGGCGGTGGAAGACAAAGTAGCCTGATCAGAAGAAAAAGATGGCACCTGTCCTTCTCTTATCGTATTGACTTCGGTACTCACTTAGACCTCCCCGGAAATTGCGAAAATAATTTAAAACCATTGCCGGACGATCAAGCAAAAGAATCTAACCTTTTCGCCCGAATTAACCTGTGGGCTTTTACTAATTATCCTTCAATCGGGCAAAAATCAAATAGATAGAATTAAGAAATTTCATTAGGTTAGGCATATCATTTTGAACTGGTTCACTCTATTTCTTATGCGTTTTGATCCGGGAAAATCATGACCGATTGTAAACCCAACCATTTTGGTTGCCTATAATGAGCACGAGACCTGCTCCTGTTGTCATTTATGGTTAAGCCCGGGACCTGTCTTTATGGGTTTGTATATAATGCCAGGTTTGACCTTGTGATGTGCACAGTGATACAATAAAAATGTATTGTTCCTGGATAGAATCAAAGTTCGACAGGTCTTAAGGAGAAAACGGATGGGCTATGCAGTGAGGATATACGAACTTTTCAGGAATATCGGTGAAGAGCAGGCGAAAATCCTTGCTGAATTTGTGGAGTACGTAGAGAGCAGAAAGGCTGCAACGTCTGAAGAGTTGAAAAGTGCTGAACTAAGGCTTGAAAGGGACATAGAATCGGTAAAGCTTGAGACGGAGAGAGTCAGAAAAGAGCTCAAAGAAACCGAACTGAGACTCCAAAAAGAGATAGAGACAGTTCGTCTTGAGGTTGAACAGGTAAGGAAGGAACTCAAAGAAGCCGAATTGAGATTCCAAAAAGAGATAGAGGCAGTTCGTCTTGAGGTTGAACAGGTAAGGAAGGAACTCAAAGAAACCGAACTGAGACT
>CAZWJX010000114.1:7096-7931 GCA_964634695.1 uncultured Syntrophobacterales bacterium | reverse complement strand
CCAGATGGAACCTCTTGATCTTAACGAGGTTATAAAAGAAACTCTCAGCTTTCTGGAAAAGGAAGCAGTCTCCAAGAATATCACTATCCGCCTTAATCTGGCAGAGAATTTACCTCGCATCATGTCAGATCGTGGTCAACTTCAGCAGGTTTTTTTGAATATACTCAATAACGCCTTTGATGCTGTTGAAAATGGTGGTGAAGTATGCGTGGCTACGTGGGAGCCGGATATAGACACTGTTGCGGTAACCATACGGGACAACGGAAAAGGGATGTCGGAAGAGGTACTAAAGCGTATATTTGAGCCGTTCTTTACAACCAAAAAAGGCTACGGGACCGGTCTAGGACTTTCAATCACTTATGGTATAGTAAAAAAACTGGGTGGAGATATAAAGGTAAAAAGCAAAGAAGGAGAAGGAACGACTTTTATAGTTTTCCTGCCCAAAAAGCCTAAAGAAGCCTAAAGAGACAATTTAGGAGCACAGTATGGCAGCTAAGATTTTACTGATTGATGACGAAGAAGATTTCTCTTCAACTCTGGCAGAAAGGCTTTCTATAAGAGGCTTTGAAGTTAAGTATGTTCTTGACGGTGAGAGTGGACTGGTGGAACTGGAACAATGGAAACCCGATATTGTAGTCCTAGATATTCTAATGCCCGGTATGAACGGGATCGAAGTGCTGAAAAGAATCAAAAAGCAATTTCCAGATCTTCCAATTATATTATTGTCCGGGCATGGAACAACAAAGGATGCAATAGAGGGGATGAAATATGGAGCTGTTGACTTTCTTATGAAACCGATAGACATAAGTGAACTTGTCACCAAGATTAAAGCCAA
>CAZWJX010000114.1:0-7086 GCA_964634695.1 uncultured Syntrophobacterales bacterium | reverse complement strand
ATGAACTCTCACCAAGAAGCTTACTTTATGGGGCGAATTGCTGCGGCAACGACTCATGAACTGAAGAACATACTGGCCATAATGAAGGAAACGCTGGGACTGCTGGAGGACCTCGTAGAGTTTTCGCCACAGGATGCTTCTATTGATCAGTACAAACAGTGGGTGAAAAAGGCCGTTACAACCGTAACAGATCAGATCGGAAGGGGCATAGCACTGGTTCAGCATTTTAACCGTTTTGCTCATATTCCCGATCATCCTGTTCTGCAGATCAATGTACGGAATGCCATTCAACATCTTGTTACCCTCTGTGCTCACATAATTCGTCTCAAGCAGGTTAAAGTAGAACAGGAAACGGTCCCTTCCCCCGATTCCGATATACCACTCATAACCTGCCCTCTGTATTTTTACATGGCCGTTTTTTCAATTCTGGATAGACTGATGTCGCAATTACTCCCGGGTTCCACCATATGCCTGAAATCAGAAAAAATAGGGGATGATACCGTTATTTCTTTTGGAGTTACCGGTCCGGAAGGCAGGAAGGTAAACGGCAACCCTATTACCGAAAACAACATTTCTCTCGAATTTCTTCTGAAAGCTCTTGAGGCAAGATTGTTCTTTGACGAAAAAAACAATTCGGTGAGACTTATCATGCGTGATGTGGATCCGGACGAGTTCGTGAAAAAGTACTTCGAAGAAGCATGACTTCCGCATCTTCTAATTCTGTCCATGGCACGTCTTTCAGAGTTCCTGCTAAGGGTTATCTGTATGTGGTCCTGGCAGCCGTTTGCTGGGCAGTATCCGGAACGTCGGGAAAATACCTTTTTCAACAGGGGCTTACTCCATACGATCTTGTTCAGATAAGGCTTATTCTCTCGGTCTTTATTCTGGGAGCATATCTCCTGATTTTTAAACGCCATCTGGTGAAAATCATAAAAAGCGACATCCTTTACTTTGCAGTCCTTGGAATGCTCGGGATGGGAATGGTTCAGTTCACCTATTTCTACGCTATAAGCAAAATCCCGGTGGCGTCAGCAATACTGCTTGAATACCTTGCTCCGTCAATTATCACTCTCTACGGCATAGTAATCATTAGAGAAAAGCCAAGAATTCTCACCATAATGGCTCTCATCGGGGCTACTCTCGGCTGTTATCTGGTTGTGGGTGCTTACAACCTGGATCTGTTTTCCATGAACAAAGAGGGTATCATTGCCGGCATTGGTTCGGCTTTTGCCTTTGCCTGGTATTCCATATACGGCGAAAAAGGCATGAGGCGCTATCACCCGTGGACGGTTCTTTTTTACGCCCTGCTTTTTGCATGCTTGCTGTGGAATTTGATTTATCCACCGTTCAGAGGGTTTCATCGTAGTTTCGGCTTAACGGAATGGATGCTGATTCTGTACATCGTCATTCTGGGGACTGTTATACCCTTCGGGCTTTATTTTGAAGGGATCAACCTTATACGTGCTTCTCGAGCCAGCATTACGGCCACTCTGGAACCCATTACAGCGGCCATTATTTCATGGATATTTTTGGGAGAAAAGCTTGATGTGCTTCAAATTACCGGTGGTATTCTTGTAATCCTTTCGGTGATTCTGCTACAAGTTGGAAAAGAAGAAGATGTCGCCACTCCCGAAATCATAAGAAAGCAAGCGGCAGGGTAATATGTCTTCACAATCCCGCATCATTTGTCTTCTGACCGACTTTGGACTGCGAGATGGCTATGTGGCTTCAATAAAGGGAGTTATCCTTTCAATCGCTCCGCACGTGACCATCGTCGATATCAGCCATGAAATTGATTCTTTTTGTATTTCATCGGGAGCTTATGTTCTTTACTCGGTGGTTTCCTGTTTCCCGCCGGATACCGTATTTGTTGCGGTTGTTGATCCGGGTGTTGGAACTGAAAGAAGGGCGATCATCATAGAAAGTGCCGGTAAGGTATTCATAGGTCCCGATAACGGCTTGTTTTCGTGGATTCTGGCCGATAATAGGGCATCGAAGATTTTCTGGATCGATCCTGAAGGAATATCGGCTCGATATGTTAATTCCGATATAAGTTCGACCTTCCACGGTAGAGACATTTTCGCCCCTGTTGCTGCTCACATTGCTTCCGGCGTTCGTGTGGAGGAGCTTGCAATACCGGCAGAAGGGGCGCCACCGGTTATCGGAGAATGGATAAATCCTGTGGCTGATGAAAGAAGTATCACTGGACAGGTTGTTCATATAGACAAATTCGGAAACATAGTAACCAATATAACGAAAGACTTTTACAGGAAGTGGCAGGAACGATATTTTCACAGCCGTCTCCCGTTCATTACACCGGTTGTGGAAGTTAAATCTGTCAGTATGTCCATAGAAAAAACCTACGGCTGTGTTCCTGAAGGGAGCCTGCTTGCTCTGTGGGGAAGCAGTAATCATCTGGAAATCTCCGTCAACAAAGGAAGGGCCTCTGACATGCTTTCGGTTGGGTATCTTGATGAACTAAGGATCTGGGTGCTATGAAACGAAAAAAAACTGCAACACGATCTTTGCAGCAAGCTTCGACCACTGCAGGATTTTCTGTAAGATCCATCCTGTTCGATAATACTAGAACAACTCACTGGGTTGTCGCTTTGATTATAAGCCTCTCGCTGTGCCTGTTCTTCTTCTTTTATCACCTTAAGGACTGGTATGACGCCAGATCCGTCTGTTTTCACGATGGAAAACCGACTATGGCGACCTATGACGCATATTACTTTATGCGTCTTACAGATAGTTACCTTCAGGGGAATTAGGGTCATTATGATTCCTTAAGGGACGCCCCGACACCGGCTCCGATCCCGCTTCTAGTAAGGATTGCGGCTTTGATACAGCGCATCTCGGGAGCCTCACTTGAATACATTGGCTGGCTTCTTCCACCGTTTCTTGCTTCATTGACGGTTCTTATCTATGGATACTGGGCTCGCTTTCTTAAAAGCCCTTTTTTGTTTGTATTATCTTCGATTGTCGGTTCGACGGCCTATGTGTGGTTCTGGAGAACGTCTCTTGGACGGTTTGACACCGACAGTCTTAACCTTTTCTTTCCGGGAGCCCTGACTGCATCAATCTTTCTGATCCTTACCGGCGATAAGACCGCAAGAAAACTTACCGGACTGGCAGGGCTCGCCCTGAGCATCGTTTTCTGGTATCTGTGGTGGCCACAGGGGCACAATGTGGGGTTGCTGCTGGCTTTGGGAACTTACGGTATTTCCGTATTTTTTGTTCCGGGGAAGAAGTGGGAGAACATACTGCGTGGAATTATACTTTCCGGCGGAATCCTGCTTGCTGCGTTAATAGCGCTTAACGTGCTCACGAAGTCTTTTCCTTTGCCAGATTTTTTGAAGCCCTTTGCCGAGCATCTGAGTCTGGCTTTGAAATCGGCGACCGGCCAGGAACCGGCCGTGGGCGAATCGATTACCGAGCTAAAAGTTGTCGGATGGCGTGACGGTATGGCCCAGATCCTTGGGCACTGGGCACTTGCATTTCCTGCCGTAGCCGGCACGGTGCTGACCATTATTTACAGGCCGTTTTTTTTCATTCTCTGGGTGCCGTTTTTAATACTTGGAATTGGAGGCTTTTTTTCTAACAGATTTCTCATTTTTCTGGTGCCACCTCTTGCCTTTGGACTGGTCTTTCTGACCAGTGTGTGGCTTATTAATTCAAAAAGGCTATCCTTGATTCCAGAAGTATGGAGAATCGTTACTGCTATTCTGCTCTCTATCGCTATGACAATTCCGAACGTTTATATCAACCTGAAAGGGGTAGCAATTCCCAATGTTAGAGCAGATCTCGTCCAGATGGCGAAAACGCTGGAGCCGTTAGAGCCTCAGAACAGCGTAATATGGGCATGGTGGGATTACGGTTATCTTCTCCAGTACTATGCTAAAAAGAAAACCTTTATTGACGGAGGGAAACAGGCCGCTCCCAGAATTATTATCAGTGCCTATCCCTTTGCAACGGAAGATGTGGTTCTGGCAAAAAACTGGATTAACTGCTTTGCTAAAAACGATCTTCACCCTTTTTCCGTGGCTGTGCAGGAACTGGGAAGCGAAGCTAAGGCTTTTCAGTTCCTGAAGGAAGCTCTGAGGGGAATGGCCGTCCTGTACGATGCTCTCCTCCGCCATAATCAGGAACACAACGAAAAACTCTGGAGAGAACTTCTCTACCCGAAAACGATGTCATTTCTTTACATTCCGGTCGATTTCCTCAGAAAGACCTACTGGTGGTATTACTATGGATCGTGGGATTATGATCGTGGACAGGGTGTGCATCCCGTCTCCGTCCATTTCCCTCAGTGGTTTGTAAATGTTAACCCTTCTAAGGGTTATTTAACCACGCTCGACGGCAAAAAAATTCTTTTTAGAAAATACGTTGTTGCCAGAAACGGCGAGTTTCCTCGAGAAAAGACGGTAGCTCAGGACCCCCCGACCGTCCTTTTCATGACGGTTCCTGGCGTGGCAATTATCCTGAGTGAAGATGTTTCGGAAAGCACGGCGCTGAAGCTGTACCGACATCCTGATGGTTTCGGTAATGCTTTTGATCTGATCTATTACAACCCTGCATACGGTGGAATATGGCGAACTAATTCTACGGACGATTAGAAAACTCCATTCCCCCGGAAGTGATGTCGGTTCCCGAACTTTACACCTCACTGACAATGATTATTTTCTTGGTTGGAGAGTAAAAAACTAAGAGGAGGTTGGAGATGATCAGAAATACTTATCTTACCAAAAACATGGTTCCCGCTGATGTCGAATATTACGAATCCGTGACCGATACGAACGGCCTCCTCACCACGGAATCGGTGGAATCTATAAATACAGACGTGTGTGAGAAGGAAAAACATCCTACCGAAAAAGAAATATGGCTGAATAAGTGCATGGAAAATATCAAGCAATTTATTCGTAATATTGACATCAGTAAACTCTAAGACTCAAAATGAGCCGTGGAGCTTCTGAGATGTAGGAGCCTTCGGCTCATTTTTTTTTGCGATTATTTATCCCGATGGACTACGTAACCCACATAGTCACAGGCGCTACCGGATACAGGCTGATCAAAACCAATTCCATCGAGCTTTTATCCAGATTTCAGGAGCGGACACGTTCTGTATGCGCAGGGCTTTTCTTTCTCGCGTCTGTTCTTCCAGACGTTGATAACATTTCGCGTCTCTGGGGGATGGACGCTTACATAATTCACCACCGTGGCATAACCCATTCTTTACCCTTTGCTTTTATATCATCTTTTCTTTTGGCTCTGGCCTTTGCAAAATCGTCGGGCATGGCATCCATCGTGGCGGTTTTTATAGTAACACTTTTGGGCATGTTATTTCATCTGTACATGGATCTTATTACGTCTTACGGGACTCAGCTTTTACTTCCTTTTACTAACCACAGATTCCGGCTGGACTGGGTTTTTATCATTGATCCCATATACACATTCGTTCTTGCCATTGTTCTTTTGTTATCCTTTGTTTTAACTGGAAAAAAGCCGGCTTTATCGTCGGCATTCAGTGGCTCTTATACAATTTCCCGACCGGCTAAGAATTTGATCACGTGGATTTTCGTTTTATGGGTTATCATATACCCTGTATGTTGCGGAATTTTGAGGTTTTCGGCCGCTGGATTTCTCAGTAAAGCTAACCCGGCTTTACTGGCTTCAGAGTTTGATCTTGTGCCTGACCTCGGTACTCCATTCATATGGAAACTTGTTGTGCGAGAAAATAATACCTACCATGTTGGGTCCGTTAACATAATCCGAAAAAGTGTGGACTTTGCCGATCAAAAGTTTACGCCGCTCGATGAAGTTCTTTCCGACAGGCTTTCCGAAGAATTGCCGTCTTTGAAGATCTACCGGTGGTTTGCCGTTTACCCGTACCAGCGGATATGGAGAGACGATGGAAAGGAAAAGATCCTTGAAATCGGGGATGTAAGGTTCTTTTCCCCTTTAAGAATTATTCAAAGCCGTCGTTCCAATCCGCCTTTTACTTTGTTTATCAAACTTTCTGAGTCGGGCAGGCCGATTTCGCTTTCTTACGGCAGGCCGCCTTTATCATCAGGTCGATAATCGACCGCAATTTCCCAAGGCTCGATTCCTCCCGGCACAACTTCCATGATGGGAAACGCCTCAGGCGTTGTGACGCTACGCCATCTGTCAAATACGGCAGGGGCTCGCTTTTCCAGCTTTTTCATCAGATGATGCCATTCATATAAAATCTGACCTTCCGATACATAAATCGGCGAGACAGGCTCAAAGTCGTGTAACTTGCGGAAGTCAAAATTGTATCCTCTGCTTTTTGCTTCCCAGAAAACGTGCCAGAGATAGGCATTTATGGCGACTATTCCATTCTCATGCTGACTAAATCGAATAAGTTGAGGATGATGCCTGTAACCCTTTGTCTTTCCTTCCAGCACATGTTTTGCCAGCAGGGCTTCTCTCCACAGAGCTACAAGCCCTCTTGAATCAAGATACCTGGGATGAATGGACCAGAGTCTCACGACCAGAGCTCCTCTTCGGGACATAAAATCTTTTGTGTTCGTCCATTGTTTTGCTTGACTTTTGTTCCTGCTTTTGCTAGCGAATTACAGCCTCATGTTGGGCCGTTAACTCAGCTAGGTAGAGTATCTGCCTTTTAAGCAGAGAGTCGCTGGTTCGAATCCAGCACGGCCCACCAGATATTTTTCATACAGAGCCTCACCAAAACCGAAGAGCAGAAAGTTTAATTACCGGCTTTTTCTAGATGAGAAAAGTCTTTTGTTTGAAACAAATATTGCTTTAAGTTCTCAGGCTCCCCGTTAAAGTAGTTCAACACTTTCGAAAATATTTCCGCAATTCTCTGGTAAGATAGATTTTTCGCTCTTTTGCCTGAGCCTGTTCGAAAAACTGATTTGATGGATGACAATAGGTGTATTTCATGTGGAGCTCAGAGGGGTAAAGAAAATCATTGCGGGCAAAGAAAGTCATTGCGAGGCCGCCGTATACCATTACGCGTCATTGCGAGGCCACCGTATACCATTACGCGTCATTGCGAGGCCACGAAGTGGCCGTGGCAATCTGAAGAGATTGCTTCGCCCT
>CAZWJX010000113.1:0-7933 GCA_964634695.1 uncultured Syntrophobacterales bacterium | reverse complement strand
GCCTCGCAATGACACCTACATTCGTCATTGCGAGGAGCGAAGCGGCGAAGCAATCCCGCATCTTGTCATTGTGAGCGAAGCGAAGCAATCTCTTGAGATTGCCGCGGCTGCTTCGCAGCCTCGCAATGACGCCTTCGGTAGAGATTGCCACGCGCCCTTCGGGCGCTCGCAATGACGGGGTGGGATTGCCACGGCCGCCTTGCGGCGGCCTCGCAATGACGGAAAAGAAAACGTGCCCTCGCAATGACGGAAAAAAGGAACGCACCCTCCCAATGACATCCACACTCGTCATCCCAAGAAGTCCGCCCATGACGAACAATGGCGCCGGCAACTCCAAGCTTTTCATCAAAATCGTTCAAAACAGTTCTTCTGAAGCTCACGATCATAGGGAATAGCGTAATCGCCTGTAAAACAGGCTATGCAGAATGGGTGATCTTCCAGCCCATAGCCTGTTGCTTCAAGAAGCCCTTCCAGGCTGAGATAGCTCAGAGCGTCCAGCCCGATAAATTTGCGTATTTCTTCAACGCTGAGAGATGCCGCAATGAGCTCGCCCTTAGTCGAAAAATCAATTCCATAAGGACAGGGAAAACGATGAGGCGGACAGCTAACAAGCATACTGAGCTCTTTTGCGCCGGCCTGACGCAAGGCGTTTATTCTGGTTCTTGTGGTTGTGCCTCGAATGATGGAATCTTCAATAAGAATTATGTTCTTCCCCCTGATGAGCTCTTTCACAGGATTGAGCTTTATTCTCACGGCGAATGTTCTCATACTCTGGCTCGGCTGGATGAAAGTCCGCCCTACGTAGTGATTCCTTATGATGCCCATCTCAAACGGAATGCCTGAAGCCTCCGAAAAGCCTAAAGCCGCGTAGTTTCCGGAATCGGGAAAAGGCATAACCATATCACCAGTTATGTGGTTTTCCTTCGCAAGGAGGTGTCCCAGCCGCTTTCTGACCATGTATACGTTCTGCCCGAAGATAGAACTGTCAGGACGTGCAAAATAAATAAACTCAAAGATACAATAGCGAGAGCGCTCGGTCTTAAAAGGCTTTATGGAACGGCAGCCGTGATGATTGATGAACAGAATTTCTCCGGGTTCGATGTCTCGAATATATTTAGCCTCGATCAAATCCAGCGCACACGTTTCGGACGCCACAACATAGGTATCGTCGTTTATCTGTCCAAGACACAGTGGCCGGAAGCCTCTGGGATCCCGTATAGCTATAAGGGTGTCTCTTGTGCACATAACAAGTGAATAGGCACCTCTCACGCGCTCTAGAGCTCGAACCAGAGCCTCCTCCAGCCCGTAGCGAAGATTTCGCGCCACAAGATGCATGATAACTTCGGTGTCCATTGTGGTCCGGAAGATGGCACCTTCTTCTTCAAGTTCCTGCCGTAGTTCGTAAGCGTTCACCAGATTGCCGTTGTGGGCAATGGCGTAGTACTCATGCCCGTGATACATGGTAAAAGGCTGAGCATTGGAAAGGAGCGAAGATCCTGTTGTGGAATAGCGGACATGACCGATTGCAAGGTAGCCCGGAAGACTCTTAAGAGTTTCTTCTTTAAACACCTCAGAAACAAGCCCCATGTGTCTGTAGTCACGGAGACATCCGCCGTCAGATACCGCAATTCCGGCGCTCTCCTGCCCTCGATGCTGTAGAGCATACAGCCCGAAATAGGTCAATTTCGCAGCTTCCTCATGTCCGTAAACGCCGAATATGCCGCATTCTTCTCGTTTAGAGGGAACAAAGGGATGCAAATGCGGAAGTTTTTTCATTATCCGTCAACCTCTTCTGCGGATCTTAAACGGCGCATGCACCCGCCGTTTTCCGATATATATTGCCATCCGCCTGTGGCAGACGACGAAGCAGTCTCTCATTGTCCTATCCCCCGTGTCATTGCGAGCCCGAACGACGTTACTCACTCGTGTCATTGCGAGCCGGAGCGAAGCGAAGGCGAAGCAATCTCGTCATTGCGAGCAAAGCGAAGCAATCTCTTGAGATTGCCACGCGCCCTTCGGGCGCTCGCAATGACACGACGGGATTGCCACGGCCACTCCGTGGCCTCGCAATGACACCCACATTCGTCATTGCGAGGAGCGAAGCGACAATCCAATCCCCAGATCCATCTGTCCAGCCTCGACTTTCGCATGATACTCCTGCAGAGAGCACACGTCCCAATCGCCGCTCTGAAGAGCCGCAATAGCCTTGACCAGAGCCATAGCACCGGAGATGGTCGTGGCGTAAGGAATATTGTAAAGCAATGTGGCCCTACGCACCATCTTCGAATCTGAATAGGTTTTCTTCCCGAGACTTGTATTTATAACCAGATGCACAGCACCGTTTTTGATATAGTCAACGACGTGAGGTCTCCCTTCACGAATCTTGAAAACCCTTTCTGCAGGAATACCGTGTTCCCTCAGGTAATCGGCCGTTCCTTTTGTAGCGATTATTTTAAAGCCGAGATCATGAAATCCTCTTGCCACATCAATTGCTTTCGGCTTGTCACGATCATGCACGCTTATAAAGACCGTGCCCGTAAGGGGCAGTTTGAATCCAACGGCCATCTGTGCTTTGGCAAAGGCCATTCCGAAGGATCTATCAATCCCCATCACTTCGCCCGTCGATTTCATTTCGGGGCCCAGCAGAATGTCGACACCCGGAAAACGATTGAACGGAAAGACGGATTCCTTCACAGAAATATGTGAAGGTCGAACCTCCTTAGTGAAGCCAAGCTCTTTGAGCTTCTTTCCGAGCATGATCTTGGTGGCAAGCTTTGCAAGAGGAACTCCAATGGCTTTGCTCACAAACGGCACCGTCCGGGACGCTCTGGGATTTACTTCCAGAATGTAAATGACGCCTTTCTGGATGGCAAACTGAATGTTCATAAGCCCTATGACGCCAAGTTCCTGAGCTATCAGCTTCGTCTGGCGAATGATTTCCTGCTGAATTTCTTCAGGTATGCTTATAGGCGGAATGACGCAGGCGCTATCACCTGAATGAATTCCCGCCGCTTCAATGTGTTCCATAATCCCGCCAACAACGGTGGTCTCGCCGTCGCTTATAGCATCCACGTCAAGTTCGATGGCATCTTCCAGAAACTTATCTATAAGAATTGGATGACCCGGGCTTACATGTATCGCATGCTCCATGAATTCTTTGAGCGACTCGGGATCATAGACAATCTCCATAGCCCGCCCGCCAAGCACATAGGACGGTCTAACAACCACAGGATAACCTATCCTATGAGACGCTTCGAGCGCTTCTTCAACGGTCATCGCTGTGGCATTTTCGGGCTGTTTTAAGCCAAGCTTATTAAGGAGCTCCTGAAATCGCTTTCTGTCCTCAGCCCGGTCTATAGCATCGGGCGAAGTGCCCAGTATCGGAACTCCCGCTCTCTCAAGTGGCACGGCAAGATTAAGAGGCGTCTGCCCTCCGAACTGGACAATCAGTCCTTTGAGAAGCCGGGATCCGCCATCGAGGCTTCGGCTTTCTTCTTCCACAATGCTGAGCACATCTTCCCGAGTGAGCGGTTCGAAGTAAAGCTTATCCGACGTATCGTAGTCTGTTGAAACCGTTTCCGGGTTGGAGTTGACCATGATGGCTTCGATTCCTTCTTCTTTGAGAGCAAAAGCCGCATGAACACAGCAGTAATCAAATTCGATACCCTGACCGATCCGATTTGGGCCTCCTCCAAGGATGATAGCTTTTTCCCGGTCGGATACTCTGGCTTCGTCTTCATCCTCATAGGTCGAATAGTAATAAGGCGTGTAGGCTTCAAATTCAGCGGCGCAGGTATCCACAAGCTTGTAAACGGGGCGCACGCCCATAGAAAGTCGTTTCTGACGGATGGTCTCCTCATCGGTGCCGGTAAGCTGAGCGAGCCGGATGTCGGAAAAGCCCCACGATTTTACAAGCTTCATGTTGTCTCTATCGTCGATGAAAGCCGGATTCTGACGGATGTAATTTTCCAGCTCAACTATTTCACGGATGTGGTGAAGAAACCATCGATCTATCTTTGTGCGTTCATATATTTCATCGATAGATATGCCGAGCTTCATGGCTTCCGCTATCTGGAAAAGACGCTTCGAGTTGGGACGGTTGAGCTGCTCTCGAAGTTCCTCGATGTATTCTTCAGAAGCATCCTGCGGTGGATCGGGGAAGCCGTAGCGACCAATCTCCAGAGACCGGATCGCCTTCTGGAGAGCTTCCTTGAAGGTTCTACCTATCGCCATCGTTTCGCCGACGGACTTCATCGATGTGGTAAGAATATCGGCCGTGCTCGGGAATTTTTCGAACGTAAACCGTGGGATTTTCACAACGCAGTAGTCTATCGTGGGTTCAAAGGAAGCCCGTGTCTCTTTTGTGATGTCGTTCGGGAGTTCATCCAGAGTGTAACCAACGGCGAGCTTGGCCGCAATCTTTGCTATGGGGAAGCCCGTAGCTTTAGATGCCAGAGCCGAAGATCGGGAGACTCGAGGATTCATCTCTATCACGACCATGTCGCCGTTTTCAGGATTTATGGCGAACTGAACGTTCGAACCACCCGTCTCCACCCCTATCTCCCGCATGATAGCTATGGCGGCGTCTCGCATACGCTGGTATTCCTGGTCGGTAAGAGTCTGAGCAGGTGCGACCGTGATTGAGTCTCCGGTATGAACGCCCATGGGATCCACGTTTTCAATGGAACAGATGATAACCACATTATCCATTCGATCACGCATAACTTCCAGCTCGAATTCCTTCCAGCCAAGAACGGATTCTTCCAGCATGACGGTATTTATAAGGCTGGCGTCGAGACCACGCTGTGCGATTTCAAGAAGTTCTTCGCGATTGTAAGCTACTCCACCGCCTGTCCCACCAAGAGTAAAAGATGGACGGATGATGATGGGAAAACCTATGGATGAAGCGATGGAGTCGGCTTCGTCCAGCGAATGAGCTATGCCGCTCCTCGGGACTCTCAGGCCTATTCGCTCCATGGCTTCCCGGAAGAGCTTACGATCTTCCGCTTTTCGTATTACTTCTGGCTTTGCACCAATCATTTCCACGCCGTAACGATCGAGTATTCCTTCGTCGTAGAGCTGGATGGCAGTGTTCAGGCCTGTTTGTCCGCCCAATGTGGGAAGAATGGCGTCGGGTCTTTCACGGGCGATGATCTTTGCCACAGCTTCGACGGTGATGGGTTCAATGTAGGTTCTGTCCGCCATGCCGGGATCGGTCATGATGGTTGCCGGGTTGCTGTTTATAAGGACAACTTCGTAGCCTTCTTCTTTAAGAGCCTTACAGGCCTGAGTGCCGGAGTAATCAAATTCGCAAGCCTGACCGATAACGATTGGGCCAGAGCCGATAATCAGAATCTTTCGAATGTCGGTTCGCTTTGGCATGTCTCAACCCGTCCTTCTTCTGCATTTTTTGATGGTGTTTATGAATCGTTCAAAAAGATAGGTTGCATCATGAGGGCCGGGTGCCGCCTCGGGATGATACTGAACACTGAACGCCGGAATGTCACGATGTTCGAGCCCTTCAAGCGTTTCATCGTTAAGGTTTATGTGAGTGAGCTTTACAGGTGCGTGAGAAAGGGATTCAAGATCGACGCAAAAGCCGTGATTCTGACTTGTAATCTCTACCTTTCCGGTGGTGAGATCCTTTACAGGCTGGTTTACTCCTCGATGCCCGAACTTTAGCTTGAAGGTGCGTCCCCCAAGAGCAAGCCCCATGAGCTGATGTCCCAGACAGATTCCAAACATGGGGCGAGATCCCAGAAGAGCTTTCGTCGTTTCGATAGCATAGGTTACAGCGGCCGGATCTCCCGGACCGTTCGAAAGAAATATACCGTCGGGGTCGTGCTCAAGAATTTCGTCCGCAGTGGTGGTGGCGGGAAAAACCAGAATCTGACAGCCCTGTTTCTCAAGATTTCGCAAGATATTGTATTTTATGCCGAAGTCGAAAGCGGCGATACGGAACCCGGGGTGATCTTTCAGCCAGTGGCGGATACCAAAGTGGGGTCTGTTATTGACCCAAAGATAGGGTTCACTACAGGTTACCCGCTTCACCATGTCTATTCCCACCAGCCCGGGAAAGGCAAGAACTTCTTCAAGAAGCTCCTTTCTGACCTCGGGTGTGTCTTCCACGCCCGTTGCTATGACTCCACGCATTGCACCGGCAAGTCTTATGTGGCGGGTAATAGCTCTGGTATCGACACCTTCAATTCCAATCTTGCCGTGTTCTTCCAGAAATTCTGCAAGACTTTTTTCGCTCCTCCAGTTGCTTGGAAAATCCTGGTATTCTTTGACTATAAACGCTTCGACCTGGATTTTTGAAGACTCCATGTCTTCTGAGTTGATGCCATAGTTCCCCGTGAGGGGGTAGGTCATGACTACCATCTGACCTTTGTAAGATGGATCCGTGAGAATCTCCTGATAACCGGCCATTCCTGTGTTAAAGACGACCTCTCCAAAGGCTTTACCGCTTCCGGCAAAAGCTCTGCCTTTGAACACAGTGCCGTCCTCAAGCACCAGGAGCGCAGGTGGACGCTTCCATGGAAACCCCATGAGACCTCCTTTGGTTGACTTCCCTCGTAGGAATTTCCTCGCGAGAGAATGAAATTTCGTGAAAATGGGCCTTTCCGCTCCATGCGGCGCAAGTATTTTAGTCATTGATCTGGAGTTCGCAACAATTTTCAGGATGGCGGGATTTCATTTTCGTGAAGGCGGGCTTTGACTGATGGATGATAGCCGGCAGATCACCGCAGGCTCGAAAACTGGTGACTCTACCAGCTATCATCCATAACCAACCAGCCACCGAAGGTGAACGTCGCCCGCCGTCGGGTGGATGCAGCCTTACGAAAGGTTAAACACCAAAAGTGCTTAACGGGATAGTGCCGGGCGTGTAGCGAATTTATCTAGCGTCCTTTCCACTGAGGCTTTCTCTTTTCAAGGAAAGCACTCACGCCTTCCTTTGCGTCCTCCGTGGTGCAAAGGCGCGTGAAGACTTCGCTACTGTAAGCAAACCGCTGACTGAAAGGCATGTCTATCATTTTGTAATAGAATTGTTTTCCAAGGGCCAGTGCCACAGGGCTTTTGGCGATGAGCTTTTCGGCAAAGGCTCGAGTCTCCTCTTCGAGCTTTTCGGGAGGAACGACTTTGTTCACTATACCGAGTCGTTCGGCTTCACGAGCGTCAATCATGTCGCCGGAAAGAAGCATTTCAAGGGATTTGTGTTTTCCAAGCTTATAGCTTACCGGGATGATGGGGCCGGTGCAAAGGAGCCCCACGTTTATGGCGGTCGTTCCGATTTTTGTTCCATCAGCAACTATGGCAAAATCGGCAGCGAACATGAGTCCGGCACCGTTTGCCACAGCATAACCATGAACCATGGCTATAACAGGCTTGCTCATGGATGCTATGGTAAAGTGCATTTCGTCCATGAGGCTTATCCAGGCATGATATTCCATGGCTGTCTTTCCGTGGAATTCTTTTATATCAATGCCCGTAGAGAAAGCCTTCCCTTCGCCCTTAACTATCACCACGCGAACTGACTCGTCCGCATCGAAAGATCTGAGAGCGTCATTAAGTTCTCGAGCAAGCGTGGAACTGAAGGTATTGAAAAACTCAGGTCTGTTCAGGCTGATCCAGCCAATAGATCCTTCTTTTGTAACAATAAGCGTTTCGTAACTCATGGTGATCTCCCTCCTCTTTGTTTTGTTGCAGTTTCCCCGGCGCGATGCAACTAATATTGCCACTTGATCAAAAGTTTGTCCAATGAATAATGTTGATTGCGAGGAGCGAAGCGACGAAGCAATCCTTTGTTGTTCTTTCCCGTGTCATTGCGAGCCCGAACGAAGTGAGGGCGAAGCAATCTCGTTCCTGTGTCATTGCGAGCGAAGCGAAGCAATCTCTTCATTGTCTTTTTATGAGATTGCCACGCGCCCTTCGG